>JAITIQ010000016.1 GCA_031279425.1 Accumulibacter sp.
GCGGTCACCAGGAACTCGACGAGGCCGCATTGAACGCGGTGCGCTCCGCCCACTCCCTGCCCCCACCACCCAAACGAATGGAAGTGCTCGTTTCCTTCCATTTCCGGGAGGATGAATGATCCTGGAAACCCCCAATGGACCACGTCGAATGTGTTCGGATCATTCCAGGGGAACGCTGAATAAGCGTCATTGCGAGGCTTGATACGCCGTATCAAGGTGGTTCAAACCAGTGGCGCTGCGCGCCGCATGGAACGATCTGGATTGCCGCGGGCCTGCGGATGAGCCCTTGGGCGAAAGCCGGAATTCCGGAGTGAAGCGGCGAATGCAAGAGTGGCTCGTCCTGTGTATCCTACGCCCTGTCGTGACCCGTTCCGCGATCCGGCCATGAAAAAGAACTTTCTCGAATCCGCCCGCCACATCGCCGTCGAAGGACCGATCGGCGTCGGCAAGACCAGCCTGGCCCGGCGTCTGGCGGAATATCTGGACGCCGGACTCCTGCTCGAACAGCCCGAGGAGAATCCCTTTCTCGCCCGTTTCTACCGGGACCCGCGGCACTATGCATTGCAGACGCAGCTCTGTTTCCTGTTCCAGCGTCTCGGCCAGATGCGCGCGCTGGCCCAGCCGGAACTGTTTACGCGCGCGGTGATCTGCGACTACCTGATGGAAAAGGAACTGCTGTTCGCGTCGCTGACGCTCGATGACGACGAATACAGCCTGTACCGGCAGATCTACGACCGTGTCGCCGGGCAGTCCGTCCCGGCGCCCGATCTGGTAATCTACCTGCAGGCCGGCACGGAATTTCTGATCGAGCGGGTGAGGAAGCGCGGCGCCGAAATGGAAAGAAGGATCGACGATGATTACCTGGCCCGGCTGGGCGAATGCTATATCCGCTTCTTCCACGACTACACGGCCGCGCCGGTGATGGTGGTCAATTCCGAACATCTGGATTTCGCCGCCGACCCCGACGATTTCCAGCTTCTCGTCCAGCGCATCGAAGCCATGCGCGGGCCGCGCGCATATTTCAACAGGGGGAACTGAAGACCATGTCCGCACATACCGACCTTCGACGGCTGACTCACGTCGATCTCCACAAGATGAGGTCCGCCGGAGAAAAGATCGCCATGCTGACCTGTTACGACGCGAGCTTCGCGCGCGCCTGCGACGCCGCCCGCCTCGACGCGGTACTGATCGGCGACTCGCTCGGCAACGTCGTGCAGGGACACGACACGACGCTGCCCGTCACCGTCGAGCACGTCGCCTATCACACGGCCTGCGTGGTTCGCGGCAGCCAGCGCCTGTTGATCGTCGCCGACATGCCTTTCGGCAGTTTCCAGGAAAGCCCGCAGCGGGCCTTCCGCAACGCGGCGAAGCTGATGGCCGCCGGCGCCCAGATGGTCAAGCTGGAAGGCGGCGCGGAGATGGCCGAGACCACGCGCTTCCTCGTTTCGCGCGGCATCCCCGTGTGCGCCCACGTCGGTCTGACGCCGCAATCGGTGCACCGGCTCGGCGGTTTTCGCGTGCAGGGCAAGGACGAGGTGGCCGCCGCGCGGCTTTGCGCCGACGCGCTGGCCCAGCAGGAAGCCGGCGCCGCGCTGATCGTGCTGGAAGCGATCCCCGCCGCGCTCGCCGCGGAAATCACCGGCAGGCTGGAGATTCCGACCATCGGTATCGGCGCTGGCAAGGACTGCTCCGGCCAGGTGCTGGTGATCCACGACGCGCTCGACGTCGCCCCCGGCCGCAAGCCGCGCTTCGTGCGCAATTTCATGGCCGGCCGGGATTCGGTCACAAACGCCCTCGCCGCCTACGTGGCGGCGGTGAAGGACGGCAGTTTTCCCGGGCCGGAGCATTGCTATTGATCCCGTGAACGACTGTTGGAAGCGCTGACAACGCAGAGGGCGCTTCAGAAAAATCGGAGGGTCATCATGGGTGAAACGAATTTCCCCGGTTTTTCTCCATGCTCCCTGTGTCAACCGCGGTTTTCAGGTTAATTGTCCGATAACGGCAGTGATGTTCGGCAACTCTCCCGTTTTTTTATGTATTCGCCGTTTTCGACGCAATCAACTGAGATTTCCAGGATATCGACATATGCCGTCATTCCGGCGCAATCCGGAAAAATCCGGAGAAAGGAACCCGCATTCACCATGCAAATCACATCCACGATTGCCGATACCCGCGCCGCGCTGAAACATCGCGGTCGCGTCGTGCTGGTCCCCACCATGGGCAATCTGCACGATGGCCACATCGCCTTGATGCGTGAAGCCGCGAAGCACGGCGACACGGTCGTCGCCAGCATCTTCGTCAATCGCCTGCAATTCGGCCCGCGCGAGGATTTTGACGAGTATCCCCGCACCTTCGCGGCGGATTGCGCCAGGCTGGAGGCGGTCGGCGTCGCGCATCTGTTCGCGCCGGACGAAGCGGCGATGTATCCGCAGCCGCAGCGTTATCACGTCGATCCGGACCCGGCGCAGGCGGGCATTCTCGAGGGCGCGTTCCGTCCCGGCCACTTCCGCGGCGTGGCGACCGTCGTCCTGAAACTCTTCCACATCGTCCGGCCCGACGCGGCGCTGTTCGGCAAGAAGGATTACCAGCAGCTCATGGTGCTGCGCAACATGACGCGCGAACTGGCGCTGCCCGTCGAGATCGTCGCCCACGAGACGGTGCGCGCCGAAAACGGTCTGGCGCTTTCCTCGCGCAACGGTTTTCTCGCGCCGGAAGAGCGCATCGAGGCGCCGCGCCTGTACCGCGCGCTCACGCGCATCCGCGACGCGATACGCGGCGGCGACCGGGATTTCGCGCGGCTCGAAGGCGAGGCGGTGGCCGAGCTCGACGGGCGCGGCTGGAAGACCGATTACGTCGCGGTGCGCCGGCAGGCCGATCTGCAGACGCCGTCGGACGGCGACGAAGCGCTGGTGGTGTTGGGCGCCAGCCGGCTGGGGCAGCCGCGCCTTATCGACAACGTGGAAGTCTGAGCGCATTCCATGCCGCGACCAGGCTCCAAGCGCTCTCTGCCTTGAACCCGGAAACCGCAGTTGAGCACTGATTTCTTCCATTCAAGGCCATGTGATGACAAGCTTTTCCAGTCTTTTTACCTCTCCCCCATGGAGGTCCGTTCGGTCCTCGGTCCTCTGGATGGCCCCGGGCCTCTCGCCCTCGCAATGATGTGGCAATCCATGCCTTCCTTTGGCGCAACCGCAAACTGACTGTCCTCTGTCCTCCGTCTTCTGGTACCCATCGTCTTTCTGCCCCTGCGTCAGCAGGTTCGAATCCTCCTCAATCGAAGTTGTTCCCGTACCACACGATGTCCCGGTAGGTTTCGGGAGATGTGTCGCCCTCGGTGCTGATGAGCAGTACCCTGGATTCTCGGGTGAGCGAAAGCGCCGCGGCGATCCCGCGCCCGTCCGGATGTTTCATGATGTATTCGAGGACGCCCGTGGTCACCGCGCCCGATTCGCCGGACACGATCGCCGGGTCGCCGGGCCGGGGCGCCGCGAGGATGCGCATGCCGTTCGCGGCGATGCGATCCGCACAGGAAACGGCGGCCGCGGCATGGTCGCGGAGCACTCCCCAACTGACGATCGACGGCTCGCCGCAGGCGAGGCCCGCCATGATCGTGCGCATTTCGCCGGTGACCGCGCGGGGATGGCCGTCCTGCGCGCGCAGGGAACGGAAAATGCAGTTTGCCTGATGCGGTTCCACGATCGCGGTCACCGGCGTCCTCTCGCCCAGAGCGGCGGCCATCCCGCCGAGCAGGGCGCCGGCGAAGGAACCGACGCCCGCCTGGAGAAAAAGATGCGTGGGCGCGTCGACGCCAAGACCGCGCAATTGCTCCAGTATCTCGACGGCCACGGTCATGTAGCCCTGCATGATCCAGCGCGGGATGTCCTCGTAGCCTTCCCAGGCGGTATCCTGGACCATCACGCCGCCGTTCCTCTCGGCATATTCGTTGGCGATGCGCACGGAGTCGTCGTAGTTGTGTTCCGTCACATGGCATTCGGCGCCGGTGGCCCGGATGTTGTCGACCCGTTCCCGGAGCGAACCCCTGGGCATGAACACCACCGCCTTCTGTCCGATCTGCCGTGCGGTCCAGGCGACGCCGCGGCCGTGGTTGCCGTCCGTGGCGGTCACGAAGGTGATCGCCCCGATCTTTTCGCGGACGGCGGGGGAAGCCAGCGCGTCCCGCGTCAATTCCTCGATGGGTCGGCCCAGTCTTTCGGCCAGAATGCGGCCGATGGCGTAGGAACCGCCGAGCACTTTGAAGGCGTTCAGCCCGAACCGCTTCGACTCATCCTTGAGAAAGATCCCGCCCAGACCGAGATCGGTCGCCAGGGCATCGAGGGATGCCAGCGGCGTCGGCGCGTATTCGCGGAAACTCTGATGGAAAGCCAGCGCGCGCGCGGCCTCGGCGGCGCAAAAATCCGCCAGCAACACACCATCCACTTGCGGGTCGGATTGCCTGGGATTGCGGAAAAAATCGACGAGGTTCACAGCGTCCTCCTGATGAATGATCCCGGGCCGCGATTGGACGTGCCCATGAGTGTTGCCCCGGAGTGGGCGGGCAAGGCGCGACGACGCGACGGGCTCCTGCCCGCAAGGAGGAGCAACACCACCGGCACGCTGCGGGGCGGCGCTCCTGGGCGCGTCACGAGATCGCCCCATGGGGGAAGGGGTGAAGAGACCGGAAGATCTCGAATGAAGGAAATCCGTGGTCTGCGGTTTCCAGGATGATGGGATTACCGTATGGGGCGGAGAAAAGCGAAGGCTTTCTCCGCATTTTCCAATCCTCCCTTCCGTCAACCCTGTGTCGGCGGCAGGCCGCCGACGAACTGCGCGATCTGTCCGACGGGCAGGATCAGGCAGATGCCGTGGGCGGGCGTCTCCACTCCCAGCCGCTCCTTGATCGCCGCCACGACCTTCCCGGCCGTGTCCTCGCCGGCGAGGGTCAGCACGATTTCCTTTTCGCTTTCGACGGGAATGCCCATCAGCGACTTTCTCGCCATGCCGGTACCGACCGCGTTGATGACCACCGCGCCTTCCGCTCCCGCTTCCTGCGCAACTTCCACGGCCTGGCTGCCGAAGCCCATGTTGACGATGATAAAAAGCGCCTTGACGCTGCCCGCGTTTTCCATGTTGACCTCCTGAAATCGACGAATACCGGCTAGAACGAAAGCCTTTCGACAGGCATGGTGAAGGCGGTGCCGGCGTCGGGCTGGTCGAGACCGAATTTTTCCTTCAGTTTTTCGAGCACGAGACCGGCTTCCTCGCTCGGCAGCAGGCAGACGACGACGACCCGGCTGTTCTCCGGCACCAGGCCGAGCGCTTCCTTGAGATAGCCCGCCTTGGCCAGTCTCTTGCCGTAGATGGTGTTGATCAGCTGCCCGCCCGCTTCGAGCAGCGAGGCGATCAGACTGTCCTTCCGCGTCCTGTCGATGCTGACTGTCAGCAGAACGATCTCATTGACCGTGACTTTCTTTTCACTCATGGGCGTTGTCCGTTTTTCACGCTACCGGCTTCCTCCGCCTGTGCGGCAAGGGAAGCCAATTTTTCCAATCCCGCCAGTTCGTTCGCCAGCATCGATTCCTGGGTTTTCTTCAGCTGCAGGTCGTAGAGTATGCCCAATGCCTGCACGGCGATGAGCGGCGTGACCGAAATGAAGGCGATGATGCCAAAGCCGTTGGTCAGCACCGACTGAGCGCCCGGACCCGCGGTGGCGGCCACGGCCTGCGCCGTGCCCAGCGTGAGCGGGGTCAGGAAGGCCGAGGTCAAGGCGCCGCCGGTGACGCCGCCCGAATCGAAAGCGAGGCTCACGAAAAGTTTGGACGTGTATTTCATCATGACCAGCGACACGACGTAAAGCGGAATCAGGAACCAGAGGATGTCGATCTGCGTGATGATCTTCACCATCGAGATCAGCGCCGCGACGCCGATGCCCGCCGCGAGCGTGCCGCGGATCATCATTTTCTTCACGTGGCCGTTGGTGATTTCCTCCAGTTGCTCGCCCAGCACGGTGACGGCCGGTTCGCTCAGCGTGATCGCCGCGCCGAGGATGAATCCGACGAGCAGCAGGAGCCACTTGAACCAGCCGGGGCGGGCGGGATCGAGGAAGATTTCGCCGATGTATTTGCCGGCGAAGGCGAAACCGAAGTCGATGCTCGACAGGAAGATGAGCAGGCCGACGTAGACGACGGCCGTACCGACCAGCATCCGGATGAACTCTCTTCTGGGCAGTTTGATCAGCAGAAACTGGAAGGGCAGAAAGCAGATCACGACCGGGAAGAGCGCCATGGCCACGTCGCCCAGATTCGACAGGACGATGCCGAGGAAGTCTTCCGCCGCGCCCGGATCGTACAGGCCGGCGGGCGGAACGACCCCGCCGTTCATCGCTTTCAGGACGATGCCGTAGAGGAACAGCGACAGGATCGGGCCGACCGAGGCCAGCCCGATGATACCGAAGGTATCCTCCACGCTCTTGTTCTTCGACATCGTCGCCGCGACGCCGATGCCGAGCGCCAGGATGAACGGCACCGAGATGTCGCCCGTGGTGGCGCCGCTGCCGTCGAAGGCCAGGGCGATGAACTCCTCGGGCGTGAAGATGATCAGCGTGAAAGTGAGGACGTACAGCGCGACGAAGACCAGCTTGATGTTCATGTCCTTCAGCACCCGGTACAGCGAGAATCCGACGAACACGCCGATTCCCCCGCCCATGATCCAGATGAAGGTCGTTTCGTTGACCAGCGGCAGGATCATGTGGGTCTGTCTCGCCAGCACCGACAGCGCCGGCTCGGCGACCGTCGCCAGCAGCCCGAACAGGAAACCGAAAAAGAGGATGAAGACGGTTTTCTTCAGGTGGATGAGGGAACTGCCGATCAACTCCCCGATGGGCAGGATGCTGATGTCCAGTCCGATCAGGAACAATACCTGCCCGAAAACGACACCAGCATATCCGACGGCGAGCTTCACGTAGTCGAAGAAGTGTTCCATCGGCGCGATGAAGCCGCAGACGACGACGATGATCACCGCCAGCGGAAGCGACGAGAAAAAGACTTCCTTGAGTGTGCGCAGGAATTTCATGGACGGGTAGGCAGTGCGTTGATCTCGGCAGGAAACCCGAGCCCGGGTTCGATCGGGTTTGCGGTGTCTTTATTTATTCGCGGTATTTTACCTTGATTACCTTGACGGGTTGCCGCCGTCGCCTGCGGGAATCGCTTTTTTCCTCGCTTCCTTGGGGAGCGACGACCGAAGACCGGAAGAGCATTGAAGCATTTGTCGTCCCACCCGCGACGCGAGCCGGGGGCTCGTGTACCGCCGCATTTTTCCTCCCCGTGGCGGCGGCAAACGCCATGGCCGTTCATCGGAATTGGAGCAGATTAATTTGATGTTGGTCATGTATTTACATCGTCATTGCAAGGACCGCAGGTCCGTGGCAATCCGGAGGACAGAGGACAGAAAACAGTCAGTTTGCGGCTGCGCCGAAGGAAGGCATCGATTGCCGCGTCGCGCAGCCCGAGTCATGACGAGCGCGATGTGTCATGCGCATTGGTT
>JAITIQ010000195.1 GCA_031279425.1 Accumulibacter sp.
GCGGCCGCGATCAGCGTCCGGAGAGGATATCCCGCGTGTCGCGCGCGATCACCAGTTCCTCGTTGGTCGGCACGACCAGGATCTTGATCGGCGAATCGGCGGTGGAGATCACTGTTTCCTTGCCGCGCACGTCGTTGGCCGCGGCATCCAGCTTGACGTCGAGCAGGGTCAGCCGTTCGACGACCGAGGCCCGGAAGTCGATATCGTTCTCCCCGATGCCGCCGGTGAACACGATGGCGTCGACGCGCCCCAGTTCGATGGCGTAGGCGCCAATGTATTTGAGCGTGCGGTGAAGCAGCACGTCGACGGCCAGCCTGGCGCGGGCGTTTCCTTCCGCGGCTGCCCGGTGCAGATCGCGCATGTCGGAACTCACGCCGGAAATGCCCTGCAGTCCGGATTTCTTGTTCAAGGCGTTGTCGATGTCGGCCAGCGACATATGGGCATTGACCGCGAGATAGCTCAGGATGCCGGCATCGATATCGCCGCAGCGCGTGCCCATGACGATCCCTTCGAGCGGCGTCATGCCCATGCTGGTGTCGAAGGACTTGCCGTTGCGGACCGCGGTAAAGGACGAGCCGTTGCCCATATGACAGGTGATGCCGTTGAAACGGTCTTCGTCGATGCCGAGCATCCGGGCCGCGCGTTCGGAGACGAAGCGATGCGAGGTGCCGTGGAAGCCGTAGCGGCGCACGTGGTATTTTTCGTACCACTCGTAGGGCAAGGCGTAGAGGTAGGATTCCGGGGGCATGGCGGCGTGGAAGGAAGTGTCGAACACGCCGACGTTCGGAACTCCGGGCAAGGCTTTCTGCATGGCCTCGATGCCGGTGATGTTGGGCGGATTGTGCAGCGGCGCGAGCGGGACGTTTTCCTTCAGCGCCTCGATCACCGCGTCCGTGATCCGCACCGAGCCGGAGAACTTCTCTCCGCCATGCACGACGCGATGGCCGATGGCGCCGATGTCCGAAAGCGATTGGATGACCCCGGTCCGCGGATCGATCAGCTTGTTCAGCACTTTCTTGATGGCCGCCTCATGGTCGGCGATACCCGCCGTTTCCTTGACCTTTTCGCCATGGGCGGGCTCGTAGGCCAAGACCGAATCCTTCATGCCGATACGCTCGACGAGCCCGGTCGCCACCCGGCGCTCGTCGCTCATGTCGAGCAACTGATACTTGAACGACGAACTGCCGCAATTCAGAACGAAGACGAACATCGTTTCCCCCTCTCTTTTTCTTCAAACAAGCCAGACAGGCAAGACAGCGCCGCCGCTTGCGCAGCAGACACGCTCGTCGAACAAGAACGGCGATCCCCGTTTGACGCACACTGCCGTCGCTCGTCAGCGCCGCGCGAATCGCCCACTGGAATTCTACGCCCAAATTTCGCGTCCGACCGACCTGGCTCGGACTTTGCCCTGTCCGGCCTGCGCGCCCATGAGCGGTTGACCAACGCCGGGAATTGGAACTTCGCGCCGTTCGATCCTCAAAACTTGAATCCCCGGTGCAGCGCGACGACGCCCATCGTCAGATTGAAATACTCGACGTTTTCGAAACCGGCCTGTTCCATCATGGCGCGCATTTCCTCCTGGTCGGGATGGACGTGGATCGATTCGGCAAGGTAACGATAGCTGGCTTCGTCCCGGGTGACGAGCTTGCCGATGCGCGGAATGATCTTGAAGGAGTAGAAATCGTAGAACGGCGCGAGCGGTTTCCAGACGCGCGAGAACTCCAGCACCAGCAGCCGGCCGCCGGGACGCAGCACGCGGAACATCTCGGCGAGCGCCCGATCCTTGTGGGTCATGTTGCGCAGGCCGAAAGCCACCGATACGCAGTCGAAATAGCCGGCCGGGAAAGGCAGCCTTTCCGCGTCGCACTGCGCCGCCGGGAGGAAAAAACCCTGGTCGGCCAGGCGGTCCCGTCCATGACTCAGCATCGCGCCGTTGATGTCGGTGAGCCAGACCCGCCCGCTCTTTCCCGCGCGGCGGGCAAAGGCCAGCGACAGGTCGCCGGTGCCGCCCGCCACGTCGAGCACGCGCGAACCTTCGCGCACGCCGCTGCGGTCGATGGTGAAGGCTTTCCACAACCGGTGCAGGCCGCCGGACATCAGGTCGTTCATCAGATCGTAGCGGCGGAAGACCGAATCGAAAACGCCAGCGACGCGCTGAGCCTTGTCGCTCTCGGCAACCTGCTCGAAACCGAAATGGGTCTGATTCTGCATGGTCTGATCAGCGTTCCGGACGGATTCGGCCGGGCTCGCACGGTCTTGGGATGGGTAAGCATCATAGCCCAGAACGCCGTTCGTCGTGCCAAAGTCACAGGGTGATCGCATGGATGGCGCTTGCCGGCATGAGCATCCATGCGTTCGATAGCGATCTCAGCGTTTCCCCGGCTGCGCCCAGAGCACGTCGCTCAAGCCTTCCGTCCGGTTGAGCGCGCGGGCGAGGATGAACAGCAGGTCGGACAACCGGTTGAGATATTTGCGGGCGAATTCGGATACCGGCTCGCTGTTGGCCAGATGCACGACCCGGCGTTCGGCGCGCCGGCACACAGCGCGCGCGAGATGCGTCAGCGCGGCCGCGCGGGTGCCGCCGGGCAGGATGAAGTTCCTGAGCGGATCGAGCCCGTCGTTGAGCCTGCCGGCCAGTTCTTCCAGGCCGGCGACGTGCGCCTCGCCGATGATCGCGGAACCCGGAATGCAGATCTCGCCGCCCAAGTCGAAAAGCTCGTTCTGAATGCGCGTGAGATCGACCCGCAGGTTTTCCGGCAAGTGCTCGGCGAGCAGGACGCCGAGCGCGGAATTGAGTTCGTCGATTTCGCCGATGCAGTCGATGCGCAAACTGTCCTTGCCGACGCGGCTGCCGTCACCCAGTCCGGTGGTACCGCCGTCGCCGGTGCGCGTGACGATCTTGCTGAGACGATTGCCCATGGTTATACCTCCTGTTTTGATGATGGCGGAGCGATTCTATCCCGGAAGTTTCCGGAGCGACCGCCGATCCACCCGCCAAATATCCGGACTGGTGGCAATATAATATCGCCATGACCATGAAAATCGATGCCTGCGTCGCTCAACATATGGGAGATCGCAAGGAACAGCAGGACCGCGTCGCGTTGTTGTCGCATCCGAAAGGTGGTGGCGTGGCGCTGGCCGTCGTGGCCGACGGCATGGGCGGGCACACCGGCGGCGCGTTGGCGGCCCAGCAGGTGTTGCATACGGCGACATCGAACCTCGAGAATTTTTCCCTGTCTGGCGACTCCGGACAGGCATTGCTCGAATCGACCATTGGCGAAGCGCACACGCTGATCAAGGCGTCGCGCTTCATCAACGAAAAGGATCCGCACAGTACCGTCGTGATGCTGCTGTTGCAGCCGGGAAAGGTCAGTTGGGCGCATTGCGGGGACAGCCGCATGTACTGGTTTCGCGGCGAGCGCCTGCAGTTCCGCACGACGGACCATTCCTACGTCGAAAGCCTGGTGGCCGCTGGCCGCATGACCCCGGAGCAGGCGCTGGTACACCCCTACCACAATGTGCTGACGAGCACGCTCGGGTCCGGCGAGCCGCCGACCATCGAACACGGCGAGACCGGCGACATGCAGTCGGGCGATGCCTTCGTGCTTTGTTCCGACGGCCTGTGGGGGTATTTCAGCGACGCCGAGATCGGCGCCATCGTAGCGACCTATTCCGCCCGCCGGGCGTGCGACGTGCTGCTCCATCGGGCGCGCACGCGCGCCAACGGCGAGGGCGATAACGCATCGCTGGTGATCATCAAGCTGCTGGGAGAGCCGGAAAAGCCGAAGCGGGAGAAAAAGAAGCGAATCATCCCGGCGGCCTGGGTTCAGGGAACCTGACGGGAGCACGGGATTCACGGGGCGCGCCAAGTTTTTTGAGAAAAATCTCTCGTGTTTTCCTCCGTGTGTGTCCGTGCCTCCGTGGTGAATGATTTTATCGTTCATGTGCCCCGAGGCTCAAATCTCTGCGCCGGCGAGCGCGCCGTTCTCTTCCATCCATGCGCGCCGTCCTCCGCGGACAGCCACGCCGCCGTGTCATGGTACGCCGCGCCGCCGTTGGGGTAGCCCGGCTCGGCGCCGACCAGCGCGTTGATGCCGAGGCCGCCGGCGAAACAGGCGTTCGGCCACAGGCTTTCGACGACGAGCGTTCCCGGCGGCACGCGATCGGTCACGCGCGCGCGCAGGCGCACGCTGCCGCGCCGGTTGCCGAGGCGCACCGGATCGCCGTCGCCGATGCCCAGCGATTTCGCCGGGCCGGGATGCACGAGCACCGTCGGACGGCCGCCCTGCCCGGCGCGCGAACTTTCCGTCTCGGTGAAGGAGGAATTGAGGAAATGGCGCGCCGGCGCGGACACCAGGCGAAACGGCGTGTCCGCGGAAACCTCCTCGATGACCGCGAGATGATCCGGGAATGCCGGCATGATTTGGTGATCCGGACCGATGGCGGACCAGTCCGGCATGAAACGGAAGCGCCCGTCGGCATGGCCGAAACCGTCGAGGAAATGCGCCTTCTTGAAGGGCAGGGCGCAGTCCTGCCCGCCCGAGCGGACGAGTTCCGCGAAGCCGGGCTTGCCGGAATCGCGCAGCAGCCGGTCGGCCAGCGCCGCGGCATCCATGTCGAAGGCCGGATGTTCCACGCCCAGCCGGGCCGCCAGTTCGCCGATGAAGTCGTGGTTCGAGCGGCATTCGCCGGGCGCCGCGACGGCCGCTTTCGCCGCTTGCAGGAAGGTGTGCCCGGACGCCTGGTAGAGGTCGTCGTGCTCCGAGAACATCGTCGCCGGCAGTATGAGGTCCGCCAGGCGCGCCGTGTCGGTCATGAATTGTTCGTGCACGCAGACGAAGAGATCCGGGCGCAGGAAGCCGCGCCGCACCGCCGCGCTCTCGGGCGCGACCATCGCCGGATTGGTGTTCTGAATCAGCATCGCCGCGACCTTCGGCCCGCCGGCAAGCGCCGCGTCTTCTCCGTTCAGCACGCGGCCGATCGCCGCCATGTCCAGCGCGCGCGCCGCCGGAACGGGCCGGTCGAGTCCGTTGAGAAAGCGGCGGTCGAGGCCGTAGAGCGCGGCCTGCCCGTACAGCGCGCCGCCGCCGCGCGCCTGCCAGGCGCCGGTCACCGCCGGCAGACAACTGACGGCGTGCATCGCCGCGGCGCCGTTGCGCTGGCGCGTGAAGCCATGCCCGGCGCGCAGAAAGCTCGCCCGCGTCGATCCGTAGAGCCGAGCGAAGGCGACGATTTCCTCCGCCGACAGGCCGGTGATCGCCGCCGCCCAGCGCGGCGAGCGCTTTGCCAGATGCGCCTCGACGGCCGGCGAAAAATCGGTGTGGCGCGTAAGATAGGCGCGGTCGGCCAGACCCTCGGCGAGCAGCACGTGCATCACCGCGCAGGCCAGCGCGCCATCCGTTCCCGGCTTGATCGCCAGATGCGCGTCCGCCCTTTCGGCGGTCGGCGTGCGGTAGGGATCGACCACGACCAGGCGGGCGCGCGACGCGCATGCCTTGTGCGCCCAGTGCATGAAGTTGATCTGCGTATGCGCCGGATTGCAGCCCCACGCCACGATCAGCTCGGAATCGACGATTTCGCGCGCATCGACGCCGCGCTTGACGCCGACGCCGGCCTGCCAGCCCGCGTCGGCGAGCGCCACGCAGAAGGTCTCGCGCTGCCGCGACCAGCCGGCGAGATGGCCGAGCCGCCGCAGGGCGGCGCGCTGCGCGAGGCCCATGGTGCCGGCGTAGTGATACGGCCAGACCGATTCCGGACCGGACTTTTCCATCGCCCGGCGCAGGTTTTCCGCGACGATGTCGAGCGCGTCATTCCAGGAGACCGGCTCGAAACGGCCATCGCCTTTCGGCCCGACCCGGCGCAGCGGACGCAGCAGGCGCTCGGGATGATTGGCCCGCTCGGCGTAGCGCGCCACCTTGGCGCAGATGACGCCGTCGGTATAGGCCTGCCCGCCGCCGCGCACCCGTCCGAGCCGGCCGTCCGCGCCCACTTCCAGGCGCAGGGCGCAGGTGCTCGGACAATCATGCGGACAGACGCTGGGGACGAAACCGGGGGTCACCGGCAGACGATCGTTCATGGGACCATCCGTAGCAGATCAACTTGCTGTAGCTTATCAGGCAAAACTCTTTCCACACGGAGAATACAGAGAGCACGAAGAGAAGCCCGAGAAAAGCCGATGTCTCCGTGCTCTCTGCGTCGAAAACGGTTTCGACTGCCGTTCATGGGATGAATCCGAAAGACGCATTCTTCCACACCCCTGTTCTCCCTTGGTCTCTGGCAGTCTCCGGCTGTTTTTACTATTGTTAACATGTTTTTCCCGGAGAGCAAGATGTTTGGGCGATCGCGTCTCGAAAGACTGGCCGCGCGGCTGCGTATTCACGACATTCCCCTGCGTATCATGCTATGGGATGGGAAGCACTTCGATCTGGGCGAATCCGTCAAGGTCATCGTGCGCGTCGTTTCGCCGGTGGGCTTGCGGCACATGGCGCTGCCCAGCCTGGATTCGCTGGGTTCCGCCTACGTCGAGGGCTTGATCGACGTCGAGGGCGAGCTCGCCGACGTGTTCGACGTCGCCGCCCGCCTGGCGTGGCACGCCGTGCGGCCGGTCGGCCGTTTCGGCCGGATCGCGCGCGGCGTGCGTCACACACGCAGGATCGACGCGGAAGCCATCGCGTACCACTACGATGTCTCGAACGATTTCTACCGGCTGTGGCTGGACGAGAACATGATCTATTCGTGCGCCTACTTCAAGCGGCGCGAAGATTCCCTCGAACAGGCCCAGATCCAGAAACTCGACCATATCCTGCGCAAAATCCGCGTGCAGCCCGGACAGCGCCTGCTCGACATCGGCTGCGGCTGGGGCGCGCTGATCCTGCGCGCCGCGGAGAAATTCGGCGCCCGCGCCACCGGCATCACCCTTTCCCGCAATCAGTACGAACTGGCCAGGGAACGTATCGACGCCGCCGGACTCGCGGACCGCTGCGAGGTCCTGCTGGCCGACTACCGCGACATGAAGGGGCGGTTCGACCGGATCACCAGCGTCGGCATGTTCGAGCACGTCGGTCTGAAGAACCTGCGCGCCTATTTCGCCAAGGTGCGCGATCTGCTGGCCGATGGCGGCATCGTGCTCAACCACGGCATCACCTCGACCGATCCCGATTCCGGCGGTGTCGCCTGGGGCGGCGGCAGTTTCATCCAACGCTATGTCTTTCCGCACGGCGAGCTGCCGCACATCGGTCTCATGCTCAAGGAAATGAGCGTCGCCGGGCTGGAGATTTTCGACGTCGAGAACCTGCGCCGCCACTACGCGCTGACCCTCGGGCACTGGGTGCGGCGCTACGAACGGGCGGCGGAGCGGATTCGCGCCATGCTCGACGAGCGGCGCTTCCGCATCTGGCGCATCTACCTCGCCGGCTGCGCCTACGCCTTCGCGCACGCCTGGACCTCGATCCACCAGGTCCTGGCTGTCCGGGCGGACCATCCCGAAACGGACCGGCTGCCGCTCACCCGCGACTACATGTACGAGAAAACGTCCGAAGCGTGAAGTGATTCCGTTGCGCCATGAAATGATCCATTCGGCCGCCCCGCCCGGCGAATTCGCGGGACGCCGCTACCACGCCTGGAACGACTGGGTGAAGCGCGTCCATGGCGGCCGCCTGCAAAAGGTTTCGGTCGACGCGGGCTTCACCTGTCCGAACCGCGACGGCACGCTGGGCGTCGGCGGCTGCGCGTTCTGCAACAACGACGGATTCACGCCCGCCTATCTGCGCCGGCAGCGCGGCATTCTCGAGCAGATCGACACCGGCGTGGCCTTCCTGCGCCGCCGCTATCCCGGCACGAAGGTCTTCCTGGCCTATTTCCAGAGCTATTCCAACACCTACGGCAAGATCGGGCGTCTGCGGGAATGCTATGAAACGGCGCTCGGACACCCGGACATCGGTGGCCTGGCCATCGGCACCCGCCCCGACTGCCTGCCCGACGAGGTGCTCGACTACCTCGCCGATCTGGCCCGGCGGGTTCCGCTGGAACTGGAAATCGGCATCGAGTCCTGCAACGACGCGGTGCTGAGGGAATGTCTGCGCGGGCACGACTTCGCCTGCACGCGGGATGCCCTCCGCCGGGCGGCGGAACGCGGGCTGTCGGTCACCGGCCACCTGCTGCTCGGCCTGCCGCTGGAAACGCGGGAAAGCCTGATCGAAGGCGCGCGGGCACTGGCCGATCTGCCGATCGATGCGCTGAAATTCCATCAGTTGCAGATCGTGCGCGGCACGCGCCTGGCGGGGCGGTATCGCGCCGATCCGGCCAGCGTGCCGCTGATGCGTCCGGAGACGTATCTGGACGCGGTGGCCGACATGCTGGAGCGTCTTCCCGCGCGCGTCCGAATCCAGCGGCTCGGCAGCGAGGTGCCTTTGGAGCAGCGCGTCTCTCCCGACTGGGGCTTGCGCGTCTCGCGTTTTCCGGCCCTGCTCGACGCGCTTCTGGCCGCGCGCCGGACTTGGCAGGGACGATTATTCCGGCCTCGTGACCAATATATCGCGTGACGAAAAGGGGATACTGCTATTATCATTTCGAACTGATTTTTCACGGGAATCGTTGAACGATTGCATCGACCGCGGCCATGACCAGATCACGCAACAGGGTTTTCCTCCATGCCAGGGTGGTGAGCGCCGAATCGGGCAACCAGGGGCTCGATGGCGCCAGGGCGGGACACCCCGTCGAACGGCGCCTGAATCGGATCGAACGGGTGACCGCCGTCTATCACGGGCAGGTCGATCAGCGTTTCGAAGACAGCATGCTGGTCAGTTTCAATTCGGCGGACGAAGCGGTGCTTGGCGCCTGCGAGATGCAGCATCGCTGCTCGGTGCTACCGCAGATCCTGCGCCGCCGGCTGGCCCTGTGCATCGGCATTCACCAGGGACTGGTCCGGCAGCGTTCGCAGGACATCGCCGACGGCACTCCCGAAACCGCCGCTCGACTGGCCCGGGTCAACGACGGCATCCTGATCTCGCGGGAAGTGGTCGAGGGAATTGGCGGGGATCTGCGCCTGTTCGTCCAGTTGCTCGACGAGACGAACACCGGCATGGGG
The DNA here is from genome assembly GCA_031279425.1 of Accumulibacter sp. Classification (GTDB taxonomy): domain Bacteria; phylum Pseudomonadota; class Gammaproteobacteria; order Burkholderiales; family Rhodocyclaceae; genus Propionivibrio. The sequence continues at coordinate 9,086 of JAITIQ010000195.1, forward strand.
ATATACACCATCGACTGGCGCGAAATTCCCTCGGGACCGCACGGCGTGGAATCGCTGCGGCCGCTGTCTGCGCCCGCCCCGCGCAGCGGACCCTGCCTGCAACTGCAGCTGGGTCTGAAAACGCTGGAAGTCTCCGAACACAAGCCGGTCGTCACCATCGGCCGCGATCCGATGAATGACCTGGTCGTCGCCGACAGCCACGTCTCCCGCAATCACTGCAAGGTGGAGCGCACGGCCAGGGAAATCCTGCTCGTCGATTCCAGCATCAACGGCACCATCGTCGTCGGCGACAACAAACAGGAAATGCTGATCAAGAACGGTTCCGCCGCGCTCACGGGCAGCGGAATGATCTTCCTTGGCCGGCCGTTCATGGGCGAACGGCGCGGCGGCGTGCGCTACGAGTCCCTCTGATCCCCGGCCCGAAGGCTTCGCCGCCAAGTATCTTTCTTGATCAGGAAGGCACTGATCACGTCAGGATTCGTCATTCCCGAGAAAGCAGAAATCCGCGAAAATCAGTGGGTTATATTTTTTTCATTCGCTGGAATGACGACTTGTTCCGCGTTTCCTTGAAGCGCATTAATAAAATAAGGCGTATGATGTGGAATAAAGTGAGAGGAGGAAGAGATGTCAGCGCCCCTATCGAAGGATCTGAGGAAAAGGATCCTTGCGGCCAAGGAGGAAGGAGCGAGTCATGCGAAGGTTGCCAGGGAGATGCGGGTGAGCGTGAGCGCGATCACGCGGCTGCTGGCCTTGTATCGGGAGACGGGAAGCCTCGATGCGCGGCCGAGGAAGGCGGGGCGCAAGCCGAGGCTGGATGAGGAGACGCTGCAAAAGATTGCGGGGCGGATCAAGGAGGTGCCGGACATCAGCCTGCGGGAGCTCATCGAAGAATTTTCCCTGCCGGTCAGCGCTCCGGCACTGTGCAATACGATCAACAGGAAACTGAGGTTGTGCCGAAACGGCGCGCGCAGCCGAACAGGAACGAGCGGACGTGGTGGAACGACGAAGCGAGTGGAAGGTGAAGCAGGGTGCCCTGTGGTGGGTTTTAGCGTGAAAGAAATGGAATCCGAGGCAAGACAAGAGGATTCCTGACCGATCCGTGGAGGAGGTCAAGAAGCCGGATTGGGTGGGGGCCTTGATCCAGTGAGGGGTATCACGTTGAACGGAGAGGAACTGCGCCTCGACGCTTCGCCGGCGGCCGACTGGATTTTGCCGACGACCCGCGATGGGTGGTGAAATTAAGAGAGGCCGGGATCGAAGGCCGTTTGTCGCCGCTCTGGTTCATGCTCGTCATGAGCGCTTTTTTTCTCGACGAGGCGGGCGGATGGGCGGCGCGAGTGGAGCGTTTGCTGCCTGCCCTGGCGCGGCGACGGGAGAACGGTGAGGGACGAATCTTTCTGGCCGATTTGCCGATCGTCTTCCCCAACTTCAAACTGCCC
>JAITIQ010000228.1 GCA_031279425.1 Accumulibacter sp.
CCCGGCCCCCCCCCCCGCCCCCCCCCCCCCCCCCCCCCCCCCCCCCCCCCAAGCGCGGCAGAGGCATGAGCTTCCGCGTGCCCGGTCACAGGCGTGGATGGAAACGAGCCGGTCGTCCCCAGGATCACATCGGCGGCGCGCTCGGCGTTGTCGTAGACATCCGCCGTTTCGGCAAAACGCAGCGCGTTGGTCCGCCAGCGGCCGCGCGCCGCCGGATCGGACAGCATCTGTTCCAGCGTGGCGTCAAGCGCCCGCTGGCTGAAAGGTTCGGCGACGACGCATCCGCCGCCGGCTTGCTCGACATAGTGCGCGTAGCCGCACACCGCCGTGGTCAGCACGGGCAGGCCGGCGACCAGCGCTTCGAGCAGCACGGTGCCGGTATTTTCGCTGTACGCCGGGTGGATCAGCAGGTCGGCGCCGAGCAGGAAACGCGGGATGTCGCCGCGTCCCGGCAGGATGGCGACGCGCTCGGCGATGCCCAACGCGGCCGCTTGGCGCAGGAAGGGTTTCGCGTCGTCCTGGCCGATGGCGATGAGCCGCGCGCGCCGGCGCAGCGTCTCCGGCAGATGGGCTAGCGCCTGCAGACTGCGGTCGAGCCCCTTGGTCTTGAAGCCCGAGCCGATCTGCACGAGCAGCAGGGCGTCCTCGTCCAGGGCGAACTCGCGGCGGAAATCCGCGCGAATCCTGGCGGCGTCGGCCGGCGCGCGGCGATCGCGGGAAATCCCGGGCGGCAGCGGGTGGAAACGCTGCCTGGGCGTGCCGTAGTATTTCTCGAACAAGACTTGCTGCAACGGCGAGATCGTCAGGATTTCGGTGCGGCTCTCCGGCGCGAAAACGGCGCGCTCATAGGCCGAGAAGTGGCGATAGCGCCCGGAAAGCCGGTACAGCGGATTGCGCGAGGCGCGGGCTTTTTCCTCGAAGCAAGGGTCGGCGGCGAAATAGACATCCAGCCCCGGCATCTTGTTGAAGCCGATCACCCGGTCGGCCGGACGGAGGGCGAGATCGCGCGCCATCCAGGCGGAAAAAAGTTCGTAACGGCGCGCATTGAGAAACGCGCTCACCGGCACGGCGATGACTTCGAAACCGTCCGGAACCTCGCCCGTCCATTCGAGCGCATATACGCGGATGGCGTGGCCGCGCGCCCGGCAGGAAAGCGCGATGCGCAGAAAATCACGCTGTAGCCCCCCAAAGGGGAAATATTTGTAGAGACAGAAAGCCAGTTGCATCACACGCCCCCGGGCGGCGCCCCGGCGCCCCGCGGGCGCTTGTAGCGCTTGTAGCCCCACAGGTACTGCTCCGGGCATTGCAGGATCAAACGCTCGACGGCGCGGTTGATGCGCTGGGCGCGCTCGGCGGGCGTCCCGGCGATCGGCGGCTCGGGCGCCTGCAGGCGGACGCGGTAGCCGGCGCCGCCGGGCAGCCGCTCGGCCCAGATCATCAGCACCGCCGCGCCGCTTTCGGAAAGCCGCGCGGCCAGCGTCATCGTGTAGGCCGGCCGGCCGAAAAAATCCAGCCAGCGCCCTTCCCCCTTCCTGGGCGCCTGGTCCGGCAGCAGGCCCACCGCTTCGCCGCGCCGCAGCGCCCTGAGCAATGCGCGCACTCCGGAAAGGTCGGCCGGCGCGATGGAAAGCTGCCCGCGCGCGCGCCCCGCCTCGATCATGGTCTGCATCCACGCCCGTTTGGGCGGCCGGTAGAGCACGGTGATCGGCGCCCGCGTCGACAGGTATTGCGCGGTGATTTCGAAGCAGCCCAGGTGCGGTGTGAGATACAGGATTCCCCGGCCCGCGCGCATGGCCGCTTCCGCCAATTCCCAGCCGGAAAGCTCGGTCACGCGGCCGGCGACCTCGTCCTGCGGTCGCAGCCAGATTTTCGGCAGCTCGAAGGACTGCCGGCCGGCATGCGCGATGGCCGCGGCGCGCGCGCGCCGCGCGCCGCCCTCTCCCAGCGCGAGAAGCATGTTCCCGCGCATGCTGCGACGGTAGCTCGGCGAAAAGAGCCAGGACAGCCAGCCCGCCGCCGCGCCCAGCCGGTGCAGCCAGGCGAGCGGCAGACGGCTCAACAGACGAAAGACCAGGATCAAACCGTTGCTCCGATGAACGTCGCCCCCTGCAACGCAGAGGACGGAAGAGACTTGTGTCTCAAGCCTCGATTTTACGCCGATGCGTCGCGCGGCCGGAACAGGGCGATCGCCCTGGCGGCCGGAAAAGACCGGAAAAGAGAACCCGCAAGGATTGCTATAATGGATTCCCTGCCTTGCATATCTACCGGAATCGTCATTTCCATGCTCAAGCCCCGCTCGTTTCGCTCCCTTCTCCCGATCCTGCTCTTCCCGCTGTTCGCGCACTCCCAACCGTTGCCGGCGCCGCCAGCGCTGGCGGCCAAGGCTTGGCTGCTTCAGGAATTGCCCTCCGGACAGGAACTGGTTTCACAAGGCGCCAACGAGCGTTTCGAACCCGCTTCGCTGACCAAGCTGATGACCGCCTATCTGATCTTCGAGGCCGTCAGGCAAGGGGCGATCCGGCTGGACCAGGCGGTGCCCGTCTCGGAAAAAGCCTGGCGCACGCAGGGCTCGCGGATGTTCATCAAGGTGGGTACCCAGGTGCCGGTGGAAGATCTGATCAAAGGCATGATCGTGCAGTCCGGCAACGACGCCAGCGTGGCGCTGGCCGAGGCGATCGCCGGCAGCGAGGAGAATTTCGCGCAGATGATGAACCGGCAGGCGCAGCGCCTGGGCATGAAAGACACCCATTTCAGCAACGCCTCGGGCCTGCCCGAGGCGCAACATTACGCGACGGCGCGCGACCTTGCCGTCCTCACTCGCGCGCTGATCCGCGACTTCCCTGGCGAATACGCCAAGTACTATTCGATGAAGGAATTCCTCTACAACGGCATCAACCAGCCCAATCGCAACCGCCTGCTCCGGGACCCGACCGTAGACGGAGTCAAGACCGGCCATACCGATGCGGCGGGCTACTGCCTGATCGCCTCGTCCAAGCGCGGCGAGCGCCGCCTGTTGTCCATCGTGCTCGGCACGGCCTCGGACGCGGTGCGCACGCAGGAGTCCTTGAGGCTGTTGAATTACGGCTTCCAGTCCTTCGATGCCGTGCGCCTGTTCACCAAGGATCAGCCGGTGTCGAACCTGAGAGTGTGGAAAGGAACCGCTTCGACGGTCAAGGCCGGCTTTACCAGCGATTTCGCCGTTTCCGTGCCCAAGGGTCTTTCCTCGCGCCTGAAGACCGAACTCAGGTCGCGGCAGCCGCTGATGGCGCCGGTCGCCGCCGGGCAGGTCGTCGGCACGCTCACCCTCTCGCTCGACGGCAAGCCGTATGGCGACTACCCGGTGGTGGCCATCGAGGCCGTGCCGGTAGCCGGCCTCTTCGGGCGCATGATCGACACCGTTCGGCTCTGGTTCAACTGAACGAGGCCCGCGACCGTGGCTGAAACGGCAGAGACCCTGCTCGAATTCCCCTGCGCCTTCCCGCTGAAGATCATGGGACGGGCGGACGACGCCCTGGCGGGCGCCGTGCTCGGGATCGTGCGGCGCCACGCCCCGGATTTCGACGGCGCCATGGAAACGCGCGTCTCGTCCGGCGGCAGGTATCTGAGCCTCAGCTGCACCATCCACGCCGTCTCCAGGGCACAGCTCGACGCCCTCTACGGCGAGCTTTGCGCGCATCCAGCGGTCAAGGTCGTGCTTTGACGCCCGTCTTCGTCCGATCGCTGGGCAGGATCGACTACCTGCCCGCCTGGCGGGCGATGATCGACTTCACCGCCGCGCGCAGCGAGACGACGCCGGACGAACTGTGGCTCTGCGAGCACCCGCCGGTCTACACGCTGGGCCGGGCCGGCAAGCCGGAACACCGCCTCGTCGACAACGGCATTCCGCTGGTCAAAGTCGACCGCGGCGGACAGATCACCTACCACGGCCCCGGCCAGGCCGTCGTCTATTCGCTGCTCGATCTCAAACGGCGCGGCCTCGGCGTGCGCGCGCTGGTCGACCGCCTGGAACGGGCGGTCATCGAGCTTCTGGCCGGATACGGCGTCGCCGCGCGGCGCCTCGACGGCTCCCCGGGCGTCTACGTCGAGCACGGCGGCAACTCCATCTATCCGGCCAAGATCGCCGCGCTGGGTCTGCGCGTCACGCGCGGCCGCAGCTATCATGGCCTGTCGCTCAACGTGGACATGGACCTCGCGCCGTTCTCGGCGATCCACCCCTGCGGGCATGCCGGCATGCCCGTCACGCAGACCCGCGATCTGTCCATCGATCTGGCGCCGGCGCGGGCCGGCGAGGCGCTCGCCCGGTGCCTGATTGCGCAACTGGAGAGGTAAACAGTCATTTACAATGATTCCTTCGATCAAACGCCGGAGGCCGTGCTGTGCTGCATTCGCCTTTCCTCCAGGGTATCGAAATGAGCATACTTGTCATTACCTTCTTCAATAACAAGGGCGGCGTGGGTAAAACGTCGCTGGTCTATCATCTGGCATGGATGATGGCATTGCAGGGCAAGCGCGTCGTGGCCTGCGACCTTGATCCACAGGCCAATCTGACTGCCGCATTCTTATCCGAAGATGATCTGACCGCGCAGGAAGAAGAAAGGGGTACGATCGAGGCAACGCATACCATCTACCAATGTATTGAACCGCTTACCAAAGTGGGTGATTTGCTTTCCCCTTTGCTGAACGAGGTTCATGAAAATCTTGCCTTGATCCAGGGCGACATCGCGCTGAGCGGCTTTGAAGATCAATTATCCGAGCAATGGCCGAAAGCCGCGGACAGTGGTGACCATTATCGTCCATTCCGGGTGCTTACCGCGTTTTGGCAAGTCATGCAGTTGGGCGCGCGGAGTTTCGAAGCGGATGTGATTCTTGTCGATGTCGGCCCCAATTTAGGCGCAATCAACCGTAGCGTATTGATTGCGTCCGATTATCTGATCGTGCCTCTCGGCGCTGATTTGCTCTCCTTGCAAGGTCTGCGCAATCTCGGCCCGACTCTGATTCGCTGGCGCCAGGACTGGAAAACGCGCTTGGGAAATTGGCCGAAACCGGATTTTGAGCTTCCAAGGGGCGACATGAGACCGCTTGGTTATGTGCTCCAGCAGCACAGCGTGCGTCTGGACAGGCCGGTGCGAGCCTATGATAAATGGATCAACAGAATTCCCGAGGAGTATGCCTCATGCCTGCTCGATAATGAGGCCGCCCCTGGTCTCAAACCGGAGGATGACCCGAATTGCCTGGCGACGCTCAAGCACTACCGCAGCCTCGTTCCAATGGCGCAAGAACGGAGGAAGCCAATTTTCGAGCTTACGGTCGCCGACGGCGCCATTGGCAGTCATCACTATGCCGTCAGGGAAGCCTACCAGGATTTTGCAACGCTTGGCCGGAAAATCCTGAAACGCGCGGGGCTCGAAACAAGCCGACCAGACTCGTCGAAACACTGATGACAATTTCTCAAAAAGAGCGTGGCGCCCAAAAAACCGCGCGCATCCCGATCAGGATCATCCCCGTCGATCCCTTGAAGAAGCCCGCCTGGATCCGCGTCAAGGCCGGCGGTGGGATCGGCCGCTTCGGCGAAATCAAGCGCCTGCTGCGCGAGCAGAAGCTGCACACCGTCTGCGAGGAAGCCTCCTGCCCGAACATCGGCGAGTGCTTCGGGCGCGGCACGGCCACCTTCCTGATCCTCGGCGACATCTGCACGCGCCGCTGCCCGTTCTGCGACGTCGGCCACGGCCGGCCGCTGCCGCCCGACCCGGAGGAGCCGGCGCACCTGGCCGGCAGCGTGGCCCGGCTCGAATTGCGCTACGTGGTGATCACCAGCGTCGACCGTGACGACCTGCGCGACGGCGGCGCCGGGCACTTCGCCGAGGTCGTCGCGGCGGTGCGCGAGCGCTCGCCCTCCACGCTCATCGAAACGCTGGTGCCGGATTTCCGCGGGCGCCTGGACGTCGCCCTCGAAGCGCTCGGCCGCGCGCTGCCCGACGTGCAGAACCACAACCTGGAAACCGTCCCGCGCCTGTACCGGCAGGCCCGCCCGGGCGCCGACTACGCGCATTCGCTGCAATTCCTGCGCCGCTTCAGGGAGCGCCATCCGGACATCCCGACCAAGTCCGGGCTGATGGTCGGCCTGGGCGAGACCGACGAGGAAATCCTGCAGGTCATGCGCGATCTCGCCGCCCACGGCGTCGAGCTCCTGACCGTCGGCCAGTACCTCGCGCCGTCGCCGCATCATCTGCCGGTCGTCCGCTATGTGTCTCCGGACACCTTCAGAAGGTTCGAGGAAGCGGCCAGGGAAATGGGGTTCTCGGGCGCCGCCTGCGGCCCGATGGTGCGTTCGAGCTACTGGGCGGACCGGCAGGCGCACGGCGCCGGGATCGGCTCGTAGCGGTCTTGGACGTTTTTATCGTTTCCAACGCAATTTGGCATGAAGCCTCCGCGATGACGAAGGTATCGAGGGACACCGCGTCAAGCAGGCGCTGGTTTTCCCTCACCCGTTGCGGCTTTGCGTTTCCGAAGCCGAGCCACTATAATCCCCGAATTTTTCCGACCTCGAAAGAGAATCCATGGTAGTTATTCGTTTAGCTCGCGGCGGCGCGAAAAAGCGGCCGTTCTACAGCGTGGTCGTGGCCGATTCGCGTACTCGCCGTGATGGGCGGTTCATCGAGCGCATCGGCTTTTACAACCCCATCGCCTCGGCCAGCGAGGAGGGTCTGCGCATCGTGGAGGACCGCCTGGGCCACTGGCGGCAACAGGGCGCCAAGCTGTCGCCGACCGTGACGCGCCTGGTCAGGCAGGCGGCCAGAGCACGGTCCGCCGCCGATTCCGCCGAAGCCGCGGCCTGAGTCGTTGGGCGAAAGGGAAGCCGACGCCCGCCTCGTCGTATTGGGCAGGGTCGTCGGTGCTCATGGTTTGCGCGGCGAGATGAAGGTGCATTCGTTCGCCGACGATCCGGCAGCCTGGGGGTCGTTGCCGCGCTGGTGGCTCGGTAGGGAGGGCGATGCGCCGGAAGCATGGCGTTGTCTGCGGGTGATCGCTTGCCGGGAGCGGCCCGGGACCTTGATCGCGGCGCTCGAAGGAGTGTCCGACCGCGACGCGGCGGAATCGCTGCACGGAATGCTGGTGGGCGCGCCGCGCGGGGAACTGCCGGCGACGGAAAACGGGGAGTACTACTGGGACGATCTTGTCGGACTCGCGGTGATGAATGCGCAGGGCGTGCCGCTCGGCCGGGTCGTCGGCTTGATCGAGACGGCGGCAAACACTGTGTTGCGGGTGGAAGGCGCGGAGGGCGGCGAACGCCTGTTGCCTTTCGTCGATGCAATCGTCCGGGAAGTAGACGTGCCGGGACGGCGCGTCCTGGTCGATTGGGAAGCGGATTGGTGAGTGGGCGATGCGCGGAGCTTCCGCGGGCGTGCTTCGTTGCCGACGCGGTGACGCTGTTTCCCGAGATGTTCGCGGCGGTGACGCGCTCGGGCGTGACGCGGCGGGCACTGGAGGAGGGACGCTGGCGCCTGGTCTGCACCAATCCGCGTGATTACGCGACGGACGCCCATCGAAGCGTCGATGATCGTCCGTATGGCGGTGGACCGGGGATGGTGATGATGTCCGGCCCGCTGGAAATGGCGCTGCGCGCGGCCGGCGACCGGCAGCGCGCGGTCGGGGTGGCGCAAAGCCGGGTGATTTATCTGTCGCCGCAGGGCGCGCCGCTGACGCACCGGCGGGTGATGGACCTGGCGCGCGAAGTGAGGGCGGGAACGGGTCTCATCCTGCTCTGCGGCCGTTATGAAGGGGTTGACGAGCGTCTGATCGAGCGTTGCGTCGACGAGGAAATCTCGATCGGGGATTTCGTGCTCTCGGGCGGAGAAATCCCGGCGATGGCCTTGCTGGACGCCATCGTCAGACAGTTGCCGGGCGTGCTGCGCGACGCCGATTCGGCGACGCAGGATTCGTTTGTCGCGGGCTTGCTGGATTGTCCGCACTA
>JAITIQ010000247.1 GCA_031279425.1 Accumulibacter sp.
GCGTTCCCCACATGCGTGGGGATGAACCGTCGACAGCTATTTGTCCGCCCGCTATGCCGTGGCGTTCCCCACATGCGTGGGGATGAACCGACCATGCCCATCTTACGATCGGCGGAATACTGGCGTTCCCCACATGCGCGGGGACGAACCGTGAATTACGAACCGGGACAGTTCGCGGAGCATTTCCGACAAAGCGCACTGGTCAGCGAACCGGGGAAGACGGCCCGGAAAGCAGTGGGGTACGCCCGAGAACGCTGTTCGTCAAAAGCGGGCTGGAGGAATGGCGCCGGGAAGTTTCCGGGCAGGACGGGAGGTCGGGTAATCAGAGGTCGGCAAACACATTGCCGCAACTCTCCTCGCCATAACGCTCAACGGTTGTTCCCATGTCGTAACTCCTGCAACTCCTTTGCCTATGCCGCCGCCATTCCAGGCCGGTCGTGAATGATGCCCTTATCCCCTTTCGGTGTTGATACCGTGCCGGCTCTTTTTCTGGAAACAGTGCGGCACGAACACCGCTTCCTTGAAGCTTACGGTACAGACTGCGGTACGTGCCGCCCGTGTCGTCCTCCAATTATCTCCAATCCGCCCAGATACGGTCGTAGAGCCGGTGGCACGGTAACGCTTCCGTCGGCGTTCTGGCAGTTCTCCAGAATCGCCACCAGCGTGCGCCCGACAGCGAGGCCCGAGCCGTTCAGCGTATGCACGAATTCGGTCTTGTTCTTCTCGTTGCGCCAGCGCGCGCGCATGCGCCGTGCCTGGAAGTCCTCGAAATTCGAGCACGAGGAAATCTCGCGGTAGGCGTTCTGTCCCGGCAGCCATACTTCCAGGTCGCAAGTCTTGGCCGATGAGAAACCCATGTCGGCGGTGCACAGCACGACGCGGCGATACGGCAACTCGAGCCTCTCGAGGATCGTTTCGGCGTGGCGGGTCAGCTCCTCGTGCGCCTCGTTCGATTGTCCGGCGGCGACGATCTGCACCAGCTCGACCTTGTCGAACTGGTGCTGGCGGATCATGCCGCGCGTATCCTTGCCGTAGGAACCGGCCTCGGAACGGAAGCACGGCGTATGGCAGACGAATTTCAGGGGCAGCGCGCCGGCGGCCAGGATTTCGTCGCGCACGAGGTTGGTTACCGGCACCTCGGCGGTCGGGATCAGATACAGCGGACCGGCGTCGGCGCGCGGCACCTTGAACAGATCAGCCTCGAATTTCGGTAGCTGGCCGGTGCCGAACAGGCTGTCGGGATTGACCAGATACGGCGCGTAGATTTCCGTGTAGCCGTGCTCGCCGGTATGCACATCGAGCATGAACTGCGCGATGGCGCGGTGCAGGCGCGCGACTTGGCCCTTTAGTAGCGAGAAGCGCGCGCCGGAGATCCTGGCGGCGGCGGCGAAATCCATCTGCCCCAGTCCTTCTCCGAGATCGACGTGATCCCTGGCCGGAAAATCGAATTCGCGCGGCGCGCCCCATTTCTTGAGTTCGACGTTGTCAAGCTCGGATTTTCCGATCGGCACGCTCTCCTGCGGCAGGTTCGGAATCGTGGCGACGAAGACGTCCAATTCCTCGAGCAGTTCGTCCAGGCGCCGCTCGTTGGCTTCGAGCTCATTTTTGAGCGCCGCGACCTCGGCCATCACCACCGAGGCATCCTCGCCTTGACCCTTCAACATGCCAATCCGTTTCGACAGGCTGTTGCGCGTCGCCTGCAGATCCTGCGTCCTGGTCTGCAGGGTCTTGCGCTCGACTTCGAGCTTGCGGAAGGTCGCCACGTCGAGCGCGAAGCCCCTCGTGGCGAGGCGCGCGCGAACGGCTTCGAGGTCGGCGCGCAGCAGTTGGATGTTCAGCATGTCTGATGGTCCTTGAAAATCAGCGTGACCGCCAAGGCATTCCCCACATGCGTGGGGATGAACCGTTGCTTGACGGAAATATTTGTTTCAATCCGCAGTGTTCCCCCACATGCGTGGGGATGAATCATCATAGCAGGTGCACTCGGGCCCGAACATCTTCGCGTTCCCCACATGCGTGGGGATGAATCGGCGTCGATCGAGAAGGGGGCGGCGCTGTCGTGGTGTTCTCCCCACATGCGTGGGGATGAACCTGGGGACGTGCCGGCGGTGTTGCTCCTCTTTGCAGGCGAGGGCCTGCTGCCGCGTCATCGCGCCTTGCACGCTCCGGGACGGCACTCGCGGGCACGTCCCACCGCGGTTTCCAGGATGGGTCTCCGGCGTTGAAAGCGGTTTCCGCTACCGTTCATGACCCGCTTTGTAAAATCGCCGTTATACTTGTCCGTCCGCGTCCATCGACTCCGTTCCAATGGCTACCCGTTCCGAAGATCCCATCCGCGTGAAGCCCGTCCCAACGCCGAGCGAACCCCGTGGGACTGCCGCGCCGCATGTCGAAGACGATGGCTTCGAGCACGTGGTCGAGGAATTGCGTCTCCTGGAAAAGTTGAACCAGCAGCAGGTGCGGGGCACGTCGATCCTGGATACGCTCTACGGGCACTGCATGGAAGCCGTCGAGGCGCGCCTGCCCGCCCTCTCGAAAATGTACCTGCCCATCTCCCGCAGGCAGCGGCGGATCGTCCTGAACATGCAGGAATCGCTGAGTATCCTGGCCGATTTCCTGGCGGGCGACATCAACGACCTGCCGCCGCTCTCGCTGTGGCGAATCCTGCGCCTGCTTTCACGGCATCTCTTCATCAGCAGCCTGACGGCTTCCCCGCCCGGAGCGGGTATCTGGAGGCGTCTGCACCAGGCCTACGCCCTGGCCGACCGGCAGGGCATCGCGCAGGCCGTGCCAAAGGGCGCCGCGCGCTCGCCGCGGGACGAATACCTGGCGGCGATTCTGCTCGGTTGCTCCCAGCCGAGCTCGTTTACCAGCCGCGAGATTTTTTTTCTCGAAGCCTACGTGGAGCGTTTCGTCCAGGAGGTCGACGTGGGCGTGCAGCCGGACAGTCCAGTCGCCTTCTGGATCGACCTGGACAGCGACGCCACGGCCACGTCTTACGCCAGGAAGCTCCCGGCGCCGGGTACGCCGGTGCGCAATTTTTCCTGCCGCACCCTGGCCTCTCTGCTCGAAAGCCAGCTGGCCGCGCTGGAATCCGGAACCCCGCCGGAGGAACTTGATCTGCCGCCTTTCGCGGCGACCGCGGCGGGATTCGGCGTACTGACCCGGTTGGTCCATTCCTGGGGGAATCCGGGCAAACGGCGCTTTCCCAGGCGCAGCCAGAACTATCGCGGCGAGTTGTGTCTGGGCTTTGACAACCTCTGCCGCCTGTACGGCACGCACCAGCCCATCGACAGCTCCACATGGATGATCACCAACAAGAGTCCGGACGGTTTCGCGGTGATGCACCTTTCAGGGGAGACGCACGCCATCAAGGTCGGAGACATCGCCGCCCTGCGCACGGAAAACGAGGACGACTGGCAGCTTTGCATCATTCGCTGGGCGCTGTCGGAAAGCCGCGAGCATATCGAACTCGGCTTGCAGATCCTGTCGTCCAGCGCCTACCTGGCGGATATCGCCCTGCCAACAACGGAAAGGCGGACCGCCCTCGTCCTGCCGGCCGGCTCGATGCTCCGCCAGAACGAGACGCTGGTCGTCCCCACCGGGGCGCTGGCGGGACATCCCGGAAAGCTCGTGCTGGTCGTCGAACACGACAAGATCGAGATCCGCGAAATCGGCTTCGTTCACTGCGACGAACGGAACGGCCTGGTCGAACTCTATGAGATCGTGCCGCAACGAGGCGACCAATCCAGGGGAGATCAACGAGCCGGACACCGGCTTTCACCGGCGTGACGACCCGACCTCCGCGTCTTCCTGATCTCCGTGTGCTGAAAGAGGTTTCAGCCGGAATCAGATGACTTCCAGGTGGCCCAGGCCGGACGTCAGATCGCGATCCTTTGCCTCCTTGCTGTGCAGCTTGATCTGCAGACGCAGGTCGTTGATCGAATCGGCATTGCGCAGCGCGTCCTCGTAGGTGATCCGGCCGGCATCGTAGAGGTCGAACAGGGACTGGTCGAAGGTCTGCATGCCGAGCTCGCGCGAACGCTTCATGACTTCCTTGATCTCCTGCACCTCGCCCCGGAAGATCAGGTCGGAAATGAGCGGCGAGTTGAGCATGATCTCGACGGCCGCCACGCGCCCCTTGCCGTCCTTCTTGGGCAGCAGGCGCTGGGAAATGAAGGCGCGCACGTTGAGCGACAGGTCCATCAGCAACTGCTCGCGCCGGTCTTCCGGGAAGAAGTTGATGACCCGGTCGATCGCCTGGTTGGTGCTGTTGGCGTGCAGGGTGGCGAGACACAGGTGGCCGGTTTCGGCGAAGGCGATGCCGTAGTCCATCGTATTCCGGTCGCGGATTTCGCCCATCATGATCACGTCGGGCGCCTGCCGCAGGGTATTCTTGAGCGCCACTTCCCAGGAATCGGTATCGATGCCGATTTCGCGCTGCGTGACGATGCAGCTCTTGTGCTCATGGACGAATTCGATCGGGTCCTCGATGGTGATGATGTGCCCCTGGCTGTTCCGGTTGCGCTGATCGACCAGCGCGGCGAGCGAAGTGGTCTTGCCGGTGCCGGTGCCGCCGACGAAGACCACCAGGCCGCGCCTGGCCATGGCGATGTCCTTGAGCACGGGCGGCAGGCCCAGTTCGTCGACCGTCGGAATGCTCAGGTTGATCATCCGGCAGACGACAGCCGTGCGCCCCTGCTGGACCATCGCGTTGACCCGGAAGCGGCCGATCCCCGACGGGGAAATGGCGAAGTTGCATTCCTTGGTCGCCTCGAATTCGGCCGCCTGCCGATCGTTCATGATCGAACGCGCCAATTCCGCCGTATGCTGCTGGGTCAGCAACTGATTGGAGACCGGCGTCACCCGGCCGTCGACCTTGATCGCGGGTGGAAAATTGGCCGTGATGAACAGGTCGGAACCGTTTTTCTGCGTCATCAGGCGCAGAAGGTCGTGCATGAATTTCAAAGCTTGATCGCGTTCCATGGCATTCCTTTTCCTGGATCAAACGCTGGGGAAGACGTCCTTGTTCGCGGCCCTCATCTTGGCTTCGGCCGCCGAGATGACGTTGCGGCGCACGAGCTCGATCAGGCACTGATCGAGCGTCTGCATGCCGAGCTGGGCGCTGGTCTGCATCGTCGAATACATCTGCGCCACCTTGTTCTCGCGGATGAGGTTGCGGATCGCCGGCGTGCCGATCATGATTTCGTGCGCCGCCACCCGTCCCGTGCCGTCCTTGGTCTTCATGAGTGTCTGCGAGATGACCGAGCGCAGCGACTCGGAGAGCATCGAACGGACCATTTCCTTCTCGGCCGCGGGAAAGACGTCCACCACGCGGTCGATGGTCTTGGCCGCACTCGAGGTGTGCAGCGTGCCGAACACCAGGTGGCCGGTTTCCGCCGCGGTCAGCGCCAGGCGAATGGTTTCCAGGTCGCGCAGCTCGCCCACCAGGATGACGTCCGGGTCCTCGCGCAGGGCCGAGCGCAGAGCGTTGGCGAAGGATAGCGTGTGCGGGCCGACCTCGCGCTGGTTGATCAGGCATTTCTTCGATTCATGCACGAATTCGATCGGATCCTCGACGGTCAGGATATGCGCGTGGTCGTTTTCGTTGACGTGATTGATCATCGCCGCCAGGGTCGTCGACTTGCCCGACCCGGTGGGCCCGGTCACCAGCACGATGCCGCGCGGGTATTCGGCGATTTCCTTGAAAATCTTCGGGCAATTGAGGTCTTCCAGCGACAGGACCTTGGAAGGAATGGTGCGGAACACCGCGCCGGCGCCCCGGTTCTGGATGAAGGCATTGACCCGGAAGCGCGCCAGGTTGGGGATCTCGAACGAAAAGTCGCATTCGAACGTCTCCTCGTAGGTCTTGCGCTGCGCGTCGTTCATGATGTCGTAGACCATGGCGTGCACTTCCTTGTGTTCCATCGCCGGCAGATTGATGCGGCGAACGTCGCCATGCACGCGAATCATCGGCGGCAGACCAGCGGACATGTGCAAATCGGACGCCTTGTTCTTGACGCTGAAAGCCAAAAGTTCGGTGATATCCATCTCTGATCCATTCCTGACGCTGTACGGTGGAATGCTATACTGCCAAATCCTTCGCAAGAAGTCGATTGTGACGACCATTTCCGCCAATCTGCAAACCGTCCGCGCGCGCATCGCGGCCGCGGCCACCGCCTGTGGCCGGGCGCCCGGGTCGGTCGCGCTGCTGGCCGTGAGCAAAACCTGGCCGGCGTCCCGCGTGCGCGAGGCGCTCGCGGCGGGGCAGCGGGCCTTTGGCGAAAATTACGTCCAGGAAGGAGTGCACAAGATTCGTGAAGTCGCCTTTCCCGGCCTGCAATGGCATTTCATCGGCCCCTTGCAGAGCAACAAGACGCGGTTGGTCGCCGAGAACTTCGCCTGGGTGCATTCCATCGACCGCTGGAAGACGGCGGAACGGCTCTCCGGGCAGCGCCCGGAGTCGGCGCCACCGCTGCAGGTCTGTCTGCAGGTCAACGTCGATGGCGAGGCGACGAAAAGCGGAGCGGCGCCGGAAGACGTGCCGGCGCTGGCGCATGCCGTGGCGAAGCTGCCGCGCATCGCCCTGCGCGGCCTGATGGCCATTCCCGCTCCCGCGCCGGCCGCCGATTTCACTGTCCGGCGCGAGCCGTTCGGCCGCCTGCGCCGCCTGTTCGAGCAACTGCGCGACGAGGGGCTCGCCCTGGATACCTTGTCGATGGGCATGTCGGGCGACATCGAGGCGGCGATCGCGGAAGGCGCCACGCTGGTGCGCGTGGGAACGGCCATTTTTGGAGAAAGAGCGGGCAGGGAATCATGAAAATCACCTTCATCGGCGGCGGCAACATGGCCAACGCCCTCATCGGCGGCCTACTGAACAACGGCATCCCGGCCACGGAAATCATGGACGTCGAGATCGAAGAGGAAAACCGCGCGCGCCTGGAGCGCGTCTTCGGCATCCGCTGTTTCGCGGAGCCCGGCGAGGAAGCGCTGGCCTGCGACGCCGTGGTGCTCGCCGTGAAGCCGCAGCAGATGCGCGCCGCGTGTCTGTCGCTGCAACCTCTGCTCCGGCAGCAGTTGATCGTCAGCATCGCCGCCGGGCTGCGCCTGAAGGATCTGTCGCGCTGGCTGGGCGGTTACGACCGCTTGGTGCGCGCCATGCCGAACACGCCGGCTCTGATCAGCGCTGGGGTCACCGGTCTCTACGCCCTGCCGAGCGTCTCCGAGGCCGAGCGGCTCGGCGCCGAACGCATCATGCACGCCGTGGGCAGCACGGTATGGGTAAGCGACGAGGCGCAGATCGATGGCGTGACGGCGGTTTCCGGCAGCGGTCCGGCCTATGTCTTCCTGTTCATCGAGGCATTGCAGCAGGCCGCCGCGGAACTCGGCTTTTCGTCCAAACAGGCGCGCCAATTGTCGATCGAAACCATATTGGGCGCCGCCAGGCTGGCCTCGATGTCCGAAGAGCCGGCCAGCGCCCTGCGCGAGCGCGTCACTTCAAAGGGTGGAACCACCGAGGCGGCGCTGTACACGATGACCAAGCGCGGATTCAAGGAAGCCCTCATCGCCGGCGTCAAGGCGGCCAGGGGGCGCGGCGCCGAACTGGGCGAAGTGCTCGGCAGGGATTGAACGTGGCCACGCTCGTCCAGGTCGTTCTGCTGATTGCGAAAACCTGCTGCGAACTGCTCGCCGCGCTCCTTCTGATGCGCTTTTTCATGCAGTGGTTCCGGGCGCCGTTCGATGGCCCGGTCGGTCATTTCGTCCTGGCGCTCACCAACTGGCTGGTCCTGCCGCTGCGCAGGATCGTTCCGCCGGTCCGCGCTTTCGACACGGCCAGCCTGCTGGCTGCGTACCTGTCGCAGGTCGCGCTCCTGGCGCTGGTGGCCGGGCTCACTTTCCCGGCGGTCGGCGCGCAGCCGCTGGTGGTGTTCGTCCTGCTCCATGGATTGAGCGCCCTGGCGCGCCTCGCCATCTATCTTTTCATCGTGCTGCTGGTCGTGCAGGCGTTGCTGTCCTGGTTCAACCCCTATTCGCCGCATCGGCGTCTCGTCGACCGGTTGACCGATCCCCTGTTGCGGCCGCTGCGCAGGATCATCCCGCCGATCGCCAACATCGACTTGACGCCGCTGGTGGCCATCCTGGCGGCGCAGATTCTGCTCATCTTCGTCTGACGATGGCCGCGGAAGGCACGCCCGCGTGGCTGCGCCGCCGTGGATCGGCCGCGACACTCACCGTGCACGTCCAGCCCGGCGCCCGCAGGACGGAAGTCGGCGGAACGTACGGCGAGGCGCTGAAAATCCGCTTGGCGGCGCCGCCCGTCGACGGCAAGGCCAACGCCGCCCTGATCGAATTCGTGGCCGACCGGCTGGACGTGCTCCAGTCCGCCGTCCGCCTCGTTGCCGGAAGGTCCTCCCGGCGCAAGACACTCGCCCTCGATGCCATCCCGCCGGATGCGGAGCAGCGGCTTCTTGGGTAGTAGATCGAACGCCTGGATTGTCAGAGGACAGAACGGACCCTCGTTCCAATTTCATTTCTTCGCCTTCCGCATCGCCTCGCGGTCGAGTTCGCGCAGGTGCGCGAGTTTTTCGCGAATCCTGATTTCCAGTCCCCGGTCGGTGGGACGGTACCATTCGACCGGCGGCATGTCGTCGGGGAAGTAGGTCTCGCCCGCCGCGTAGGCTTCCGCCTCGTGGTGCGCATAGCGGTAATCCTTGCCGTAATCGAGCTCGCGCATCAGCTTGGTTGGCGCGTTGCGCAGACGCAGCGGCACCGGACGGGAACCGTCCTTGGCGACGAAGGCGCGCGCGGCATTGTACGCGAGGTAGCCGGCGTTCGATTTGGCGGCCATGGCCATGTAGATCACCGCTTCGGCAAGCGCCAGCTCGCCTTCCGGCGAGCCCAGCCGCTCGTAGGTCTCGGCGGCGATGGCGGCGACCTGCGCGGCGCGCGGATCGGCGAGACCGACGTCCTCCCAGGACATGCGCACGATGCGCCGCGCCAGGTAGCGCGGATCGGCGCCGCCGTCGAGCATGCGGCAGAACCAGTACAGCGCGGCGTCGGGATGCGAGCCGCGCACCGATTTGTGCAACGCCGAAATCTGGTCGTAGAAAGCTTCGCCGCCCTTGTCGAAACGGCGCAGATTCTGCGAGAGCGTATCGTCGATGAAGGCGCCGTCGATATGCGCACGTTGGGCCGTCGTTGCCGCCGTCTGTGTTCGTTCGAGCAGATTGATCAGACGGCGCGCGTCGCCGTCGGCGTGACCGATCAGACGGTCGCGCGCGTCGCTGTCGAAGGAAAGCCCCTGCAAGGCCCGGGCGCAGGCGCGTTCGAACAACTGCCCCATTTCTTCCGCCGACAAGGGATTCAAGACATAGACCGAGGCGCGCGAGAGCAAGGCCGAGATGACTTCGAAAGAGGGATTCTCGGTCGTCGCGCCGACCAGGGTCAGCAGGCCTTCTTCGACGTAAGGAAGAAAGGCGTCCTGCTGCGCCTTGTTGAAGCGATGCACTTCGTCGACGAAGAGGATCGTCGGCCGTCCGCTCTGCGCTCGCGCCACCTCGGCCCGCGCCACGGCCTCGCGGATGTCCTTGACCCCGGAAAACACGGCGGACAGCGCCAGGAACTCGGCGTCGAAGGCATCGGCCATCAGCCGCGCCAGGGTCGTCTTGCCAACTCCCGGCGGCCCCCAGAAAATCAGGGAATGCGGCTTGCGCGCCTCGAAAGCGAGACGCAGCGGCTTGCCCGGCCCGAGCAGATGCTGCTGCCCGATGACTTCGTCGAGCGTCCTCGGCCGCAGCGCCTCGGCGAGCGGCACCGGATGCGAGGTGGGGAAAAGCTCACTCACCGATGACATCGGTGCCGGGTGGCGGCACGAAGCGGAATCCATCCGCCGGCAGAGGCGGATTGCGCCGGATGTTGGAAAAGACGAGCGAGGTCGTCTGCCCGAAATTGTCGTACAACTCCATCGCCTTCAGATCGTCGCCGTCGAATCCCAATTCCAGCTTCTCGAAGCCGCTGTCCGGAGATTTGGGCCGCGCTTCCACCCATTCCAGCCCTTCGCGCGCTTCCAGTTCGCGCAGAGCGAAGTTCTTCTCCAGCGTATCCGCTCCCACCAGCAGCGCCGCCGGCGTACTGCCCAAGGCCGCGTCCATCTTCCTCACCGTCGCCTGCGCAAGATCCGGATCGTACATCCACACCCGCTCGCCGTCGCCGATCAAGCGCTGCTCGTAAGGAGCGACGGTTTGCCAGAAGAACCTGCCGGGACGCGAAATCATCATCTTCCCGGTCGACTGCTGCGACCGCCGGCCATTCTTCGCCACCACGATCTGCGCGAACTCGGCGGAGAGCGTTTTTGTCGTCTCCAGGAAGCGATTCAGCTTGTCGATGGCGGAAGCGCGAGCCGGAGTGCAAACCAGCAAACCACAGAGGCACAGAGACACGGAGAAAAAGCCGAGAAAATTCCTGGTGAATTTCATGATTCCGGAGCCTCGAGGGTCTGTGGCGCGGATAGTTTTACGCCGCCGCGCTCATTCTACGCTTGCTGATCCATGAGTAGACTTTTGCGCCCGTCCTGCTCACCCTGGACGCGGGGCAGTTCTGTGCCAATCCCGGCATCGCCGTGATCATGAACAGCCCCTATCTCTTTCGCACCGCGCTCCGGTCGTCAAGGGCGCAAGTGTAGCCAATCTATTGTCGGCGGATTGAGAAAACGCATGGGTAAGCCGATTTCCCCCAGTCCCGGGGTAATGAACACGCGAATATCTCCATGTGGCGTCCGTGCCGTTTCGAGACCGCAATCGAAGCCGTGATCCGAGGGAATCACTTTCCTGTACAGCCACGGCAGGCGGATCTGTCCGCAGTGCGTGTGCCCGGCCAAAGCCAGAACGGCATCCCGGGGGCGCACGCGCATCACGCTGTCCGGGTTGTGCGCCAGCAGCAAGACGGGGCCCTGATCCGGTATTCGCGCCAGGAATTCCGGGTCGTCGTTGCCGCCCCAGTGATCGCCCAGGCCGGCTATGCGCCATCGGCCCGCGTCGGCGACGTCCTGTTCGACGATGCGCACGCCAAGCTGTCCCAGCGCGGCGCGCAGCGGACGGTCGATGTCCGGTCCCGGAGCCTGCTGGTCATGGTTGCCCAATACGGCATAGGCGGGTTTTTCGAGCCGGTCGAGCGGTTTGAGCATCCGGTAGAGGGACTGCTCCTCCGGCTCGTAGGTGAAGTCTCCGGCGATCAGCACCCGATCGGCGGGTAACTGATTGATGCGCGTGACGACCCGCTCCAGGAACGCCGTATCCTTGTAGACACCGAGATGGAGGTCGCCGATCAGGACGACGTCCGCCTGAATGCCCGTGCCGGCAAGAGTGGTCTCGCGCACGCGGATCCATTGCGGTTCCACGAAACGCATCCAGATGAACAGCAAGCCCGGGATCAGCAGAAAACAGGCGCTCCACGGGCGACGGCGTCGGCGCCATACCAGCCAGGCCATGCAGGGAATGGCCAGATGACTGCCATAAAACAGGAATTTCTTGATCAGCAGCGGAGTAAACCAGGCCATGATTCCATTTCGATACGGCGATTCGTTCGTTGTTGCAAGGCGACGACACGCCGCCCTGAATCCGGAATTTTTCCTTTCTTTCTCCGGCGCTGCGCGCCCCCTTCCTCCCCAAGGGAACTGCCGGCCCAGGCCGGTTGGGAGACGGCGCCACGCTTGAACCAGGAACGATAGTACCCGGATTGACGCACAAAGCTTCGCGTATCAGATCATGCTGTGCACTTCAACCTCGATCCCGGCGCCTTTCAATATATCGACGGCCTCCGGGACGCGGGGTTTGGCGGTGACGGGAAGGGAATAGACTTTTCCCAGCGCCCGGTATTTGCCGAGTCCGAGCGCGTGGCAGGGCATGATTTCGACGCGTTTCAAGCCGGTTTCCGCGAGAAAATCGGCGATGTCGTACAGTTCGGCGTCGGCGTCGTTGAATCCGGGAATCAGCGGAACCCGCACCAGGACGGCGCACCGGCTTCCGGCCAGCTTCCGCGCGTTGAAAAGAATGTCGGCATTGCCGCTTCCCGTCCATTCCCGATGTTTTTCGTCGTCGATATGCTTGATGTCGAGAAGCACGAGGTCGAGATGCGGCAGCATTCGTTCGAGCACCGGCCAGGGCGCCTTGGCGCAGGTGTCAAGGCAGGTGGAAAGGCCCGCTTCGTCGTGCAGTTCCATCAACAGCGCGAGCAGGAAATCCCTTTGCGCGAGCGGTTCGCCGCCGCTCACCGTCACGCCGCCGCCGCTTTGCTGGAAGATGCGCCAGTGCTGGCGCACTTCGTCGCTGATTTCGCGGACATCCAAGCGCTTTCCCGAGACCTTGCGCGCGCCGCGCAGGCAGCCCGGGACGCAGGCGCCGCACGCGGTGCATGGCGAGGGGTTGAAACGCACGCCGCCCGCCGCGAGACTCATGGCGTGATTCGGGCAGGCTTTCACGCAGTTGCCGCAGGCGGCGCAAAGCTGCGTGAAATACATCAACTGCGCTTCCTGGCGCTGTGATTCGGGATTGCCGCACCAGCGGCAGGCGAGCGGGCAGCCCTTGAAGAATACGGTCGAGCGGATTCCGGGGCCGTCGTGCAAACTGAAATGCTGAATGTCGAAAATGATGCCCGCGGGCGCCGTCTTCTGCCCGGCCATCAGGCTTCGACCGCGCTTTTTCCGGAGACGACGATTCCGCGCTCTTCGTCGAAGGCGATTTCGAGCCCGGGAATCGCGGCGTAAAGGCTTTTCCCGATCACGACCGGCAGGCCGTCGATGGTGAAGAGGAGGTCTTCTTCCTCGTCACGCTCTTCGTCGAGACCGACGCCCAGGCTCAGCTTCGCGCAACATCCGCCGCCGGTCACCAGCCGGGAAACGCGCACCAAACCGCCGGCGCCGTAATCCTCCAGGAACTCCCGCAGCTTTTCGTGGGCTTCCCGCGTGATTTTCATTTTTCCTCCGTCATTCGGCATGAAAAAGCAATAACCCCGAATTCCTCCGTCCGCAGGTCGGGCATACTCGCCCGACATGGGTTCCGATATCGGGCAGTTCAGGCAAGCGCAGCGCGGTCCAGGGGGTCCAAGCTGTCCGGCGCTTTGCGCCGCGAATTTGCGACCGTTGGACTGCGCTCCGCCTGTTCAAGCTACAAGGTCTTCCCTCCTGGAAACCGCAGTTGATCACCGATTTCTTCCATTCAAGGCCTGTGATGGCAAGCTTTTCCGGTCTTTTTATCTCTCCCCCATGGAGTGAGTCCCTTACGCGCCCATGCGCGCCGCCGCCTGCCTTCCCCTCCCCCGCCAGGCGGGGGAGGGTGCCCCGGCAGGGGCGGGAGAGGGAGCCATTCCCGCGGCGAAGCCGCAAGACAAAATATCCGGCACTTCGTGCCGCGGGACGCCATGGCCTGCGACACGGCGCGCACCCGCTACCTGGAAGCGCAGGGGAATCGTGTTCCGCGTTTCCGGAATCATGATCGTCTGGCGCGCACGCAGGATGTGCCGGAGGCGATGGAGGAATGGTAGAAGGCGCAGGAATCCTGTCCGGAGTGAAGTTTGCGGCTTCGCCGCGAGAAACGACACCCTCTCCCGGCCCTGCCGGGCCACCCTCCCCCGCCCCGGCGAGGGAGGGGAAGGCAGGCGTCCGCGCGAAAGCAAGCCGCTTGTCGACTGAAAGCCTGCCGCGTCGTCGCGCCTTGCCGGCACACTCCAAGACGGCACTCATGGGCACGTCCAAAGCCCTATGGGGTGAGTCCTTTACGCGCCCATGCGCGCCGCCGCCTGCCTTCCCCTCCCCCGCCAGGCGGGGGAGGAGGGTGCCCCGGCAGGGGCGGGAGAGGGAGCCATTCCCGCGGCGAAGCCGCAAGACAAAATATCCGGCACTTCGTGCCGCGGGACGCCATGGCCTGC
>JAITIQ010000017.1 GCA_031279425.1 Accumulibacter sp.
TCACACGCTCGAATATTGAGGTGGGCGACTTCACCTATTACAGCGGCGAGGATTTCGAGAGCCGAGTGACACACCATTACGAGTTTTACGGCGACAAGCTGATTATCGGGAAGTTCTGCCAGATAGCAGCCGATGTCACTTTTATTATGAACGGAGTAAATCACAAAATGAACGCCGCCAGCACGTTTCCGTTTTACATCTTGGAACATTGGCGGCAGGAAACACCGCCGCTCTCCGAAATGCCTGTCAAAGGCGATACCATTATCGGCAACGACGTATGGCTTGGGCAGAACGCCGTCGTCCTGCCCGGCGTTCGTATCGGCGACGGCGTGATTATTGGTCTGAACAGCGTGGTCGGGAGCGATGTCGAACCGTACACAATCGTCGCCGGGAACCCCGCAAAACTGATTCGCAAACGCTTTGACGACGGACTTATCGCATTGCTCGAAGCGTTCAAATGGTGGGATAAACCCATAGATGAAATCCAAACGCTGATACCTATTCTGTCGAGCGGCGACTTGGATTGGGTGAAAGAGGAATTGAGGAAACGAATATGAGTAACATGACCGACCTGACAAAAATCCCCGGCGTCGGCAAGAACATGGCTCAGCACCTGACCCGCGCCGGATACCCGAATATCAACTCCCTTAAAGGACAAAGCCCCGACGAGGTTTACGCTAAGGACTGCTTCGCGCAGAGCGTTCAGGTAGACCGTTGCGCCCTGTACTGCTACCGGTTGGCTGTGCATTACGCTGACCACGACGGGCAGTTGCCGGAAGGCAAGCAGAACTGGTGGGATTGGAAGGATTGAATATGGAACTTGGACTGAAAAACAAAACAGCCATCATTAACAGGCGCGAATAATCCGCAGGGTACCGGCGCGATGCCCAAAGCCGGAACGCTGTCATACACATCGGATTTGACTGACGCGAACGGCGGAGCCGTTCCGTCCGGTTGTTTAGATTCGTTTTTTTTAGCGGCGATGGGCTACAGGTTGCCGAGGGGCAAACGGTACACGCCAAAACCGAAATGAAAATGCCGCGGGCATCCAACTCAATCAAGTAACATCTTCCTCATTCCCCGTCCAAAACGGTCTATTGACGCCCGGCAGCATCCCGAAAATTTCGGGGGAGCTGTCGGGGTATTTTTTTTGAAATATTATTTTTCTCCTTCTATATCAATATAATATAATCAAGAAAGTGCTATGCAACGACGAGGCTGTTGTGCTGTCATACCGGCTGGGCAACATGACCTTGCTGGAAACGGCGGCCAACCGCGATCTCGGTTTACAAGCAAAGCGGCTTTGCCATCACCCGCAAGCCGGCGGAAAGCACCAAATGAACGCCCGAACGGATCGCCGCCCGCCCAGGCGTGGATGGCGAATCAGGCCACGGCGATTTGGCGCATTGCGCAATTGGGTGGGTAACGGGATGAGACTCAAACTGCCCAATCTCAACGTGCCGCTTCATCGGCGTGACGACTCGAAACGGAAGATCGCCCTGATGGCGGCTACGCTTGCCTGGCTCGCGCATCGTCCGATGGTTTTCCCGCAGGCGCTGATTTCTTTCTTCTCAGGCGGCTTGGCCTTTTGGTTCTTTCCGGGATCCGACTTCAGTCACCGACTATCGACGCATCGAATTCCTGTCGTGCGCGAGGCCTGGTTCGTTGTGGTCCTCGTTGGAATCATCCTGTTCAAAGACGATGCGCTCGTCTGATTCGAAACCGGTTCCCTCCCATGTTCGCCTACCTCCTGCGCCGCTTCCTCTACGCGATCCCGATCCTGATCGGGGTGAACCTCGTCACCTTCGCGCTGTTCTTCGTCGTCAACACGCCGGACGACATGGCGCGCATGCAGCTCGGGGTGAAACGCGTGACGCCCGAGGCGATCGAGAAATGGAAGGCCGAGCGCGGCTACGACAAGCCGTTGTTCGTGAATACCGGCGCGGCGGGAATCGGCGTCGTCACCGAGACGATCTTCTTCGCCAAGTCGGCGCGCATGTTCGCCGGGGACTTCGGGCGCGCCGAGGACGGGCGCGACATCACGCGCGAGATTCGCCTGCGCATGGGACCGTCGCTGGCGATCGCCGTGCCGACCTTCGCGCTCGGGCTATTCGTGACGGTCAGCTTCGCGCTGCTGCTCGCCTTTTTCCGCGCCACCGCCTTCGATTTCTGGGGCGTCGTGCTGTGCGTGGCGATGATGTCGGTCTCGGGGCTGTTCTACATCATCGGCGGACAGTATCTCGTCAGCAAGGTCTGGCGGCTGGTGCCGATCTCGGGCTTCGGCGAGGGGCTCGACGCCTGGAAGTTCCTGATCCTGCCGGTGGCGATCGGCGTCGTTTCCGGCATCGGTTCCTCGACGCGCTGGTACCGCACGATCTTCCTCGAAGAAATCGGCAGGGATTACGTGCGCACGGCGCGTGCCAAGGGGCTTTCCGAAATCGCCGTATTGTTCCGGCACGTGCTGAGGAACGCCCTGATCCCTATTTTGACTGGCGTCGTCGCGGTCATTCCGCTGCTCTTCATGGGTTCCCTGTTGACCGAATCGTTTTTCGGCATTCCGGGCCTCGGCAGCTACACCATCGACGCGATCCAGGCCCAGGATTTCGCCGTCGTGCGCTCGATGGTCTTCATCGGCTCGGTGCTGTACATCGCCGGACTGATCCTGACGGACATCTCCTATACGCTGGTCGATCCGCGGGTACGGTTCGAGTGATTCCTGTCCCGGGGCGATCAACATCGGGACTTTGACCGCGCCCGAGAAGGCATGGCGCTTGTTTCCCAGGGAGGGAATTGGAATAACCCGTCCGAAGGTGCCGCTTTGATGGAGCGCGGGTGGGACGCCCGCGCTCCGGGAAAAGGTTTCTCCCGCTCC
>JAITIQ010000157.1 GCA_031279425.1 Accumulibacter sp.
TCGTAGCCTTCCGGAAGATGCTTCATCAGTTGACGAATGTTGTCTTCGTTCATTCCATTTCTCCCGTGCCTCTGGAGAAATATATCCACTTTCGGCTTGGTTTGCTATATTTAAGTTAGTGCATATGGGGCACCCTCCCCCGCCGAGCGGGGGAGGGGAATCCATCAGAAGAATCCGGCGCAGCCGCAAACTGACCGTCCTCTGTCTTCTGTCCTCTGAATCGCCACGGGTCTCTCGCCCTCGCCATGACGAAACTTCCTGTTCCCCTCGCCCCCCGCAGGGGGGAGAGGGTGGCCGAAGGCCGGGAGAGGGAAGAGCCAAGCCTCCGGCGCGAAGCGCCGCGGTTTCTTTCGCGGGGGAGAGTGGACGGGCGTTCCGTTTCTTCTTCCTTTGGTTGGCGGCGCTCTCGCGCCGGAGGGAACGACGCCCTCTCCCGCCGAGCGGGGGAGGGGAATCCATCAGAAGAATCCGGCGCAGCCGCAAACTGACTGTCCTCCGTCTTCCGTCCTCTGTCTTCTGACCCCGTCATTGCGGTTTCAGGTTTACTTTTTTTTAAAATCGGAACGCCGAAAAAAGACCGGCGATCGATTACACTCGGGCCATGCCTTGATGCGTCGCCGCATCGAGACGGTCGTCACCGGGACGACCCGCTCCATCGACAGACTTCCACGCCAGCCAGGGGAACGGCATGTTCACGATTTTGGCCGACAATTTTCTGGGCAAGACGCCACCGTGGTACAAGCTCACCATTCTGGCATTCCTGGCGATCAATCCTCTGGCGTTTCATCTGATCAGCCCCTTCGCGGCCGGTTGGCTGCTGTTGATGGAGTTCGTCTTCACCTTGGCGCTGGCCCTGAAATGCTACCCGATTCCGTCCGGCGGATTGCTGGCCCTGGAAGCGGTGATCATCGGCATCACCACGCCGGACGGAGTGTACCGGGAAGTGTCCGCCAATCTGCCGACGCTGTTGCTGCTCATCTTCATGGTGGCCAGCGTCCACTATGTCAAGGACGTATTCTTCCTCGTTTTCAACAAACTGTTCATTTACGTGCGCAGGAAATACCTCCTTTCCTTCCTGTTCTTCCTGATCAGCGCCAGCGTGTCCGCATTTCTGGACGCCCTGACGCTGATGGCCGTGATCATCGCGGTATGTTCCAACTTCTACTCCGTTTACCACCGCTATCAGGTGTCCCACAAGCTGTTCGAGGGAGGCGACGACAAAATCCGGATGACCGAGCGGGAACTGGACGAATTCTGCGGCTTCCTGCGCAACATCATCATGCACGGCGCCATCGGCACGGTCATAGGCGGGGCGATGACCATCGTCGGCGAACCGCAGAACATGATGATCGGCACGATCCTGAATTGGTCCTTCCTGGGATTCTTCGCCCATTGCTCGCTGATTTCCGTGCCGGTGATGATCACCGGGCTGATCGTCTGTCCGCTGCTGGAAATCCTCAGATTCCCCGGATTCGGCTACCAGTTGCCGGAAAACGCGCGCCGGGCGATCTTCGAAAATTACATGAAAACCCTGCATCAGATCGACCGGCGGAAGACCTATCTCTATGTCGTGCAAAGCGTGGCGGCCATCCTGATTTTCCTGGCGCTGGCATTCCATATCGCCGAAGTCGGCCTGATCGGCATTGCCCTGATCGTCCTGCTCGCCGCCTTCACCGGCGCGACCAGGGAACATGACTTCGTGGACGCGTTTCACAACGCCATGCCGTTCGTCACGCTGCTGGCCATTTTCTTCGCCATCCTGGCGGTGGTGCATGACCAGCATCTGGTGGCCCCGCTGCTGACCTGGGTATTCACGTTTCAGGGCAAGGCGCAATTGCTGGCGCTCTATCTTGCCAACGGCACGCTGTCCTTCGTCAGCGACAACGTGTTCATCGCCTCGGTGTTCATCAACGAGACGCACCGGGCTTTCCTGGCGGGCGCATTTCCCGCGGAGTGGTTCGAAAAGCTGGCCGTGGTGGTCAACATGGGAACGAACGTTCCAGCGATGGCCACGCCCAACGGTCATGCCGCCCTGCTTTTCCTGCTCACCTCGGCATTGGCGCCGATGATCAGGCTGTCCTACATGCAGATGGTGAAGCTGGCCCTGCCGTATACCGTCGCCATGAGCCTGGCCGGAGGGCTGGCGGTTTATTTCTGGCTGTAGAGGGAGAGGGCGCCGTTCCCTCCGGCACAGCCGCAAAATCAGCGTTTCTGCCGCAAATACGAGTCCAGAAGTCCTGGTTTACGCTGGCTCGGCGTGGCCCCGAGGTGAAGCAGGCGGCAGGCAGGTGATCCCCGCGTGGGTCACGCGGATTTCAACCAGAATTCGACGTTCATCGAAAAACAACTCCGGTTGGAAACCTCCCCTTTCAGGGGGATAATCGAGCGCGGGGAAGGGACCTAAGCTCTTCCGTGCTGTCGCCCGGCTACGGGCGTGGATTGAAACACAGAAAAACCATGCAAATCACTCTTGCCCGGCCCGACGACTGGCATCTGCATCTGCGCGACGGAGAGGCGATGCGCGCCGTGCTGCCGTACAGCGCCCGCCGGTTCGCCCGCGCGATCATCATGCCCAACCTGAAGCCTCCGATCACCACGGTGGCCGCTGCCGCCGATTATCGGCGGCGCATCCTGGCGGCCCTGCCCGAAGGAGTTCGCTTCGAGCCGCTGATGACGCTCTATCTCACCGACGACACGCCCGCCGACGAAATCCGGCGCGCCGCGGGCAGCGGTTTCGTCCAGGCGGTGAAGCTGTATCCCGCCGGCGCGACGACCCATTCGGATGCCGGGGTCACCGACCTGGCGAAATGCGACGCGGCGCTCGCCGAAATGGAAAGGGCGGGTATGCCGCTGCTGATGCACGGCGAAGTCAGCGATCCCGCGATCGACCTGTTCGACCGTGAGCGGGTATTCGTCGAGCAAGTGCTGCAACCCCTGCTCGAAAGGCGCCCCGGCCTGCGCGTGGTGTTCGAGCACCTCACGACGAAGGAAGCCGCCGAATTCGTCGCCGCTTCGGACGGGCGCGTCGGGGCGACGATCACCGCGCAGCATCTGCTCTTCAACCGCAACGCGATCTTCCGAGGCGGCGTGCATCCGCACTACTACTGCTTGCCGGTACTGAAACGCGAGATGCACCGCGAGGCGCTGCTGCGGGCGGCCACGTCGGGCTGCCCGAGGTTTTTTCTCGGCACCGACTCGGCGCCGCACGCGCGCCACGCGAAGGAAGCCGCCTGCGGTTGCGCCGGCTGCTTCACGGCCGCGTCGGCCCTGGAAATGTACGCGGAGGCGTTCGAGCGGGCGGGAGCGTTGGACCAGCTGGAAGCGTTCGCCAGTTTCAACGGCGCCGACTTCTACCGCCTGCCGCGCAACCGGGGATCGGTGACCCTGAAAAAGGAAAGCTGGACGCTGCCGGCCGCCGTACCCTACGCCGACGGCGCCGAGCTCGTGCCCCTGCGGGGTGGTGAACCGGTCGCCTGGAAGCTGCGGGACTGATTCGTGTTTGGCGAGAAAGGAGAAGTGCCATGCGCTGGATTTTTCTACTGTCGTTACCGTTCCTTGCCGCCTGCACGGACGATCGCGCCACTTTCGAGATCAACGGCAGCGCGCATTCCTTAAGCCTCATACGGATCACCGACACGCCCTGGGCGAGGACGGCGAAATACGCCCTGGTGGCCTCGCGCATGCCCGATTGCATGCGCCGGCACGCCTTGCCGAACGCCTCGCTCAATGCCAGATTCGAGGTTTTCTCGCCGGGCAACGACGCCTGGATTCTCCGGCAGGGTAGCCGCATGTACGTGGTCGAAACACGCAGCTGTGAAGGCTTCGCTCGGCTCGAAGCCGAGCCCGAAGGGGGACTCGGGCCGCTGATGGGAAGCTTCCGGATGCGCGCCGGCGCGCTCGCCTTCGAGCCGGCCGAAGCGCCCGCCGCCTCTCCGCAGCCGGCGGCGCCGATTTCCTGAATGAGCGGGGCCTGCGTATAATGGCCGCGGGAAGTCGGCCAGGCAACCGCTGCGCGCCTTTCGGCGCGGGGAGGAAAGTCCGGGCTTCGCAGAGCAGGATGCCGGCTAACGGCCGGGCGCTATAAGCCGCGAGGTGAAGGCGACGGAAAGTGCAACAGAGAATAGACCGCCCAAGTCCGGGAAACCGGAACGGCAAGGGTGAAACGGCGGGGTAAGAGCCCACCGCGGACGTGGCGACACGGACGGCACGGCAAACCCCATCCGAAGCAAGGCCAAATAGGGAAGCGCATGGCGTGGCTCGCGCCGCTTCCGGGTAGGCCGCTCGAGCGCATCGGCAACGCTGCGCCTAGAGGAATGGTTGCCCACGACAGAACCCGGCTTATCGGCCGGCTTCCCGCCCACCGGGATGTTCAGCGCAGGCAAGGCGATCGCATCGGGACCATGCCGCGCAGCCGAAGGGGTTTCCCCAGCCTCACTCTCCGACGGATGCGCCGTGAGCAACGTTCGCCTCGCCGTCGGCTGCCAGGATCAAGGCTTGTGATTGCGGCGCCGACGTCCTGTTCCTTGCCGCGTCAGTTTTCCATCCCTGCGGAAAGCCGCAGCCATTCTTCCTCGCTTTCGGCCAGCGTTTCATTGAGCGCCTGCAACTCCCGCCCGAGTTCGCCGATTTCCCTCGGCGGCATCGGTTCGCCGAGGCGCGCTTCGAGGTCCGCGCGCTGCGCTTCCAGTTCGGCCAGGCGCTGCTCGACTCTATCCAGATCGCGCCGCAATGCCTTCATGTTCCGGTTTGGCGCGGTCTTTTCTTCCGTCTTTTCTTCCTTCCGGCGATCGGGCTTCAAAGCTTCGCGGGCGCGTCGGGCCTCATCGAACAGGAATCGCTGGTAGTCGTCCAGATCGCCGTCGAACGGGGTGACGCCGCCGCGCGCGACCAGCCAGAACTCGTCGCATACCGAACGCAGCAGCGCGCGGTCATGGCTGACCAGCATCACCGTGCCCTCGAACTCGTTGAGCGCCACGGCCAAGGCCTCGCGCGTGGCGAGGTCGAGATGGTTGGTCGGCTCATCGAGCAGCAGCAGGTTGGGGCGCTGCCACACCAGCATGGCCAGTACCAGGCGCGCCTTTTCGCCGCCGGAGAGTATGCCGACCGGTTGCGCGATCATCTCGCCGCCGAAATTGAAAGCGCCGAGGAAGTTGCGCAGATCCTGTTCGCGTCCCGATGCGCCAACGGGCAGCGCGGTTCGGGCCAGCCGCAGCAGGTGTTCGAAGGGAGTTTCCTGCGGACGCAATACCTCGAGTTCCTGCTGGGCGAAATAGCCGATCGCCAGCCCCTTGCCTTCGGTGAGCGAGCCGGAAAGCGGCGCCAGCGTCCGGGCGATGGTCTTGACCAGCGTCGACTTGCCCTGCCCGTTGGCGCCGAGAATACCGATGCGCTGCCCCGCGCTGACCGTGCGCGTCACCTTGCGCACGATCACCGCCGGTCGCGTTCCGGGCGCCGCCCCCGGCTGCGGCGGATAGCCGCAGTCGGCATCACGCATGACCAGCATCGGATTGGGCAGGCTGGCCGGGGGCCTGAATTCGAAGCCGAAGTCGGCGCTCATTCGCACCGGCGCCAGTCTTTCCATGCGCTCCAGCGCCTTGATCCTGCTCTGCGCCTGCCTGGCCTTGGTGGCCTTGGCCCGGAAACGGTCGATGAATTTCCGGAGGTGGGCAATCTGGTCCTGCTGTCTGAGATAGGCATTCTGTTGCAACTCGAGCCGCTGCGCGCGTGCTTCCTCGAAATGGCTGTAGTTGCCGCCGTAACGCGTCAGCCTGCCGTTTTCGATGTGCAGCGTGACTTCGGTGACGGCGTCGAGGAATTCCCGGTCGTGGCTGATGACGATCAGGGTGCCGGCATAGTGCTTGAGCCAGTTTTCCAGCCAGACCAGCGCGTCGAGGTCGAGGTGGTTGGTCGGCTCGTCGAGCAGCAGCAGGTCGGACGGACACATCAGCGCGCGGGCGAGTTGCAGGCGCATGCGCCAGCCGCCGGAAAAGCGCCGGACCGGATCGTCGAGTTCGGCGGCCGAAAAGCCGAGTCCCAGGATCAGCGCCTGCGCGCGCGCTCTGGCGTCGTGCGAACCGGCGTCGTGCAGGGCCATGTAGGCATAGGCCATACGCTCGCCGTCATCCGCGGCTTCCGTAGCGGCAATTTCCTCCCGCGCCGCCATGAGCCGCGCGTCGCCCGCGATGACGAAATCGGTCGCGCCCATGGAGGTTTCCGGCATTTCCTGCGCCACCTGGGCCAGACACCATCCCGGCGGCCGCGAGAATTCGCCACCGTCCTCGTGCAGACCACCGTCAATCAGCGCGAACAGCGAGGATTTACCGGCCCCGTTGCGCCCGACCAGCCCGACTTTCTCGCCCGGATTGATCTCGACCGAGACCCGCTCCAGCAATATCCTGGCGCCGCGCCGCAGGGTGACGTTCTTGAGAGTGATCATGGAAGACCTTGAAAACGGCATGACGGATGACGACGCTCCGCCGTGACCTCGTGCAACGAACTCCGGGAAGTACTACTTATCGCTCCTGCGCGCCTTGCGTCCGTGCCACCATCCCGCGGCCACCGGAACCAGTGAAACCAGGATGATGCCGACGATCACCAGACTCAGGTTTTTCCGCACCCACGGCAGGTTGGCGAAGCAATAGCCCGCCAGCGTCAGGGACAGCACCCAGCTCAGGGCGCCGAGCAGGTTGAAGAACAGGAAGCGCGCGTAGTTCATCGCCCCGACGCCGGCGACGAAGGGTGCGAAAGTGCGCAGCAGGGGCAGGAAACGAGAGATCACCAGCGTCTTTCCGCCGTGTCGTTCGTAAAAAAGCCGTGTTTTCAGGAGCGCGTTCTGGTTGAAAAAGCGCGAGTTCCGCCACTGGAAAACCCTGGGACCGAGGTAGCGTCCGATCTGATAATTGAGCATGTTGCCGGACGCCGCCGCCGCGATCAGCGTCGCCAGGAGAACGGCGATGTCCATTCCTCCGACGGCCGCCACGCCGCCCGCCACGAAGAGGAGCGAATCTCCCGGCAGGAAAGGAGTGACGACGAATCCCGTCTCGCTGAAGATGACCGCGAACAGGATGGCATAGATCCACGGGCCGTACTGTTGGACGAGGGTGGCGAGATACTCGTCGAGATGCAGCGCGATATCGACAAAGGTAGCGAACAATTCCACAAAACCTGATTCCCGAGCGTAAATGCGATATTGTAACGGACAGCGAAACCTCCGACGAAAGGGCCTGTCAGGACCATCGCATTGGAGTGTTTGAACGGAACGAAGCCGGCGGGATGCCGGCGCTCCCGACTTCGGCAGGAGCGAGAGAAACGAGAGAAAGCCCGAATACCAGAGTGGATTCGGATGGCATTCCGGCCAAGTCGATGGGCGTACAGACTGTCACACAACCGCTCAACAAGCGCCATAGACGAAGGCTGCCGGAATACGTATAGTGTCCTCATTGCTTCAGCGTTCTCGCTGACAATGTTTGACCCTCCCTGACCCATCGCAACGATGGGATTTATATCCCGAACCACATCGGTTCGGGATTTTTTTTACTCTCGTCCGCGCCTGAAAGCGCGTGGAGTGCCGGCGGTGTCGAAGCCCATTGCCACGGCGCATCTTCCTGGTCCGGCGCCTGTCATGACGATCGCAAACCGTGTTTTCGACACATCCAGATCGAAATTCAAGAGAAGCCCTTCCGGGAAAAACATGCCCATCGAGATCCGTCGGGATCAGCGGATGCCGATGGGCTGGCCGTGCGGCACGGGTTCGCCGAAAAAATCCGCGAGGCTGCGCCCGCTCGCATGAGCGCGCCATGAACGGATGACACCGGCGTGGGTGATGACCGCGACGCGCAGGTTTTCCTCCGTCATGACGCGCGCGAGAAGCTCGTCCCTTGCTTGTCCGACGCGCAGGTGAAGTTCGGCGGCGGTCTCGCCGCCGGGCGGCCGGACCTTGAGCGGATCGCGCGCCCATGCCTCGCTTTGCGGGGAACGGAAACTCTCCCAGGCGCGATTCTCCCATTCGCCGAAATCGAGTTCGAGCAGACGCGAATCGACGCGGACGCGCTTGGCGGGAATGCCGAAGGCATCCGCAAGGCGCATGCAGCGGACGGCGGGACTGGTCCAGATTTCGGCCGGCGTCCAGGGCATGCGCGCCAGGACTTCCACGGCTTCGGCGGCGAAAGTCGGAGCGAGCGGAATGTCGGCCCGGCCGTAACAGACGCCTGGCGCGACGGCAAGGCGCGTGTGGCGGATGAGCAGGATGCGGCCCGTCATCGCTCAAGCGAGTGCCAGGGCGCAGAGATAGAAGGCCGCCTCGCAGACTTGCTGCGTCGCGCCGAGGCAGTCGCCGGTGTAGCCGCCGATGCGGCGTTTGCACAGCCGCGCCATCGCGCCGCGCGCGGCGGCGACAGCGAAGAGCGCCCACCAGAAGCGCGGCGGCAGGAACGCGAGCGGGGCGAGCGCGAAGACGAGCGAGAGCGCCAGGCGCCAGCCGCGCAAGGCGGTGGCGAGTGGCTTGGCCTTGCCCTGTTCGCTCACGTAGGCGAGCGTCGTCATCAGCGTGCCGGACGCGCCGCGCGAAACCGCGTGCGCCGCGAGCAGGAGCGCCGGGGCAAGCCAGTCGGGTTGCAGGGGAAGCGCGGCGACGGCCTGCCATTTGAGCGCGAGCATCACGGCGATGCCGATGACGCCGAACGCGCCGACGCGCGAGTCGCGCATGATTTCAAGGACGCGCTCGCGCGGCGCGGCGCTGCCGAACCCGTCGCACAGGTCGGCGAAGCCGTCCTCGTGAAACGCGCCGGTCAGGAGAAGCGTGATGGCAAGACTCAGGCCGCTGGCGACGGCGGGCGGCCAGATTCGCGCCGCGCCCCACCAGGCGAGCGCCGCCGCGCCGCCGACGAGCCAGCCGACGAGCGGAAAGTAGGCCGAGGAACGCTGCAGGTCGGCGGGATCGTAGTCCGCGAGCGAGGGCAGCGGAATGCGCGTGAAAAACATCACCGCGGAATGCAGGGCGCGAAGCTCGCGTGTGAAACATGCGGACATGGAGGGTTTACCCGGACTTCTTTCGACACGGAGAATGATGAAAGCCTCGTTTTCTCCGTGTCGAAGACGCTTACTTCATCGTTTGCTTACCCTGGCCGACTCGAAGGTCGCCATTTCGCGCAGGAAATCGGCCGCGCTCACCACGATCGGCCAGGCAAGCGCGGCGCCGGTACCTTCGCCGAGACGGAGGTCGAGCGAGAGAAGCGGCCTGCCGCCGAGCAGCGAGACGAGCTTCGGATGCGCGCCCTCGGCGCTGACGTGCCCGAAGACGGCGTAATCGAGGACGGCGGGGTCGAGGCGCGAGGCGACGAGCAGCGCGCTGGTCACGATGAAGCCGTCGTTCATCACCAGCATGCGGCGCGAGGCGCAGGAGAGCATCGCGCCGGCCATCATGGCGACTTCGCAGCCGCCGTAGGCGGCGAGCGCGGCCAGCGGATCGGCGATGGGCCCGTGGCGCGCCTGCACGCGCCGCAGGATTTCGAGTTTGCGGGACAGCCCGGCGGCGTCGTGACCCGCGCCGCGCCCGGTACAGGTTTCGAGCGGCTCACCGGTGAGCGCGCTCATGAGCAGCGAGGCGATGGAGGTGTTGCCGATGCCCATTTCGCCGAAGAGGACGGCCTTGCAGCCGCGGGCGTCAAGATCGGCAATGAGGCGTCCGGCGTGCTCGAAGCACAGTTCGACCTCGGCGGGCGTCATGGCGGGCTCGAAGAGCGCGTTGCGCGTGCCGGGGAGGACCTTGCGCGCGATGAGGTCGGGATGCGCGGCCAGCGGGCCGGCGACGCCAGCGTCGATGACCTTGAGAGCGAGTCCGTTCCGGCGCGCGAAGACGTTGATCGCCGCGCCGCCCGCCAGGAAATTGTTCACCATCTGCACGGTGACGGCCTTCGGAAACGGACTCACGCCTTCGTCGGCCAGACCGTGGTCGCCGGCGAACACGAGCACAACGGGCGCATCGAGCGCGGGAGCGAGCGTGCCCTGCATCAACCCCAGGCGGAGCGCGATCTCCTCCAGGCGCCCGAGCGAACCGGGCGGCTTGGTCTTGTCGTTGATCGCGGCGCGCAGCGCCGGTTCCAGTTCGCGCGCGAGCGGCGGAATGACGGGGATGGTGTATGGCATAGGAAGACGGATTCGTGGTTTGTGGTGGTTTGTGGTGGTTTACGCGGTGGCTTGCAACCTCAGCGCCAGTGTCTTATTTTAGCCGAAGTGCGCAGCCCGCGACCATGAGCCAGGATTCGGTGGAGACTTCCGCAGTGAGTTGGGCGAGCGTGCCGGCAAGATCGCGGAAGCGGCGCAGGAGTGGATTTCCTGGGACGAGCGACCAGCCGACCTCGTTGCCGACGATGATGCCTGGATACGGCGCGGCGGCGAGATGCGCGAGCAGCGCTTTCCATTCGCCGATGATCGCATCATCGACGCGGTCGAGCCGGTCGGCAAGCCAGAGTGTGAGGCAATCGAGCAACACGCCGGCCGGCCGCGGCGCGAGCGCCGCAAGCGCGGCGGGAACGTCGGCGGGGGCTTCGAGCGTCCGCCAGGCGGCGGGGCGCTCGGCGCGGTGGCGCCGGATGCGGGCGGCCATTTCGGCATCGTCCGCCGTGGCGCGGCAGGTGGCGAGGAAAACGGTTCCTTCGCCCCAGCGGGCGGCGAGTTCGACGGCGCGACGGCTTTTGCCGCTGCGCGCGGGGCCGGTCAGAAAAACGATATCGGACATGCTCCATCCATTCATGCTGAAAACGGCAGTGGGGAAAGATGCGGTGGCACACGAGCCTCCGGCTCGCATTGCGGGCGGACGTCCGCGCTCCATTGCGCCTTTGCGAGAAAAACGGGGATCGCTCCCCGTGTTGAAGGCAGTTGCTCATCTACTTCAAGACGGGTTCATCGGAGGAAAACCCGCGCCAGCCCGGCGAGGAGGACGCACACGGCGCATACGGCGTGATTCAAGCGCGCGCTGCGGGTGAAATCGGCGGCGCCGAGCGGTCGCTCGGCCTCTCCGATGGAGGGCTTTTCGACGAGTTCGCCGCCATAGGTGTGGGTGCCGCCGAAGCGCGTGCCGAGGACGCCGGCGAGGGCGGCTTCCGGGTAGCCGGAATTGGGACTGGCATGGGCGCGCCCGTAGCGGGCGATGTAGCGGAAGGAACGCGGACTGACGGCCAGAGTGGCGATCAGCAGGGCGGTCAACCGGGCGGGGATGAAGTTGGCGAGATCGTCGAGGCGCGCCGCGGTCTTGCCGAAATATTCGTGGCGGGCGTCGCGGTGGCCGATCATCGAGTCGAGCGTGCTGATCATTTTGTAGGCCATCATCGCGGGGACGCCGCCCGCCGCATACCAGAAGAGCGGAGCCACGACGCCGTCGCCCAGGTTTTCCGACAGGGTTTCGAGCGTAGCGGTGCGGATCTGCTGCGCGTCGAGCCGCGCCGTATCGCGCCCGACGATGCGGGAAAGCCGGCGGCGGGCGGCGGCAAGGCCCTCGGCATCGAGGGCGCGGAAAACGGCGCGGCCCTCGTCGACGAGCGTGCGGTTGGCGAGCGCCGCGAACACGCCGAAGCTTTCCAGCGCGGCGGCGGCGAACGGATGCAGTCTGGCGGCGAGGAGGAGCGCGCCGGCCCACAGCAGCCAGGTGGCGGCGGTGAGCGCGAGGGCCAGGAGTGCGCCGAGAAGGAAACGCGCGGCCGGCGAGCCGCGGTTCAAACGGCGTTCGCCGGCGTCGATCGCGCGGCCATAGGCGACGATGGGATGCGGCATCCAGCCCGGATCGCCGAGAGCCAGATCAAGCAGATAGCCGAACATCAACGGCGCGATGGCCAGGGCAATCGGGGTCGCGGACATTTTCCGGCGATCCTTCAGGCCTGCCAGCTGGCGAGAGCCTGCACGAGGCGGGCGTTCTGCCGCGCCGTCCGGCTGGAGATGCGGACGGCGTCACGGCCCGCTTCGGGAACCAGTCCGACGAAGTTGGAAGCGTCGCGCACAAGTATGCGGTATCGGCGGACGAGGTACTCTTTCAGCGCCAAGGCGCGTCCGCGCCGCAGGCTGACGAGGAAGAAGACGGTCGCGCTCGGATGCGCGGCGTAGCCGGGCAGCGCGTCGATGGCCCGCATGAGGGAACGCGCCTCGGCGAGCATGTCGTCGAGCGGGAGCGCGAAAAGATCGGGATGCTCGAGGTGAAAAAGGCCGGCCTCGATGGCTAGGCTGTTGACGGCCCAGGGTTGGTTGACGCGCGAAAGAAAAGCGACATTCGCCTCCGAGGACAGGATGCAGCCCAGGCGGAGTCCGGGGATGCCGAGCGTCTTGGTGAAGGAGCGCAGGAGAACGAGGTTCGGACGGGCGACGGCATCCGCGGGAGTGACCGGCGCGGCGGCGCAGAAGTCGGCGAAGGCCTGGTCGATGGCGAAGAGCGTTGCGGGATGCGCATCGACCAAGGCGAGCAATTCGGCGGCGGGGATGTTTTCGCCGGTGGGGTTGTTGGGGTTGCAGAGCCAGACGATCTCGGCGCCGGCGAGGAGCGCCCCCTCCGAGGCGGCGAGTTCCGCGCGCGTGGCGCGGGTGAGCGAATGCGCGTTGGCGATGGCGGCGTCGGCGTATTCGGAAAAAGTAGGCGAGAGGACGAGTGAGCGGCGTCCGTGATGGGCCTGCGCGAGAAGATGGATCGCGGCGACGCCTCCGGCGGTGACGAGGATCTGCGACTCGGAAATCCGCCAGAACGCGGCGAGTTCGCGGCGATAGCTGCGCGCATCGGGCTCGGGATAGCGCGCGACGAGGTCCATGCGCGAGCGCAGGTGGTCGAGCAGCGCCGGCGGCGGACCGTCGAAGCGGATGTTGACGGAAAAATCGTCGAGGATTTCGACGGTCTGGAGCGAGGCGTCGTCGCCGTGACCATGAATCATGGCT
>JAITIQ010000173.1 GCA_031279425.1 Accumulibacter sp.
CAGACGCGCAAGGCGGGCATCGACCTCTCGTATGAGCACCTCAAGATGCGCGACAAGGAAACCGGCGAACTGACCCCCGGCGCGTTCGCCGACAAGCTGCGCATCGCCGCGCATTACAAGCCGCTCGCCAACGTGATGCTGCAACTGGACGCCAGCCACTGGTTCAAGCCCAGGCAAAATCCCAAGACCACCGTGAGCGGCGGCCAGACCTACTGGTATGTGCGCGACGACTTCACGCAGGTCAACGCGCGCCTGCGCTGGATGCCGGAATGGTCGGTACTGGGGCAGGATGCCGAAGTGGTGCTTGGCGTAAACAACCTGTTCGACAAACCCTACCTGACCGCCCGCAATGTGGAAACCACGACTCGCGTGGGCAAGGGCCGCAACATTTACCTGAGCCTGTCGGCGCGCTTCTGAAGAGCCATGAAATGGAACGCGGCGGCATCGCTGACATTCGATATCGGCGATGCCGCGCATGGGAAGGTACGACCGTTGAACTGCGGCCTTCGGCCTGGTCCGACTTGGGATTCGCCGATACGAAAACCGGAGTCGGCTGCTTTCATGGCCTGTTCTGGCGGTGATCCGGCATCCGGATGACGATCCCGGAAGATGGAAATGCGGAATCAGAACGTCTCGTCTTCCCGCAGATAGCGCCATTGCCCGGGCGGCAAGTCTCCAAGCCGGACTGCGCCGATGCGCACGCGCTTCAGGCCGATGACGCGCAGCCCGACGAGTTCGCACATGCGGCGAATCTGACGCTTGCGCCCTTCGTTGAGGATGAAACGCAGCTGGTCTTCATTCAGCCATTCGACCCGGGCTGGCTTCAGCGGTTTGCCGTCCAGCGCCAGCCCGTGACCGAGCAGCGCGAGTCCGCCGTCGATGAGCTGGCCTTGTACGCGCACCAGATATTCCTTCTCCGCCTTCGAGTGCTCGCCGATCAGATGCCGCGCCACGCGCCCGTCCTGCGTCAGCACCAGGAGGCCGGTGGAATCGGCGTCGAGCCGGCCGGCCGGCGCCAGTCCCTTGAGATGCGAGGGATGGAACAATGGCGTATCGAAGGAGCGCCGCTGGTTCTCGGACCGAATGAGCGTCACGGCCGGCCGGCATCCCGCTTCCGGTTGGCCCGACACGTAGCCGACCGGCTTGTGCAGGAGGATGGTCACCAGACGATGCTGCGCGGCATGCGCTTCCTTGTCGAGGGTGATCGCCGCCGAGGGTCTGGCGCGCGCGCCGAGTTCGCCAACCCGCTTGCCGTCGACGTAGACCCAGCCGCGCGCGATGAACTCATCCGCTTCGCGCCGGGAGCACAGGCCGCGCTCCGACATCAGCTTGGAGACCCGGACACCGCTGGCGCCGTCGGGCGGACCGTCCGGCTGCGGAGCGGATTCGCGCCTGCTCCGGGGGTTTTCCCGCCAATCGCCTTTGCCAGCGCCAGCCGGACTTTCCACGCTTGCCTGCGGCGGTTGTTTCTTCCTCGCCAACCTGCCCGATCCGCGCACCGGCTTGCGGCGCGGATCGATCGGGGCCCGCCCCTCGGGCAAGCCAAGTATCCTGCGTTGTATTTCGGACATCGGAGCACTCCTTTCCGGAGTAGGAGAGTCGAGAGTCTATTCCAGTTTGCCAGTCTGGTCCGGCTTGCATACCGGCGAGGATCATGTTGCGGATCGGCGGACGCAGGCTGCCCAGGAAGGAGATGTTCGCCAGTTTGTTGGCGCTACCACCTTTTGGCAATCCGATGTATTCTTCCAGCCGGTGCCGGGAGACATCTCGCGCCCCCGGATCGAACGAACCGACAAGCGCCCCGGAATCGAAGGGGTCGCTGCTGGAACATCCGAGCTATTTCAAAGGAGTCGATCATGTGCTGCTTGTATTCAGAGAAAGTCCTGTCTGACAACATCGATTTCTATACCAGATTCTTTGAGAAGGCCAGGAAATATTTGTCACGGTTTTTCAAGCTCTCTCAAGAAACACATACCAAACCAGCGTAGGCGTTCGAGTCGTCCGATACCAAGACCTGGGTGGTCGAATCCGCGCTCCGCGATGCCGAGGGTCGCAGGAATAACCGGGCCGTCGGTCGAGTATCCGTGCGCGCCGTGAGGAGGTCGTTCCGGGCGTCGAGACCGCCAAGGCGGAATTCCGGGAAAATGCACGGGATTCGTGAACCGACCCTCCGGTGAGCGAAGGAATGGCGGCTTGATGAGCGCGCGGAAATGACTTTTCTGCCCGTCCTCCTCTGGTCCGACGCGCTGATCTGGCTGCTGGCGCTGGCCGGGATCGCGTCGGGCGTGTTGTCGTGGCGCAATCCGCCGTCGCGGGCCGCCTGGCGACGGGTCGGCGCGAGCCGGTCGGGAATGGCGGCGGCGACAGTGCTGGTGGCGTTCGTCGCCGTCGGCCTTGTCGATTCGCTGCACTACCGCCCGTTGCTCGACAGTCCCGATCCGGACCTGCCGGCGGCTCATGCCGTGGAAGTCCTCTCGGCGCTGGACGCCCTCGCCGCGCCGCTGCGCCTGCGCCACGAGAGAACGTATTCCGAGCCGCTGGCCACGCGCGCCTACGCCAAGGAAACGACGGAAATCCGCGCCGCCGACGGCAGCGTGCGCGCGGTGCGCGATTTCCCGCGCCTGAGATACGGGGGCGCGCACTTGGGGAACAACGAGGCCGGGCGCGACGACGACGTGCTGAAAAGAGCGTTGACCGCCATGGTTTTCGCCGCCGCCCTTTTCGCCGCGCTGGCCCTGGGAACGACCTGTGTCCTGGCCCGCCGGGCCGGCAGCCGTCTTGGGCCGGCGTGGTCCGGACTGTGGAAAGGGGAGACCGGATTCGCCTGGAACGCGGTGCTGGCGACCGTCGGTATTCTGCTGCTCACTCTGCTGCCGATCCTCGCGCTGTGCGGCGACTACCACGTCTTCGGCACCGACAAGGTGGGCCAGGACGTTTTCTACCAGATTCTGAAGAGCGTGCGCACGGCGCTGGTGATCGGGCTGGTGACCACGCTGGTGACTCTGCCGCTGGCCATCGGTCTCGGCATTCTCGCCGGCTATTTCCGCGGCTGGGTGGACGACGCGATCCAGTACCTCTACACGACGCTTTCCTCGATTCCCGGCGTGTTGCTGATCGCCGCCGCCGTACTGATGATGCAGGTCGTCATCGACACCCATCCGCAATGGTTCGCCACCGCCGCCGAGCGGGCCGACCTGCGCCTGCTCTCCCTGTGCTTCATCCTCGGGCTGACCAGTTGGACGAGCCTGTGCCGCCTGCTGCGCGGCGAGACGCTCAAATTGCGCGAACTCGAATACATCCAGGCGGCGCAGGCCTTCGGCGTCGCCGACCTGGCCATCCTGCGGCGCCACATCCTGCCCAACCTGATGCACATCGTGATCATCGCGCTGGTCATGGATTTTTCCGGCCTGGTGCTGGCCGAGGCGGTATTGTCCTACGTCGGCATCGGGGTCGACCCGACCATGGTGAGCTTCGGCACGATGATCAACAACGCGCGCATGGAACTCTCGCGCGAGCCGGCGGTGTGGTGGTCGCTGGCTTCGGCCTTCGTCTTCATGTTCGCGCTGGTGCTCGCCGCCAATCTGCTGGCCGACGCCGTGCGCGACGCCTTCGATCCGAGGATGGGATAGGCTGGTCGCAAAGAAGTTCTTGCCCTTTGCTTTTGCGATGGCATAATAAGCCGTTTGTTTTCCTATCTTTTACATGGGGAGTTCACGTGAAGGTCAAGCACAAACTCGTCGCCATCGTCGCTATCGCTCTGTTGGGCATCGTGATAGTCGGTGGCATCGGCATCCGTAACTCGATGGAAGATGCCAGGATTTTGCGGGAATTTGACACGCTGCGCATTCCCAAGATCGAGGATTTGGGCGAGTTGAGGTTCGCGGCGACCGATCTCGTGCGGCGCAGTAACGAAATCCTCACCTTAAACGATTACCCGTTTGATGAGCAGGCAAGCGAACTCAGGCGGATTCGCGCCCGGCTGAGTGAATCGGTGGATCTCGCGTCCGGACTGGTGCAAAGATTCAGCGGCCGCCCCATCCACCCGGACGGCAAACCGACCTGGGATCGCTTTGTCGCCCTGTGGACCACTTGGTTCGAGTACGACAAGACGTTTTTGGGGGCGCTCGACGGTGCGATTGCCACCCCATCGCCAGAAGCTTTCAATTCGCTCTACAACCAGATACGCAAAGGCAACGTGGAGCGCCGAGCGCAGACCACCGAAATCCGGGAATTGCTGGAAAAGCTGGTGGATATCAACGCCAGGCTATCCAGCGAATCCGTCGAGGCATCCATTTCCGCCAGCAACAGGGCGATGTGGCTGGAGGCCGGCGCCGCGCTTGTCGTCCTCATCGTGCTGATCGTCTTTGCCTGGAAACTGTTCACGGCCATCGTCGTACCCTTGGACAGATTCAGGGATTTGCTGAGGTGTGTGGCCAATGAACACGACCTGACACAACGCATGAATTACCACGCCCCCGATGAAATCGGAGAAATGGCCATTGCCTTCGACCACACGATCGAAGCCTTGCAGGACGCTTTCCGCGACATCCGGGAGCAAATCAAAAACGTCGCCCATTCGGTGGAAGCGCTCGCCTCCACCGCCAAGCAGGTTGCCGCCAGTTCCCAGAGCCAGTCCAGTTCCTCCTCGGCGATGGCGGCTTCCGTGGAAGAAATGGCGGTCTCGATCAATACCGTTTCCGCCAGCGCCACCGACGCGAAACAGTTGGCGCAGGACGCCGGAAAAACCTCCGACGAGGGCGGGCAGATCGTCGAACAGACCTCTTCCGAGATGACCGCCATTGCGCAAAGCGTCGGCGAAGCTTCGCGGGTCATCCAGACGCTGGGCGAAAATTCCGCGGAAATCTCCAATGTCGTGCAGGTCATCCGGGAAGTGGCGGATCAGACGAATCTGCTGGCCCTGAACGCCGCCATCGAAGCCGCGCGCGCGGGTGAACAGGGGCGCGGCTTCGCGGTCGTCGCGGACGAGGTGAGGAAACTCGCCGAGCGCACGGCGCAGTCCACCGGCGATATCAGTACGATGATCGGGAAAATCCAAACTTCCGCCAGAGATGCGGTCGAAAAAATGGACGAAGTGGTAAAGCAGATGGAAACCGGCCAGTTGCACGCGCAGGAGGCGGGCAAGCGTATTCAGTCGATCCGCGTGGAGGCAGGCAAGGTTTCCGAAGCCATGGTGGAAATTTCCAATGCCCTGAAGGAGCAGGGCGAAGCCAGCAACGACATCGCCAAACATGTGGAATCCATCGCCCAGATCACCGACGAGAATAACGCCGCAGCGGAAGAAACCGCCGCCAGCGCGCAACATCTCGACGAACTGGCGAAAAACGTCGAAAACACCATCAACCAGTTCAAGGTGTAGTCTCGTTTTCCGGGCACGGCTCACGGCAATCGATGATGCGTTGCGGATTGCCCGCCGTGCCCGTTGCGGATCGCCGTCCGGTGATTACCCGCGACTGCCCGGGTTTTCCGCTTCCCGTCGAAAATCCGCTGTCCCTGTCGGA
Source organism: Accumulibacter sp. (assembly GCA_031279425.1). Classification (GTDB taxonomy): domain Bacteria; phylum Pseudomonadota; class Gammaproteobacteria; order Burkholderiales; family Rhodocyclaceae; genus Propionivibrio. The sequence continues at coordinate 5,520 of JAITIQ010000173.1, forward strand.
ATCTTTCCCCCTCCCCGCCGGATCAGTGCCGTTTTTTTACCCAATTGTGGCTCGAAGGCCGCGTATTGCTACGCTCCACTCGCCAATACGCCCTTGCCCCTCGTCCGGTGTTACGCCTGCAGTTCCGGCGTGCGCCGGCTGTCGATCGTCTGCAGCAGCTGCGAGAAGATCCTGGGTGTTCCAGCCACCACGTTGCCGGTCGCAAGATGATGGTCGCCGCCCGCGAGATCGCTGACGAGGCCGCCGGCCTCGGCGATGAGCAGGCAGCCCGCGGCGATGTCCCAGGGGAATACGCCGAATTCCCAGAAGCCGTCGAAACGTCCGCAGGCGACGTAGGCAAGATCGAGCGCGGCCGCGCCGGCGCGGCGAATCCCGGCCGCGCGCTTGGCCAGATCCTTGAATATCGCCAGATAGGCGTCGACATGCTCGAAACGGCGGAACGGGAAACCGGTGCCGAGCAGCGCCCGTTCCATGCGGTCGCACCGGGAAACGCGGATGCGCCGCTCATTGAGGTAGGCGCCGCCGCCCTTGCTGGCGGTAAACAGCTCATTGCGCACGACGTCATAGACCACGGCCTGGTTCGGCTGGCCCTTGCAGGTGAGCGCGATCGACACGGCATATTGCGGGAAGCCGTGGATGAAGTTGGTGGTGCCGTCGAGCGGATCGATGACCCACTGATAATCCTTGCCGCCTTCGCTGGCGCCGGAGAAGCCGGACTCTTCTGCCAGAATCCCGTAGTCCGGATAGGCCTCGTGCAGGATTTCGATGATGGCCGCTTCGGCTGCGCGGTCGACCTCGGTGACGAAATCATTCTTGTATTTTTTCGAGTCGATCCCGAGGTGCTCGATGTCCTGGGCGGCGCGGTTGATGATCTGGCTGGCGCGGCGGGCGGCCTTGACCATGATGTTCAGTGCTGGATGCATGGCGGTTTTTGAACAGGGCGGGTGTGGATGCCCACTGCCCGTCGAGTGAGTGAAAGTGTGAATTCTAATCCCGGATCGGGCCAAAACCCGCGCGACGCGCTTTCCCGCGTGCGGATCGTGCTGGCGAACCCCAGTCATCCCGGGAACATCGGCGCCGCGGCGCGCGCCATGAAGACCATGGATCTTGCGCGCCTCATCCTGGTCCGCCCGAAAAAATTCCCCGATCCCGAAGCCACCGCGCGCGCGGCGGGCGCTGGCGACCTGCTCGCGCGGGCGGTCGTCTGCGATACGCTCGACCAGGCGCTCTCCGGAACGGTGTTCGCCGTGGCGCTTTCCGCCCGACATCGCAATCTCGGCCCGCAGCGCCTGCAGGCGCGAGAAGCCGCGGCGACGATCCTGGAAAACGCCGAGGCGGGCGACGTGGCGCTGGTCTTCGGCAATGAGACGACGGGCCTGTCGAACGAGGAAGTCCAGCGCTGTCAACGCACAGTCTTCATTCCGGCGAATCCGGAATACAGCTCGCTCAATCTCGGCGCGGCCGTGCAGGTGATGTCCTACGAATTGCGGCTGGCGGCCTGCGGCGGGCGTCCCATCGAGGTGACGAGAACGGTTCCCTTTCGCTCGCCGCCGGCCGGCAGCGACGACATCGAGCGTTTCTACGCGCACCTGGAGCGAGTCACGATCCGCACCGGCTTCCTCGACCCGAAACAGCCGAAGCGCCTGATGGCGAAGATTCGCCGCCTGTTTGGACGAACTGGCTTGGAGCGCGACGAAATCAACATCCTGCGCGGGATGCTCGATGCGGTGGAACGAGCGGGAGAGCGCCGATGACCCCCATGCCGGCTTCGGCAAACCGACCGCCCGGCGCGCGCCCTGGCGGTCACTCCGGGCCGCAGACGCTGCTCGCGCTGGACGCTTGCATACAGAGACCGCGTTCGGAAACCGGGACCTCCGGCGCCCCGGCCGTCGCCCCAATGGCGACCCATCCTTCCGCTTTCACGAAATGACGCTCATCGGAAAGCCTTCATCTCAGCGAAAACCGGGCGCTGCGGCCCGAATCGCTCTCGTCGCCGGGACCGACTCTGCTCGGCAGCAGGAAAATCCGCTCCGCAGGCACCTGGTGCGCCACCAGCCAGTCCCGCACCGCCTTGGCGCGGCGATCGGCGAGATTCTTGAGATCGTCCTCGCCGACCATCAAACTGGTCAGGATGAGCTTTTCCATCTCCTCGACCGGCAGACTCTTGGTCAGGCCCAGCGCGTTGCGCGGCTTGGGAAAGCTTTCCGCCCGATAGACGCGTTCCAGCAATTCGGGGTATTCCCCCGGCGCCACCCCGGTCGCCGGGCCGGAGTCGTTCTTCCCGTCCTCGTCCCTGCGTTTCTGCGCCAGGACCTTGCGGTCCAGGCGCGCGTGCCGCAAGCCCTCTTCGTCGATGTCGGGATTCGCCCGCCCTTCGATCTCGAATTTGAGTTCGGGCCGTTCGATCAAGGCCTGGGCCAGATTTTCCAGCCGCTTCACGGCATCCGGCGTGAGCGCCGCGCGGCCGGCATCGAAATCGACGCTCGCCAGCTCCTCGCCGCCGAACATCGATCCGATCAGCGCGAACGGCGAGGTGACAGCCTTGGTAATCAGATTGACGATCACCTGGACGATCACTCCGCCCACGGAAAAATGCGGGTCGTTGAGCGATCCGGAAACCGGCACATCGAGATCGATCTCGCCCTTGCGGTTCTTGAGCAGGGAAACCGCCAGACGCACCGGCAGCGAGGTGGCGCTGGGACTTTCCACCGGCCTGCCGAAGGTCAGTTGATCCAGGAAGACCTGGTTCTCGGCCTCCAGTTGATCGTTCTCGATCCGGTACTTGACCGAAAGCGACAGCTTGCCCTTGTCGATGGCATAGCCCGCGTATTTTTCGGCATAGGTCGACAAGGCGGTCAGCTCGATGCCCTTCACGTCGGCTGAAAGATCCAGGTACGGCTTGGCCGACAAGGGGTTGATCCTGGCCGAGACGCGTAGCGGCGCCACCTTGTCGTAGTTGCCGCGCAATTCCATGCTGGCCCGGGTATCCGGCTCGGACGACAGGCCGGTGACGCTGCCGCCGATCTCGCGCAGGTTGGCCGAATAGTTGGGTTTGACGAAGTGGTCGGTGAAACGCACGTTGCCGCCTTGCAGCGTGACCTTGCCGATCCTGATCGGCAGCGCCGGCCCGCCGCCCGCGGCGACGGGCGCCGTCGCCCTGCCGTCCGGCGGGTCGGCGGCCGGCGAGGCCGCCCCGAGGCTTCCATCCGCCTTCCCGTCGCGCACGATGTCGAGCAGGTTGAGTTTCCCTTCCGGGCTGACGATGACGCGGGCAAAGAAATCGGACAGGGCGACGTCGCCGATCGACACGGAACCCGGTCCGAAGCGCGCGTCCATCTTGCCGAAACGGAAGGATTTCCAGCGCAGCAAATCGGTCGAATCCGCCTGATTCACCGCCTGGAAATCGCTCACCGTCGCCTGACCGGCGAAACCGCCCGACAGGGCGTCCGAATCTTCCGAATCTCCCGTTTTCTGCCTTATGCCGAGCTTGCCGTCCGCGGTGACATATCCGCGCCTGACCGCGATGTCCAGCCTTTCGGCAAAATACGGCTGCAAAGGCAGAAGCTCGATGGTCTTGAGATCGACGGAGAGATCGGCCTCGAGCGGCGCGGGGCAGAGCCTGCCGTCGACCGCCACCTTGCCTTTGCCGTTCAGCGTAAACGCCAGCCTGAGATCCGCTTTGCTGCCCGGCTCGCTCGACACCCTGGCGAGTTCCAGGCTCAAAGCCTCGATGCTTTGCCGCGCCGCCTTGGGCGCCACCGCGGCGTCGTCGAAACGGATGCCCACACCCTTGAGCGCCGCTTTCGCGACTTCCACCCGCCACGGCGCCGACTCGTCCGCCTCTTTCGATCCGGCCGGCGCCGCGCGGCTCGCCCCGGCGGTGCGCAGGGCGGGCGGTTCGATCCATTCGATCCGGCCTGCGGCGGTCCGCCGGATCAGGGCTTGCGCGCCGTCGAGGCGCGCCTCACCGATCCGCAACTGACGCCGCGCGAGATCGAGCTTCCCCTCCTTGACGGTGAGGGCGGCGATCCGCAAGGCTTCTCCGCCGTCGGCTTTGCACGCCAGTTCGAAGTCCGCGACCGAATCCCCGCTGTCGAGATTCTTCAGCGACGCATCGATGTCCGTGAGCTCGGCCCGGAACGCCCCGGCATGTGATTCATCGCTCCAATGCAGCACGCCGCCGGAGAGCGTTGCCTCGGCAAGCGACCATTCGAACGGCGCGGGATCCCCGGCCACTGCGACCGCTTCGCCCGCCTTTGCGGAATCCGCCGCGGACGGCAGCAGATCCAGCCAATTGATCTTTCCTTCCCGGTCTGCGCGCACGCTGACTTCCGGAGCCTCGAGCGCCACCTTGTCGATCACCAAACGGCCGCCGAAGACCTCCGCCGAGCCGACGACGAGATCGAGCCGCTTCCAGGCCACCAGCGCCCGCCCCGCCGATTCGGTGAGCTTCAGGTCGCCCAGCGAGGCCCTTCCGGACACCGCAAGCCGCGGCATTTCTCCCGGCTGCTGGCTGAAAACGAGCTTGAGCAACGCGTCCAGCGTGCCCGAGTCGAGCTTCACCGGCAGGCTGGCCGGCGCATAGTCGAAATACGTCGGCAGTTGCACGTCGCGCAGTGCCAGTTCAAACTCGCTCTCGCGCGAAGTGGAGAACGGTTTGCTCTTTCCCTTGACCTCGAGCGGAGCGCCGTCGATCTTCGCCGAAAAATGAGGCTCGACGAAGGTGTCCGCGGCGTAGTCCATGTTCGAAACGAAAGGCAGTGCCAGGACGATGTCCCCGACCAGGTGCCGTTCACCGACCACGCGGTCGTCGAAATCTACGCTCCCCCCGGAAATCTGGATGTTGTTCAGCGAGAAGGCCGACGGCCCGTCCTTCTTCTCCCCTTTCGGAGCCGTGGCGAACTCGTCGACCAGATCGGAAAAACTGTAGTGGTTTTCCGCCAGACGCACGACGTGAAACCTCGGACCGACGAGACGGATTTCGTCGACCACCAGCCCCCAACGGAACAAGGAGCTGGCCTGCAGATTGACGAAAAGACTGTCGAAGCCGGCAAAGCTCGCCCCGCCCTCGCGCTCCCCGATGTCCAGGCCCTCCACTTCCAGCGTCAGCGCGAACGGGTTGATGGCCACCCTGCGAATGCTCACCGGACGATGCAACGCCTCGCTCAGTTTGTTGACCGCCACGTGCTTGGCGATGGGCGGCGCCGCCGCAAAACCCAGGACCGCGAACAGGGCGACTGCCCCAATGGCCCAGCACCCGTATTTCAGCGGCCTGGAAGACAGCACCGCCCGAAGATTTGTCTTGTCGGTCATGATGTCCAGCCTGTTCAGCCGTCACGGCGACGAGGGAGTTTTCATAATTTATCATGATTGGACATTGCCAGCGATAACGCCGCACGGGCATGGCAGACAGTGGCGAACCGGTCATGGAATCAGGCGCTTGCCCGCCTTGCGCCACGAGCGCGAAGCCGCCGAATTCCTTCGCGGGGCGGAAGCGGAAAGCCCAGAACAGGATGGCGTGAAGAAGGACCGATCTGAAAAGAAACTCGAGAAGGAAGAACGTATGCGGTGGTTTGACTCGAATCCATTCCACGGAGGATGACACGACAGCCGATTCGCCGCGCATGCCTATCCTTCCGTTTTCTGCCGGACCTTGTGCCTGATCCACGCCTTGAACTGCCGCCCCCAGGGTGTTCCCCCATCTTCTTCCCGCAACCTTTCCCGCGTCTCCCAGGCGTCGACGAGGCGGGTCAGCAGCGTGCCCAGGGACTCGCGTTCCTCATCGCTCAACGCGGAAAAAAGATGCGCCGCGTTTTGCCGCCGGCGCCAATGATGTTCGGCCAGTTCGGCGCGCCCCCGCTCGGTCAGTCGCAGAAGGAAATTGCGCCTGTCCTTTTCGCTGCGCTGCCGGACGATGGAGCCGTTTCTTTCCAGCTTGATCAGGAGTTCGCTCAGGGAAGCGGAACGAACGTGGAGCAGTTCCAGCAATTCGCGCTGACTGACGCTTTCGGATTCGCCGAGAATGGCGAGGACATGCCCTTGCGCATGGCCCTCGGCGCCATGGTGATGATGTCCGCGGACCAGCCATTTGGCGGCGCGGCGAAAAAGATGCAGCAACTGCTCATCACTACAGGGTTCGGGTTTGCGAGTCTCCGCCATGGGCGCGCATGAACTGAATGAATGCCTCGCCATGCCTGCAGCGAGGCTGGGCGAGTATACAGTGTTTGTCGCACAAGGGGCACTCCGAAGGACAGGCGGGCCAGCGCAAGCCTTCCTCCCGAGCGGGAGAGGGTAGCGCCATGGAAACGGAGCCGGCCGAAGCGGGCCACCACGGTCCGTCTCTCCGGGCGAAAGGAGCGGAAGAGGGTCCGGCGTGCCTGGCAGGATGAGAATGCGAAAATCTGCCGTGCCGCCGGTGTGATCCGTGCGCGTGGAAACGGGATTTGAGGCAAAGAAAAAAACGATGCAACATGGCTGAAACTCCTTGAAAATAATTTTTGCTTCGCGGGCGGGTATCGACCCCGCCCTTGACCAAGAGGGGCTACGTTCCTTCGCCCCTTTGGAATCCCCGAAATCAGCTCCCGCGCGCCAAGCGCGCCGGGAATGAATCTGAAACATGATTAGCAAGGCACCTTGCTTTTTTTAGTCTATGCCGCCTGTTTCGGGCTGTCAACGAAAAAGACGCTTTGTAGCGAACGTTACAGGCTTCCTTTGACAAATGACGCTTATCCCTGTTCAGGGGGGAATCATGGCGGCGGCGAGATGGAACAATGCGAGGTAGGAGAGGTCGGTTTTTTCGTATCGCGGGATCGGTTTCCGGAAACGGTTCATCCAGGAATGAAAACATTCGACGACCCATCGACGGGAGGAAGTCGGGTTGCGTTCCGATTCGGAGACTTCCTCGCCGCGCGGACGAATGTGCGGGATATCCAGCGTCAAGGCAAAGGTTTTCCATCGTCGCTTCGTCGGCCGGATGAGCTACCCTGGCGTCCAGTAACGCGCCGATCATCCTGCTGTCGTGCGTATTGGCCGCGCGGACGACCAGAGGCAGCGGGACGCCACGCCCTTCGACGACGACGTGTCGCTTGCTTCCATTTTTTCCCCGGTCCGTGGGGTTCTTCGGCCCCACAGACTCCCGCGCCAGCGGCGCCTCGACCATCGTCCCATCCCCAGACTGCCATTCCCAGGCAATCATGGAAAATGAAATCCAGGATGGCTCATCCCCTCCGGGCAGTCCTATCTCACCAGAGCTTCCACCACGGTTCTTCCCGATCCAGTCCGCGCGTGTAATAGACGCTGTCCGGGAAGTTCGCGCGCATGACGCGTTCGGCGTCGTCGCGCAGATCGCTCATGCCGAGTTCGTCGTAGGCCCGCACCATGATGTACAGCGCTTCTTCGGTGGCGGGCACGTCGGGGTAGGTCCTCACCGCGAATTGGGCGCGGTTGACCGCGGCGACGTAGGCGCCGCGCCTCATGTAATAGCGGGCGACATGGACTTCGAGCTGGGCCAGCACATTGACGAGATAGGTCATGCGCAGGCGAGCGTCCGGCGTGTATTTGCTGTCCGGGAAGCGGGTGATCAGCTCGCGGAGGGCCTCGAACGACTCGCGCGCGCCCTTGGGGTCGCGCTCCGTCATGTCCTGCTGGCCGATGTAGCCCATGAGGCCCAGATCCTCGTTGAAGTGGATCAGTCCGCGCAGGTAATAGACATAGTCGACGTTCGGATGGTTCGGGTGCAGCTTGATGAAACGCTCGCAGGCGGCCAGCGCGGAATCCCTCTCGCCGGACTTCCAATAGGCATAGGCCAGATCGATCTGCGCCTGCTGGGCGTAGCGGCCGTACGGGAAGCGCGATTCGAGCTTTTCGTAATACTGAATCGCGTTGTCGTAATTGTTCTCGTTGAGCGAGGTTTTCGCCTCGGTGTAGAGCCTGTTCGCCGACCAGCCCACGGTTTCATCCTTGACCTCGGGCAGGAATCCGCAGCCGCCGAGGGCGATGGCGGCGAAAAGGGAGGCGATTGCCGCTAAACTGCGCATGATGAACTTTCCAGATGAAAGGACCGGCGTCGGCATGGTTCGTGAGCGGGGCGAAGGACGCGCCGATTATAGCGCAAATGTCTTGCCGGCCCTGCATGTGCCGGATGAGGACGGTGGTCTTCGGCTCGACCAGGAGATCTCCAGGCTTTGTCCGCGGCATTCGCGCAGCCGGTTGCAGAGGTGGATCCGGGAGGGAAGGGTGCGCGTCGATGGCGGGGTCGTGCGCGAGCCGAAACACCGACTGTCCGGCGGCGAGCGGATCGAGATCGATGAGGGGCCGGACGAGCGCGCCGTCACCTCGTGCCCGGAGCCCATCGCCCTCGACTTCGTGCATGAGGACGAGGCGATCCTGGTCATCGACAAGCCGGCGGGCCTCGTCGTGCATCCGGGCAGCGGCCACTGGAGCGGCACGCTGCAGAATGCCCTGCTGCACCACGATCCGGCGCTGGAGAAGCTGCCGCGCGCCGGCATCGTGCACCGGCTCGACAAGGACACCAGCGGGTTGATGGTCGTCGCCCGCACGCTGGAGGCGCAGACCGACCTCGTGCGCCAGTTGCAGGCGCGTACCGTCCGGCGCTGCTACTACGCGCTGGCGCGCGGCGTCATCGAACGCGGCGGCACGGTCGACGCGCCGATCGGTCGCCATCCCACGCAGCGCACGAAGATGGCGGTGACCGGCAAGGGCCGGCCGGCGCGTACGCATTACCGCGTGCTCGAGCGCTTCATCGATTGCACGCTCGTCGAATGCGCGCTGGAAACGGGGCGGACGCACCAGATTCGCGTGCATCTGGCGTCGATCGGGCATCCGCTGGCCGGCGATCCGGTCTATGGCGGCGGCATCGGGCGTGCGCCGTCCGGACCGGCGTTTCCGCGCCAGGCGCTGCATTCGCGGCGCCTGGAACTGACCCACCCGGCAAGCGGCGAAGTGATGTCCTGGCGCTCCGAACTGCCGCGGGACATGGACGAGCTGATTGCCGCCGTCCGCGCCGGAGGAAATCGAGACGAAAACCGGGACGGGGGCCTGGAACCCGCGTTTTCCGATACCCCTGGCGAGGAAGACGATGACGACTTCGAATAGCCTTGACTGGATCGTCCCCGACTGGCCGGCGCCGGCCTCGGTCGGCAGTCTCGCCACGACGCGGCGGGGCGGCGTCAGCGGCGGCGTCTTCTCCGATCTCAATCTCGGCGACCACGTGGGCGACGTTCCGGCGGCGGTCGCCGCCAATCGGGAGATCCTGCGCCGGCGCGTCGACGCGCGGCCGGTCTGGCTCCGGCAGGTGCATGGCCAGCGGGTCGCCGATCTGGACGTCGAGCCGGAATGTCTTTCGCGGGAAGCCGACGCGGCCTTTACCAGAAAACCCGGCGTCGCCTGCGCGGTGATGACTGCCGATTGCCTGCCGGTATTGTTCTGCGACTTGGGCGGCACGGTCGTGGCGGCCGCGCACGCCGGCTGGCGCGGCCTGCTCGCCGGGGTGCTGGAAGCGACGATCGCGGCAATGAAAGTTCCGGGCGGGGAGTTGATGGCCTGGTTCGGCCCGGCCATCGGGCCGCGGGCCTTCGAGGTCGGCGGCGAGGTGCGCGAGGCGTTCGTCGGCGCCGATGCGGATGCCGCCACGGCATTCCACCCGTCCGCTGGCGGCAAGTGGCTGGCGGATCTCTACCGGCTCGCCCGTCAGCGCCTGGCCGGACAAGGCGTCGCGCGCGTGTACGGCGGCGATTTGTGCACGGCGAGTGACGCGGAGCGCTTCTTCTCCCATCGCCGCGACGGGCGGACCGGGCGCATGGCCTCGCTGATCTGGCTGCGGTGATGCGGGAACTCTTCGACCCGGATCGTCTCGCCCGCGGAAAATCACCAAGCGGGCGAGACGCCTGCGCTCCAATCACGCCA
>JAITIQ010000194.1 GCA_031279425.1 Accumulibacter sp.
ATAGCCGGGGAGAAGGGAGGAAGGTAGGCTCATGGGTGCCGTGACAAGCTGCAAAAAAAAATTCTATCATCCCGGAAAGGCGGCAGATGTGGCGCCTGTCTTCGCCGTTTTCAGGGAGGGGGGTTTTGTTGACAGTCGGGGCGAGCTATGAGTTAATGGATTAGATGGAACGATGTTCCATTTTTAATCAACCGGGAGGAGTTAAAGATGAAAAAACTGGGATTTCTCGCCATTGCCGCGGCTCTGGTCACGAGCGGCACGGGTTTCGCGGCCGATGGCTTCAACCTGAAACTGGCGCACTTCGGCGCCGAGTCGCACGCCTCGCACACGGCGGCCAAGCAGTTCGCGGAGAACGTCGAAAAGCGGACGAACGGCGGGATCAAGATCACGCTCTATCCGAACAACGTTCTCGGCGGCCCGCCCCAGATACTCGAACAGGTCTTGCAGGGCGTCATCGACATGTCGCTCTCCGGCCAGGATCAGCTCGCCAAGCACGTCAAGCTTTTCGACACGGTGGCGATCCCCTTCTCGATCGACGGCTACGAGCACATGGACCGGGTGCTCGACGGGCCGTTCAAGGAATGGGCGGCGCCGGAAGTGGAGAAGGTCGGCGCGGTGATGCTCTCGAGCTGGGAATGGGGATTCCGCCAGATCACCAACTCCAAGCGCCCGATCCTCACCCCCGACGACGTCAAGGGCCTGAAGATACGCACCCCGCCGGCGATGGCCTATCAGGCGGCGATCGAGGCCCTGGGCGGCAACGTGCAGACGATCGATTTCAGCGAACTGGTGATGGCCATGCGGCAGGGCGTCGTCGACGGCCAGGAGAATCCGATCCCCACGATCTACGACCTCAAACTGTACGAGTCGCAGAAATACATCACCATCGTCAACTACCTCTACAGTTCGATGGTGCATCTGGTCAACAACAAGGTATGGGCCAGATTCACGCCTGAGCAGAAAAAAATCATCCAGGAAGAGTCCGACAGCGCCCGCCTCCTGATGAGGAAGCTGATCCGCGAGGCGGAGGCTTCGCAGATCGCCGACATGCGCAGCAAGGGCATCCGCATCGATTCGCCGGATCTCAAGCCCTTCCAGGACAAGATGGGCCCGGCCTACGAGAAGATCAAGAAGAACGTCGGCGAGGCCAACTTCGACAAGTGGATGGCGATGGCGGCGGCCACGCGCAAGTAATCACCCCCGGCCGTGATTCCCGGACGCGGCGGCGCGTGGTTCCGCGCCGTCGCGCCGCGCCGGGGCGGCAAAAAACACGCTCCCGCCGTTTCTCATCGCAGGAATCGATATGCTAACGCTCGCGATTTGCGTCACCCTGCTTTTCCTCCTGGTGATCAACGTGCCGGTCGTCGTCGCCATCGGCTTGACCGCTGTCGTGTTCTTCGCCGCCCTGGGTGACGGCGCCTTTCTCGCCATGCTTCCCCACCGGATGTATTACGGGACGACGGGCTTCACCCTGCTGGCGATCCCCTTCTTCATCCTGGCCGCCAACCTGATGAACGTCGGCGGCACCACCGACCGCATCTTCGCCTTCGCGAAAGCCCTGGTCGGACACGTGCCGGGCGGCCTGGGCCAGGTGAACATCATCGCCAGCGTCATATTTTCGGGCATGTCCGGTTCGGCCGTCGCCGATGCCGCCGGCCTGGGACAGATCGAGCACAAGGCGATGGTCGACGACGGCTACGATCCGGTCGTCTCGGCATCCCTCGTGGCGGCCTCGTCCTGCATCGGCCCGGTCATTCCGCCCAGCATCCCCTTCGTGCTCTACGGCGCGATCACCGGCGCCTCGGTCGCGCAGCTCTTCATGGCGGGTTTTCTGCCCGGTATCATCATGGCCGTCGGCATGATGATCGCCCTCGCGGCGCTGGCCAGGAAACACGGCTATCCGACCGCGCCCCGCATGGCCCCGCGCGGCGAATTGTGGCGCACTTTCAGGGAAGCGTTCTGGGCGCTGCTCGCGCCGGTGATCATCATCGGCGGCATCATGTCCGGTTTCTTCACCCCGACGGAAGCCTCGGTGGTGGTCAGCCTGTACGCGCTGATCCTGGGTTTCGCCTACCAGGACCTCAAGCTGCGCGATCTGCCGAACATCGTCTTTGCGACGATCAAGCAGGCGACGGGGCTGCTCTTCATCATGGCGGCGGCGAACTTCTTCGGCTGGCTGGTCATCTTCAGGAAACTGCCCGACAACATCATCGCCAGCCTCGTCGGCATGGGAGCGACGCAGTCCGCGGTCTTGTGGATCATCATCGCGATCATCCTGATCATGGGGTGTTTTCTCGAGGGCAACACGATTTTCCTGATCACGCTGCCCATCTTCATACCGATCACCAACATGTTCGGCATCGACATCATCAACTTCGGCGTGGCCATGACCCTGCTGATCATGATCGGGAACCTGACGCCGCCGGTCGGCATGTGTCTTTTTGCCGTCGATTCCTTCGCCAAGGTGGGCGTCTGGAACATCGGCAAGGCGATCTGGCCGTACCTCGTGGTGATCCTGGCCCTCACGCTGCTCATCGCCTTCGTGCCGCAGATATCGCTCTTTCTGCCCGATCTTCTGATGGGAGGGGCCTGACATGCTCGCAAAACTGGATGCGACGGTTCGCCATATCCTGCGCTGGCTCGCCATCGCCCTTTTCGCGGCGCTCGGCGTCCTCCTGCTGGCCAACGTCTTCATCCGGCTGATGGGCGACCTGACGCAGTTCCTCCATGAAATGGGAGCCGACGGCATCGCCGACGCGGTACGGGCCGTGATGCCGATGACCTCGTTCCACTGGCTCGACGAGATCGTGGAACTCTGTTTCTCGGCGCTGATCTTCTACGGGGCCGCGGCGCTCTGGGCGGAAAAGGGGCACTTCTCCGTGGGCGACTGGATCAGCGGGCGACTGCCGGGCCATGTCTCCCGCAATATCTACAAGACCTTGATCGCGGCGATCAACCTGGCCTTTCTCATCGTGTTCTTCGGTTTCTCGCTGCGCCTCACCGTGCAGGCCACGGAACTGTCGACCGTCTTCCAGATACCCAAGAAACTCATGTACTCGAGCATGACGATATCGTCCATGATCATGGCCCTGTACTCCCTGGCCGAACTCGTCGCCTGCCTCGGCGGTTTGCGGAAAAAGCCAACGGGATAGACCGGCGTCCGCGGCGGCGCGGACGCCCTTCCCTTCCTACGCCAGCGCATGGCGGCTGAATCGTCGGCCATCCCAGGCCAGATATTCGCCCCGATCCTCGCGCCAGTCGGCCAACACCCAGCGTTCCGCGCGGAATCCTGCGGCCAGATGCTCGTGCCGTCCGGGCCGGTGCGTGTGCCCATGAATCATCGCGGCGGCGCCGTGCCGGCGCAGGAGTTGGTTCGTGGCGATGGCGTCGACATCCATCGCCGGGGCGGCTTTTCCGCGCTTGGCGGCTTCGCTCCGCCGGCGCATGGCCGCGGCGATCGCCTTGCGTTCCGCCAGCGGCCTGGCGAGAAAGGCGTCCCGCCAGGCCGGCGCGCGGACCCTTTCCCGGTACGCCTGATAGTCGGCATCCCCGATACACAAGGCGTCCCCATGCGTGAGGAGCAAGGCCCCGCCGGGCAGGGAAAGAAGGTACGGATCGGGAAGCAGCCGGGCGCCTGCGCGCTCGGCGAAGCGCTCGCCGAGCAGGAAGTCGCGGTTGCCGTGCAGGATGGACACGCCGGTTCCGTGGTCGCTCAGGCAGCACAGGGCATCCGCGACGCCGCGCGCGAAATCGCTCTCGGAGTCGTCGATCGCATCGTCGCCCGGCCAGGTTTCGAACAGGTCGCCGAGAATGAAAATTCGCTCGGCGGCGCGGGCGTCAAAAGCCAGGTAATCGAGAAAAAGGCGCGCAATGCCCGGCGTCTCCGACGACAGATGCAAATCCGAGAGAAAATGGAACACGAAACAGAGGATCGGGGATCAACAGACTTCGGCGCGCTGGATGACCACGTCGTGCTTCGGCACATCCTGATGGAAACCCGAACGGCCGGTTTCAACCTTCCCGATCCGATCCACGACCTCCCTGCCTTCGGCGACCCTGCCGAAAACGCAGTAACCCCAGCCGGCGTCGTCGGACGCTTTGAAATTCAGGAAATCGTTGTCGGTCACGTTGATGAAGAACTGCGCGGCGGCCGAATGCGGATCGGAGGTGCGCGCCATGGCGACGGTATAGGCGTCGTTCTTCAGGCCATTGTCGGCCTCGTTCCGGATCGGCGCCCCGCACGGCTTCTGCTTCATTCCCGGCTCGAAGCCGCCGCCCTGGATCATGAAACCATCGATGACGCGGTGGAAAATGGTGTTGTCGTAATGCCCGGACTCGACGTAGCCGACGAAGTTCCTCACGGTTTCAGGCGCCTTTTCCTCATCGAGATCGAGAACGATGATGCCCAGATTGGTATGCAGTCGGATCATGGAATTCCTAGTTTGAATTTCATTATTTACGCAAGCCCGAAGGTTACACCGAAAGACGCCGGAAGTGCCAGGGCGATCGCCTCGGGGCTTCGGCCGCGCCGCCGAGGAGGGCTTGCTTCTCTTCCCTTGAGGAGAAGGAGTCGGCGTCTCGTCTTGCCGGCTTCGCGGGTTCTTTTGCGGGCGGGCCGGCGCGAAAATTGGATCGAATCGTCCGGGATGCGACACTCGCCTCAGAGCGTCAAATCGAACTCCTCGGTACGCTTCGGCGAATAGCTTTCCCAACCGCCGCACGCCGGGCAACGCCAGTAGAACTGGCGCGCCTTGAAGCCGCAGCGGTCGCACCGATAGCGCGCCAGACGGCGTGTGTAGCCTTGCACGATGCTCTTGGCCAGATCAAGGTCGGCGCGACTCTTGGGCGGCGAGATCAGGAGGCGCGCCTCGATCAACTGGTCGAGGCCGAGCAGCGTCGGACTGCGCTTCAATTCGTCGCGCACGAGGGCATACGCCGCCTCGGAGCTTTCCACTTCGAGCACGAGCTGGAAAACGACGTCGAGCAGATCGAACGAGGGGTAGCGTTCGAGATAGCCGCGCAGCAGCAGCAGCCCTTCCTTGTGCCGTTCCAGCCTGCGAAAGGCATCCAGCAGGCGTTTGGCCACCAGCGCCAGGTAGATCGGGTCCTGCTGCTCGATGCGCTGCCAGCAGACGATGGCCTCGTCCATCTCTCCGCGCTGCGCGGCGATGTCGCCTTGCAGCAGGCTGGCGCGCACGCACTTGCGATTGCGTTCGAGCGCGGATTTGAGGTGCTCGGCCGCCGCTTCGGGGTGCGCGCGGATCATCTCGGCCGCCGCCAGCTCGCACTGGTATTCGGCAATTTCCATCTGCGAGGCGAAATCCGGCAGTTCGGCGGCAATGGCGATCGCCTTTTCCCAATCCTTCTCGAGCTGATAGATTTCGAGCAGTTTGCGCTTGGCTTCCTCGGCGCGCTTCGAGGCGCGCAGCTTGTCGAAAATCTCCTCGGCACGGTCGAGCAGGCCGGCCTTCAGGTAATCCTGGCCGAGTTCGGAGAGCGCTTGCAGCTTGAGATCCTCGGGCAGGTCGTCGCGCTCGATGAGACTCTGGTGCATGCGAATGGCGCGCTCGGTTTCACCCCGCCGGCGAAACAGGCTGCCCAGCGCGAAATGCAGTTCGACCGTCTCCGGGTCTACCCTGACGGCTTCGACGAAGGCCTCGATCGCCCGGTCGGGCTGCTCGTTGAGCAGGAAGTTGAGCCCCCGGAAATACGAACGCGGCAAGGCCCGCGACTCGCGCATCAGCTGCCGGATATCGATGCGCGCCGCCACCCAGCCCAGGCCGAAAAAGAGCGGGAGAAAAAGAAGGTGCCAGTATTCGAGTTCGGTCATCAGGAAGGCTCGGCAAACCGGGGCGATCGCATGGGAAAACCCGGGGGCGAGCCATGGAGTGTTGGAACGAACGAAGCCGGCGGGATGCTAGCGCTCCCGCCTTCGGCGGGAGCGGGAGAAAGCCTTGCATCTCCTTTTCGGCCACGCAGCAAGAATCCCGATGCGCGCCCTGCTCGACGAAGCACCTGGCACAGCAACACGGAGGCACGGAGCGAACCGGACTTCTTCATGAAATCGCTGTGTCTCCACGGTCAAGGGTTTTCGCTGTTTCAACGGCCACGGCCCTGGCTTCGCGCTTCAAGCGCCTGATCTCGCGCCGCAGCCTGAAGACCGTGCCGAGCAGTCCGAGCAGGCCGAGCGCGATGCCACCCGCGAAAAAGACCAGCGCGACGATGATGAGCGGCGCCTGCCAGGAGGCATCGAAAAAAAAGGAAACGCGGACGGGTTCCGCGTTTTTCAGCGCGAAAGCCAGCAGAAACAGGAAGATGAATACCCGGCAACACCACAACAGCACACGCATCGACTCCGGCCTCCGAAACAAAAGGGCGGCAAAACCGTCGCCGCCCATGGATCCATTTGTATACTTCCGTCATTCAGACCGCTTGGATCGACCGGTCGACGCGCTCCCGCAATTCCTTTCCCGCCTTGAAATGCGGCACCCATTTTTCCGGGACGCTGACCTTTTCACCGGATTTCGGGTTGCGCCCGATGCGCGGCGGTCGATAATTGAGCGAAAAGCTGCCGAAGCCCCGGATCTCGATGCGATCGCCCTTGACCAGAGCCTCGGACAAGGCATCAAGAATCATCTTGACCGCAAAGTCCGTGTCTTTCATCACCAACTGCGGAAAGCGCTCGGTCAGCCGTACGATCAAATCCGACTTGGTCATGCGCGGACTTTCATTGCTGGCCGGTCAGCTTCGCCTTCAACAGCGCGCCCAGGTTGGTCGTGCCCGAACTGGCGCCGCTTTCGGCGGACAGCTTCTGCAGGGCATCGTGCTGCTCGGCCTGATCCTTGGCCTTGACCGACAGGCTGATCGAGCGCGTCTTGCGGTCGATGTTGATGATCATCGCCTCGACCTCGTCGCCTTCCTTGTAGACCTTGGTCAAATCCTCGATGCGCTCGCGCGAGACTTCGGAGGCGCGCAGGTAGGCTTCCATGTCGCCTTCGAGCAGGATCACGGCGCCGCGGGCGTCGACCGACTTGACCTTTCCCTTGACGATGGCGTTCTTCTCATGGGTGGCGATGAAGCTGGTGTAGGGATCGCCGTCGAGCTGCTTGATGCCCAGCGAGATGCGTTCCTTCTCGGTGTCGATGGCCAGCACCACGGCTTCCACCTCGTCGCCTTTCTTGAAGTTGCGGATGGCTTCCTCGTCCGGCGTCGACCACGACAGGTCGGAGAGGTGCACCAGGCCGTCGATGCCGCCCGGCAGGCCGATGAACACGCCGAAATCGGTGATCGACTTGATGGCGCCCTTCACCTTGTCGCCCTTCTTGTGGTTCATCGCGAAGTCGTCCCACGGATTGGCCACGCACTGCTTCATGCCGAGCGAGATGCGGCGGCGCTCCTCGTCGATTTCGAGGATCATCACCTCGACTTCGTCGCCCAGCTGGACGACCTTCGACGGATGGACGTTCTTGTTCGTCCAGTCCATTTCCGAGACGTGCACCAAGCCCTCGATGCCCTGCTCGATCTCGACAAAGGCGCCATAGTCGGTCAGGTTGGTGACCTTGCCGAACAGGCGGGTGCCCTGCGGGTAGCGGCGCGAGATACCGATCCACGGGTCTTCGCCCAGTTGCTTCAAGCCCAGCGAGACGCGGTTCTTGTCCTGGTCGAACTTGAGGATCTTGGCCTGCACCTCGTCGCCCACGGCCAGCACCTCGGACGGATGGCGGACGCGCCGCCAGGCGAGATCGGTGATGTGCAGCAGGCCGTCGATGCCGCCGAGATCGACGAAGGCGCCGTAGTCGGTGATGTTCTTGACCACGCCCTTGACGACGCTGCCTTCCTTGAGATTGGCGAGCAGCGCCTCGCGTTCCTCGCCCACCGTGGCTTCGAGCACGGCGCGGCGCGAGACGACGACGTTGTTGCGCTTGCGATCGAGCTTGATGACCTTGAATTCGAAGGTCTTGCCCTCGTACGGCGCGGTGTCCTTGACCGGACGCATGTCCACCAGCGAGCCCGGCAGGAAGGCGCGCACGCCGTTGGTCATCACGGTGAGGCCGCCCTTGACCTTGCCGGTGATCGTGCCGGAGACGAGAGAACCGTCGTTCAAGGCCATTTCCAGCGCGTTCCAGGCGGCGACGCGCTTGGCGCGCTCGCGCGAGAGACGGGTTTCGCCATACCCGTTCTCCAATTGTTCGATGGCGACCTGTACGAAATCGCCGACCGTGGCCTCGAGTTCGCCGGCGTCGTTGAGGAACTCCTCGCGATCGACGTAGCTCTCGGACTTCAGTCCGGCATTGACGACCACGAAATTCTGATCGATGCGCGTCACCTGCGCGGTGATGACCTCGCCTTGACGCATTTCCTTGCGGTTGAGACTGGCTTCGAAAAGATCGGCAAAACTTTCCTGCGTAGTGGGATTGGCTGACATGAGAGATGGTGTGGAAGTTGTGTGACCGCGTCACGCGGATTGATGGGTTGAACACGCCGGCGGCACGATGGAGCCGTTCCGCCGACACCAGGACAGGCGGGCGGAATCGACGAACCGGCGACTCACCCCGCCCTTGCTACCCGGATGCCCCTTTGCTCCACGCCAGAACCTGGGCCACGGTTTCCCCGATGGACAGGTTCGACGTATCGAGCAGGTGAGCTCCCTCGCTTTGCCGGAGTGGTGCCACGCTGCGTTGGCTATCACGCAGATCGCGCTCGCGCAAGTCCAGCAGAAGGGGTGTGATGTTAGCAGCGATTCCTTTGTCGATCAACTGCTTATAGCGCCTTTGGGCACGCACCTCGACACTCGCGGTGAGAAAAACCCTGGTCTGCGCATCGGGGAAGACGACGGAGCCCATGTCCCTGCCGTCCGCCACCAGGCCCGGCGCCCGGCGAAACAGCCGCTGCCGGAAAAGCAGCGCCCGGCGCACCGCCGGCAGGGCGGCGACGCGCGAAGCCCCGGCGGAAATGTCCTCGGCGCGGATGGCTTCGTCGACTTCCTCGCCCGCGAGAAGAATCGAAGCCTCGCCGAACTCGATGTCCAGTTCGGCGGCGATCTTCGCGACACCCGCCTCGTCGTCCCAGGGGATGCCCGCCCGCCGCGCGGCGAGCGCGGCCAGCCGATAGATGGCGCCGGAATCCAGGTAACGCCAGCCCAGCGCGGCGGCCACCCTGGCGGCGATCGTGCCCTTGCCCGAGGCCGACGGCCCGTCGACGGCGATGACCGGCACGGCCCGCGTCACTTCGGCAAAGCGCGCGAAATACCCCGGAAAGGTCTTGGCGACGCAGTCCGGATCGTTGATGCGCAGCGGCACGCCGCGCGCGGCCAGCGAAAAACTCATGGCGACGCGGTGATCGTGGTAGGTATCGACGCCCTGCGGCGGCGAGACGAGCTCGGCGGGAGGCGTGATGCGCAGGTAATCCGCGCCTTCCTCCACCGCGGCGCCGAGCTTTTCCAGTTCGGTCGCCATCGCCGCGAGGCGGTCGGTCTCCTTGACGCGCCAGCTGGCGATGTTCGTGAGCGTCGTCGGGCCTGTGGCGAACAGCGCCGTCGTGGCCAGCGTCATCGCCGCGTCGGGAATGTCGTTGCCATCGAGTTCGATGCCGCGCAAGCCGCCGTCTTCGGGCGCGCCGGCCTCGATCCAGTCCGGTCCCATGGCGATGCGCGCGCCCATTCGCTCAAGCGCCTCGGCGAAACGCGCGTCGCCCTGGACGGAATCCCTGCCGACGCCTGCAACGCGCAGCGGCCCGCCGCCGATCGCCCCGAGCGCCAGGAAATACGAGGCCGACGAGGCGTCGCCCTCGACGGCGAACACCCCGGGCGAGCGATACGCGTCGCCCGGCACGACGAAGCGTCGCCAGCCGTCGCGCTCGACCCGCACGCCGAAGCGCGCCATCATCGAGAGCGTGATCTCGACGTAGGGCCTGGAAATCAGCTCGCCCGTGACTTCGACCACCGTCTTGGCGCCGGTCGTCGGCAGCGCCATCAGGAGCCCGCTCAGGAACTGACTCGATACCTCGCCGCGCACGCGCAGCACGCCGCCGGGACGGATCGTCGCCGGACGGATGCAGAGCGGCGGATATCCTTCCCTGGCCTCGTATGCGATGTCGGCGCCGATTCGACGCAGCGCGTCGACGAGGTCGCCGATCGGCCGCTCGTGCATGCGCGGCACGCCGGACAGGCGGTAATCGCCGCCCGCGAGCGCCAGCACGGCGGTCAGCGAACGAAAGGCTGTACCGGCGTTGCCGAGGAAGAGATCGGCCCGCCGAATCGGCAAGGCGCCGCCCACGCCCCGCACACGCCAGACGTCATGGCCTGCCGGCGCGACGTCCACGCCGAGCCGGCACAAGGCTTCGCGCATGCGCGCCGTGTCGTCGGATGCGAGCAGGCCGCGAATCTCGCTCGTCCCCTCGGAGAGCGCCGCCAGCAGCAGGGCCCGGTTGGAAATGCTCTTCGATCCGGGCAGGTGGACGCACCCCCGCGCCGACACGACTTCCGGCAAGTCGATGAATTCCGATGTGTCCATCTCGAAAACCCTTGGATAAATTTTCGCTTCGCGGGCGGGGTGCCGACCCCGCCCTTGACCTGGGGGCTGGCTTCCTTCGTCCCCTGGGAAGCCCCCGCAATCAGCCCCGCGCCAGGAGCGCGGGGCATGAACTTCAAGCACGGCGGATGCGGAAGCCGATGTTCGACAGATTCTTCCGCCGCGTCGATCCGTTTTCCACGGATTCATTCTATCGCTCCTGCAGGCCGACCGGGGGAGATGGAGATCACCCCGGCTTCGGCCTGGTTTTCGTGCGCCATGAGCGGAAATCCGGCGAAAAGGTCCGATACCCCGGATAAGACCGGGATGGTGCGCCTGGGGCGGATATGTTTGAATACGCGCTTCGTCCCGACTGCCACACCTCATTCTTGCCCAACAGGAGCGCGCCATGTCCCATGCACCGTACCCTTATTCCGATCCCGAAATCGAGGCGCTCTGGCGCGTTTTGCGCGAGCGCCGCGACATGCGCCACTTCGCGCCGGTCGAAGAGGCCGAGCCGCTGCCCGAGGGCTTCGTCCGGCGGCTGGTCGAGGCCGCGCGGCTGGCGCCCTCGGTCGGCTTCATGCAGCCGTGGCGCTTCATCCGCGTCACCGATGCCGAGCTGCGCCAAAAAATGCACGCGCTGGTCGAGGCCGAGCGCCTGGCGACGGCCGCGGCGCTGCCTTCGCGCCGGGAGGAGTTTCTCGGCGTGAAGATCGAGGGCATCCGCGAATGCGCGGAACTCCTGGTCGTCGCGCTGATGCCCGGACGCGAGAAGCACCTCATCGGACGCCGTCTGCTGCCGGAAATGGACGTCGCCTCGATCGGCTGCGCCATCCAGAACATGTGGCTCGCCGCGCGCGCCGAAGGCATCGGCCTGGGCTGGGTGTCGTTCTTCGACCCGGAAGAGCTCGCGCGGCTGCTCGCCCTGCCCGCCGGCGCGCGGCCGCTCGGCATCCTGTGCATCGGCCGCGTGTCGGCGTTCTACCCGCGCCCGATGTTCGAGGACGCCGGCTGGGGCAGGCGCCTGGACGTCGACGACGTGCTCTTCGAGAACCGCTGGCCGGAAGGCGCCAAGGGCACGCCGACCGCCTACTGAAGCTGCCGCTCGAGCGGTTTCTGCGCCTGGAGAGCAAGGCGCGAGGTTCATGCCGGAGTGAACTTTTCCCGCCTCGACAAAAATAGGTTCCATCGAAAGAATGGATCGAGACGGGTATGGCCGGGCTGTTTTCCCTCTCGCTTTTCAGATGGTTATCCTGAAGCCCTTGCCCGATGGCGCGACGGTAAAAGGCGTCCGGGTCTGTGCCGTCACGAGTTGCCGCGCCGTTTTCCGGCAGCGGGACGTCACCCAGGCCCACGCCGCGCAGAGTGGCAAGTTTCCGGTAGCGGCGCAGATCGGTCACGATGCGCTCATACACCGCCTCGGTGCTCACCGGCGGCGGTTTCGATGACGACGTGAACGGCGTTGCCGCCCCTTGCCTTGTTGGGCGCTTAAAATGGACTGAAGCCTGTATTGCTTTCCCATCGAAAAAGGACTTTACCGGTGAACGGTTACGCCAACCAGTCTGAAAAATGGCAAGAAAACATCCGTACCGCCGCGCGCTGGGTCGCCGAGGCCGATGGCCTGTTGATCACTGCCGGCGCGGGCATGGGCGTCGATTCCGGTCTGCCGGATTTCCGTGGACGAAATGGTTTCTGGCGAGCTTACCCGCCGCTCGAACGTCTCCATCTCGATTTCGAGAGCATCGCCAACGGCGAAGCCATGCGTCGGCTGCCACGAATTTGTTGGGGTTTCTACGGGCACCGCCTGGAACTCTATCGCCGGACGGAACCGCACGAGGGTTTCCACATCCTGCGGCGCTGGGCCGAGGGCATGGCGCACGGCGCCTTCGTGTTCACCAGCAACGTCGACGGGCAGTTCCAGAAAGCCGGCTATGACGAAGAGCGCATCGTGGAGTGTCACGGCTCTATTCATCATCTGCAATGCACAAAGCATATCTGGCCGACGGACGACTTTCAGCCCGAAGTGGACATGGCGACGTGCAAGCTGAAGAACGACCTGCCTCGATGCCCGTATTGCCACGAGACGGCGCGGCCGAACGTCCTGATGTTCAACGATTACGGCTGGCTCGACCGGCGCACCGCGTTGCAGGAGATTCGCCTGGATGACTGGCTCGCCCGAACGAAGCGGCGGGTCGTCGTCGAAATGGGCGCCGGCAAGGCGATCGCCACGGTGCGCCGGTTCAGCGAACGCACCGGTCCGCGCGTCGTGCGCATCAACCCGACCGATTTCAAGATCGCCTCGCAGATCGGAATCGGTATTCAAGGCGGGGCGCTGGAAGTGTTGCGGGCGATCGACACGGTCGATCGGGATCGTTGAATCGGCGGAGCCTGGAAACAGGCGAAGCCGCCGATTTGACAATGACATGGCAGACCGATCCGTTGGGCGCTTAAAACGGCCTGAAGCCCGTTTCCGGTTTCAGACATTTCGTAAAATAGATACGCATGCCAAAAACCGCCGCCCGAATGGAGAAAGACAAGTGGAGGAATGGCGAGCGCGACTGCATACGACATGAGATGCCGCATATGCTCGGAGAATGGCATTTGTTCCCGATGAGGGCACCTCGAAAAAGCTCGTCCCGGCTCTGACCCCAATGGCAATTTCTTTGCAAAATTTTCGCGCCGTCGGGACGGGAACGAGCTATTTCCCTATTTTAGAGTCTCGTCCATGAATGACTGGAACCGCTCGGACAGCCATTCGTATTCGGAGAGTTATTTGCTTTGACTAACGCTCCGCATTTCGAAGGGTGATGAAGTTCCTTTCGGGATGGTCCTGCAGCCATTCCTCGCCATGACGCAGGAGTTTGTCGACTTCTTCCTCGCCGATCCAGTAATGCCTGTTCCGGTCGAACACGGGAATCAGCACGTAGAGGTGGTGCAGCAGGTCGGCGAGACGGAGCCTGTCGCGCAGGGTCAGATTCACGTAAGAGCTGTCGCGCCACTCCGGGAATTTTTCGTCGGCGGCGAAGGCTTCGAAGGAAACTTCGTAAGCCAGCGGTTCGAAAACCCGGCGCGGCATCGCCGTCTCGCCGCGGCAGGGCAGCATGACGAGCGTCGCGGTCCAATCCAGCGCGGCGTCGGCCAGCGCCTGGAATTCGTCGTGCCGTCCGCCCATCGCCGAGCCGAAAACCCGCGCGATCGCCACGCTCAGGAAGGACGACGACACGTAGGGCCGGTCGTTGACGTAGTCGAACAGTCCGCCGGCCGCGCCCGTCCGGCCTCTGGCCAGATCGACGGGGTCGATGTCCAGCAGCAGGGCAATGGTCGTTTTTTCGCCCGAGACCTCCGGATAGAAAACGAAGGCCCGGCCGTAACTCAACTCGAATACCTGCGGTCGCGCGGGATTCTTGCGGAACAGGAAACCGATGTTCTGAGTATTCCTACCCGCGCAAGTGATGGTCGGGAGCATGATGTGCCTTGCGAAGCGTGTGGAAGCGAGAGTCTACTCCACCCCCTTTCCTCCACCCCTTCCGCCGATCGGACTTTCGCGACAGCGTCATGACCGTGCAGATATCGGTTTGACAGATTTTCTCGACGGCGGAAGACGCCAAGGGCGCGCCGACCGCCTACTGAAGCCGCCGCTCGAGCGGTTTCCGCGTCTGGAGAACAAGCGCGAGGCTCATGCCGCCGTCCAGTCGCAGTGTTCCTCGGTCTTGCAGCGCCAGTCGAGCATACGCGCCATGCCCTCGTTCAGCAGGGTAGCCGCTTCAGGGCGCGCGGCGATGTTCTCCCGTTCGCCGGGGTCGGCGCGCAGATCGAAGAGCGCGGGCGGCAGATAGGGAAAATGCACGTATTTGAGGCCTGCGCTGCGGATGACCTGCAGGCTGCATCCTGTCTCGGGCAGGCTGCTCCCTTGGGAGGCGAACCAGGGACGTAGAGCGCGGAAATCGCAATGCCAGTGCACTTCGTCCCGCCAATCCGGAACGGTTTTACCCGCGCACCAGGGCAGCAGGCTGTAGCCGTCGACATTGGCGGGCGCCGGCGCGCCCAGGGCGTTCAACAATGTGGGCATGAGGTCGACCGCCTCACTGAAACAAGCGAGGCGCGCGCCCCGTCCGGCGTCAAAATCGGGAGACGGATGCCGCAGGATCAGGGGCACGCGCGCGCCGCCGTCGTAAAAACTGCTCTTGCCGAGCAGATCGTGCTCGAACAGTTGCTCACCGTGATCGGAGGTGAAGACGATCATCGTGTGGTCCCACTCGCCCGCAAGCTTGAGCGCGGAAAACACGCGCCCGAGGTGGTGGTCGACTTCCGCCGCGAGACCGACATAGCACGCTTCGACCGTGGCCCGTTGCTCCAGCGTGAGCGCATGGACGGGCATGTCGAGGCCGGGTATCGATTTGCGCGTGGTCTGCGTGGCTCGCAGAGCGGCGACGAGCGGATGCGGCGCGATTTCCCGGGGAGGCGCGGGACGCGCCGCCAGCGCTTCCAGCACGTCGCGCGGATTGGGCCGGAAGCGAGCCTGGGCCGCGAAAGGCGGGTGCGGGGCGATATAGGAGAGGTGCGCGAACCAGGGGCGACATTCCGGCACGGACAGCCAGCGCAAGAAACGGTCGGTCAGAAAAGCGGTTTCGCTGTCTTCCGGCGCGAAAACGGGCGGGTCGCCCAGGGCGCGTTGGGCAAACATACCCTCACGCCCCAGTTCGGGGCGCGGGACGGGGATGTTTTTCGCCTTGAGCGAGGCCAGCCAGGGAGTGGCGCGGGCGGTGAGCAGGGTCTCGACGGCAAGACCGGGCGCGACATTTTCAAAATTTCCGCAATCGGGATCGGCCGGAAACTGGCCGCGCGTATCCAGCGTCGTGTCGGTAAAACCGAACAGCACCGGCCGGTAGCCCGTCGCGCGCGCCTGCTGGAACAGTGTGGCGTGACGCCTGTCCAGGGGCGCGCCGTTGAAGACGCTGCGATGCTTGTGGGCATAAAGACCGGTGTAGAGCGAAGCGCGCGACGGCCCGCAGGGTTGCGCCTGCCCATAATGGTCAAGAAAGCTCGTCCCTTCCCTGGCCAGCGTCGCCAGGTTTTCGAGCGGCCTGCCCAGCGCCGCCGCGCGCTCCTGCAAATCGGCCCGCCACTGGTCGGCAGTGATGAACAGGACGTTCATGGGTGAGCAGTGGAAAAACCCGAGAAGATTGCCATCACGTGACCTTGCATCAAAAATTGGCGACCCGGCGCGGTTTCAAGTCTCTGGAGAGAATTGATTCAATGTTGGTCATATATTTACCTCGTCATTGCGAGGGCCGCGGGCCACGGGAAACTCACATCCAAGCCATAACTCTTTGATTAAAAAAGAGGGTTACGTTATTCCCGCATTGGGAACGGATTCAATCTTGGACTCATTCCTGCTCCTTGGCAAGCCAAATTGCCGATCTTGCGCTGGCCTATCGTCCATCTGAATCCATTACCTTCCCGCGAGGGATGATAGAGTAATCCCAAAGTAATAAATCCGTCCGGCAAAATGGCCTACTCTAAAAAATCATTCATTGCAACCAAAAAACCGGAGTCGAAGTAGTGCGGTTTTTCTATGGTTTTTCGCTTCCTGTTCTGCTGACATGACGCTCCCTTCGGTCTTTGTACCGATTCATTCCGGAGTCTCGTCATGTCCCATTCCGCATTTCAAGCTGTATCACAACCCATACATCAACCTGCCGGTCTGTTCGTCCCGCAAGCTTTGCTGGACGACGTTCGCCTGAAGCCCGTGGAACGCAACGCCTGGATGGTGTTCCGTTCGCTGGCGGACGACCACGGCGTCGCCTTCGTGAATCACGAATCGCTGCGTAGCTCCCTGTTGTGCGCGCCGGGTTCGCGGAAAGCCGCCCCGGCCACACCGTCTCGCGCGTCGTTTTGTATCTGCGCCTCTCCACCTGGATCGAGCAGAACGGCTATCGCC
Source organism: Accumulibacter sp. (assembly GCA_031279425.1). GTDB lineage: Bacteria > Pseudomonadota > Gammaproteobacteria > Burkholderiales > Rhodocyclaceae > Propionivibrio. Next base: position 16,453 of record JAITIQ010000194.1, read on the forward strand.
GCGATCCGTGTACCGGCTTCTCATCAGGTGCTTCCTATACCGCGTGCATAACGAGCCTCTATCCTTTGCCGAAGCCTGCCTGGGCAGCGAGGACTACCTGCCCCTGCTCGAACGGGGTCTGGCGCACACGCATGTAAGCGTCCGGGAGCTGGCGCGGGACATTCTGGATCAGGCCATGAGAAGTCCCGACGAACCGACCCAGCTTCCGTCCGCCCTGCGGGAACAAATCAAACGGCTGCGCCAGCAAGCCCATTCTTCGGAGGACGGTTCCGGCGGCGGAAGCGTTTCG
>JAITIQ010000238.1 GCA_031279425.1 Accumulibacter sp.
GGATGGCCCGTGGAAAACGCTGCGCGTTTCCCACCGCCCACCCACAGGCCGGCGGTTGCCCACAAGCTCCACAGCCTGTCATCATTATTTATGTTCATGGGGGGAAGATACAAGGGGAAAGCAAACGTCCGTGCGAAGCAAGCTGCTTATCGACTGGAAGCCTCCCTCTTCGAACTTCTTGCGGAGGCCGCCGGCATCAGCTTGAAACGAACCGGATCACCGATCTCCCGTCCGCGATCTTCCACGGCTCGACCTTCCAGGCGTGCCCGTACAGCACCTCGAAGCTCGCCGGCAGGCGGCCCTCGACGCGCCGTTTTTCATACGCTTCGCACATCGTCCGCCACGTCCGCCGGCCCATCAGGCCGCGCCGGCGCCCGGGCGCCGCGCAGATCGAGCCGCTTCGGCGCAATTCGTCGAACAGCGCCTTCAGCGAGGGATAAGTGACGGTCAGGCGCTCGGCGTCCATCACCGGACCGGCGAAGCCGCAGGCGATCAGCATGTCGCCGTAATCGTGCATGTCGACGAAACGCAGGGTGTGCTCGTAGCCGTCGGAAAACGAGGCGCGCAGTTCCTTCAGGGTATCCGGCCCGAGGGTGGAAAACGTGAGCAGGCCGCCGGTTTGCAGGACGCGGTGCGCCTCGCGCAGGACCGCCAGCGGGTCGGCCGGCCAGTGCAGCATCAGATTGGACCAGACCAGGCCGGCGGCGGCGTCGGGGAGCGGCAGCGCCCGCGCGTCCGCCGCGAGCCACGAGGCGCACCTCGGTCCGCGCAGGAAAGGCAGTGTCCAGCGCAGGCGCGAACGTTGCCCGCGAGCGACGCGCAGCATCGCCTCGCAGGCGTCGACGCCGATGATTTCCGCCCGCGGATAACGCTCGCCCAACGCAACCAGCGCGTTGCCGGTACCGCAGCCCAGATCGACGACGCGGGTGGGCTGGATTTTCACGTAGTCGAGCCGCTCCAGCATGCGCGCGGCGATCTCGCGCGGCAACGCTGCCGCGGCGTCGTAACCGGCCGCGGCGCGGGCGAAGGATCGTCTTATCCTGTTTCTACACGAATCTGGCAATAAAGCACCTTCGACACCATGGCGGTCTTTGCGGAGGAACGCCTGGAGCGCCGGTATCCTGCCGGCAAAAGCGGCTCCTGCCCCGTCATACCGCCCGCAGCCCGAGCTTGGCAAACAGCATCTCATCGAAGCCGATATCGACGTTGTTCGCCGTCAGCAGCTTGTCGCAGGAGAAAATCGAATTGGCGCCGGCGAAGAAACACAGAGCCTGCATTTCCTGGCTCATCATCTCGCGCCCGGCGGACAGGCGGACCCAGCTCGCCGGCATGGTGATGCGCGCGGCGGCGATGGTACGCACGAATTCGAAACGGTCGATTTTTTCCGTCGCCGCCAGCGGCGTGCCCGGCATCGCCACCAGATTGTTGATCGGCACCGAATCGGGCGGCGGATTCATGTTGGCGAGCTGGGCGATCATCGCCGCGCGATTGCGCCGCGATTCGCCAAGCCCGAGAATCCCGCCGCAACAGACCTTGATCCCGGCCGCGCGCACCTGCGCGAGCGTTTCGAGGCGGTCCGCGTGCGTATGCGTGGTGATCACCTGGTCATAGAATTCGGCGTCGGTATCGACATTGTGGTTGTAATAGTCGAGCCCGGCCTCCTTCAATTTCCGCGCCTGCCCTTCCTTCAGCATACCCAGCGTGACGCAGGTCTCCATGCCGAGCGCCTTGACCTCACGGACCATTCGCGCGACGGTCTCCAGATCCTTTTCCTTCGGCCCGCGCCAGGCGGCACCCATGCAGAAGCGCGTCGCGCCCTTGGCCTGGGCCTCTTTGGCCGCGGCCACCACTTCCTCGACCCGCATCAGCGCCTCGCGCTCCGTCTCCGTCCGGTGACGCGCCGACTGGGTGCAGTAGCTGCAATCCTCGGGACAACCTCCGGTCTTGATCGACAACAGCGCCGAGCGCTGTACTTCATTGGGATCGAAATGCCCCCGATGCGTCTGCTGCGCGCGGAAAAGCAAATCCATGAACGGCATCCGGTAGAGCGCCTCGACCCGCGAGACGGTCCAGCGGGCGTCCGGCGCCGATGCCGGAACGCTTTCCAGGGAAGATGCGCTGGAGAGAGTATTCATCACGAACGCCAGTCAAAATCGATATTCTAGCCCGGAACGGCGCGCCCTATGGGTGCGGGGAACCGAAGGGGCGCAAATCGAAAGGCGCTCGGCCGCCGGATTCCGCTGGATTTCCTGCGAACCCCTCATCCGCGCGAAAACACTCCGCGCGCGAAATCGAACAGCAGATACGCGTTGAGCAGCGTGATGACGGCGCCGAAGGAAATCAGCAGCCAGCGCGTGCCCGGCGGGTTGGCGTGCGCGCCCATCACTTCCCGGGAAGAAGTGAGGCGGACCAGGAGGTAAATGGTGAAGGGGAGTTGCAGCGAGAGCGCGACCTGCGACAGGACGAGTCCCTGCAGGGTATCCTCGATCAGCAGGATGATCGCCAGCGAGAGGCCAAGCACAAGCTTGACCCCCAGCCGGGAGTGGCTGTCCCTGATGTCGTAGGGTTCGCCGAACAGGCCGGCGAAGATGCTGCCGCCGGCGATGCCGGCGGTGATCGACGAGGCGATTCCGGCGCACAGCAGGGCAAAGGCGAAAACCAGGGCCGCGCCCTTGCCCAGGATGGGTTCGAGCACCGCGGACGCCTGCTGGAGTTCGGCGACCTCGACGCGCGCGGTGAAGAAGGTATAGGCGGCGACGATGATCATGGCGCTGTTGATCGCCCAGCCGATACCCATGGAAAACAGCGTATCGAGGAATTCGTACTTGAGCTGCCGCCGGATGACCTGCTCGTCTTCCAGCTGCCATTGCCGGCTCTGGATGATTTCCGAATGCAGGAACAGGTTGTGCGGCATGACCACGGCGCCCAAGAGGCTCATCACCAGCACGATCGATCCGTCGGGGAGGGCCGGCGTCACCCAGTGCCGGAAGGTGGCGCTCCAGTCGACCGGCACCAGGTGCAGTTCGTAGATGAACGAGACGCCGATGATCGAGACGAAGCCGATGATCACCGTCTCGATGCGCCGGTAGGAGTTGCTGTAGAGGAAGAAGGCGACGAACAGGGTGGAGACCGCCGCCGCCAGCTTGATCGGCATGCCGGACAGCATGTGGATGGCGATGGCCGCGCCGAGCAGTTCGGCGACTTCCGTCGAGACGGCGGCCAGCATCGCCGAGCCGACCAGAAAACGCCCGGTGCGCGCCGGCAGGTGAATCGTCGCCGCCTCCGACAGGCACAGCCCGGTAGCGATGCCCAGGTGCGCGGCGTTGTGCTGCAGGACGATCAGCATCACGGTGGACAGCGTGATCACCCACAGCAACACGGTGCCATACTGCGCGCCGCCGGAGATGTTGGCGGCCCAGTTGCCCGGATCGATGAAGCCGACGGTGACCAGCAGCCCCGGTCCGATGTAGCGGAAGAGTTCGAGCGCCGTGAGGGATGGCGCATGCGTTTCCCGGTATTTGGCGAACAGATTCTTCAATGGTCTGGGCAGTTTCATGACGGTTTCGATTCCAGGGAGAACGGAAACTCTTTCAACACGGAGGCACGGAGAAAAGCATTTTTTTTTCGGGTTTCTCTGTGCTCTCCGTGTCTTCGTGAACTCCGTGTCGAAGGAGGTTTCAATCAATTTCCACCCAGAGGATGTATCGATGACTGATCCTGGACGCCTTCCCGCTGGACGCGGGCGCGTTCGACGGCCGCGGCGATGAGGGCTTTCTTGGCGGCCTCGGCGTCGTTCGGCGCGGCCTGCCGCTCGGCCGCCTTGGCCGCCGCCGCTTTGGCCAGGCGCTCGGCCTTCTCGGCCTGGTCGCGCTCCTCGCGCGCGCGGCGCCGCTCGAAGCGCTCCTTGGCCACTTCGGCCTTGCGCTTATCCTGGTCGCGCGCGGCGATCTCGCTCTTGGCGAAGCGGAAATACTGCACCAGCGGGATGTGCGACGGACAGACGTAGCCGCAGCAGCCGCATTCGATGCAGTCGAGAAGATCGTATTCCCGCGCCTTGTCGAAGTTTCGGGCGCGCGAAAAGCGGTACAGCTCGAAGGGCTGCAACTCGTGCGGACACGCCTTGGCGCAGGCGCCGCAGCGGATGCACGGCATTTCTGGCGGAGGCGGCGGAAAAAGCGCGGGTGAAGCCGCGATGATGCAGTTCGAAGCCTTGACGATCGGCGCCTCGAGGCTGGGCAGGGCGAAGCCCATCATCGGGCCGCCCATGACGTAGCGCCTGGTGTCCGGTTTCGGCCGCATCAGCGGCAGGATGTCGCGAAGCGGCGTGCCGAGCCGGATTTCCCAGTTGCGCGGCGCTTCCACGTTGCCGGTGAGCGTGACGATGCGCGAGACAACCGGCTCGCCGAAGGCGACGGCGCGCCAGGCGCTGTAGGCGGTGCCGACGTTGAAGCATTGCACGCCCATTTCCGGCGAGCGGCGGCTCGCCGGGATTTCCTTGCCGGTCAATACGCGGATCAACTGCCTGGCGCCGCCGGTGGGGTAGCGCGTCGGCACGGGAACGACGGCGAAATCCTCGCCGACGTTTTCGACGGCCTCGCGCATGGCGGCGATCGCCTCCGGCTTGTTGTCCTCGATGCCGATCAGCACGCGCTTCGGCTCCAGCAGATCGCGGAAGATCGCCGCGCCGCGCACGACGCCTTCGGCGCGCTCGCGCATCAGGCGGTCGTCGCAAGTCATGAACGGCTCGCATTCGGCGCCGTTGATCACGAGATATTCCATCGGCACCGCCGCCGCCACGCTCTTGGCATGGCTCGGGAAGACCGCGCCGCCCAGGCCCACGACGCCGGAATCGCGCAGGAAGCGGCGCAGGCGCTCCGGCGGCATGGCGCCGTAGTCGAGCGGCGCCCGCTCGATCCATTCCTCCCGGCCGTCGGGTTCGATGAGCACCGACAGCGTCGTCAGGCCGGACGGATGCGCGGCAACGCGCTCCTCGATGGCCAGCACCTTGCCGGAGGTCGGCGCGTGCACCGCCGAGGACACCCATTTGTCCGCCGCGCCGATGCGCTGGCCTTTCCTCACGCGCTCGCCGGCGGCGACCAGCGGTCGCGCATGACCGCCGACACTCTGATGCAGCGGCACCACGAAGATCGGGGGCAGGGGCGCTTCGCCGATCGCCTCCCGCGCCGACCGGCTCTTGTGCGTTTCCGGCTCGACGCCGCCCTTGAATTGGAACAGTCGAAGCATGATTCAAATGACCAAACCGCTCACCGCAGAGGCACGCAGGCACCAAGGCGTCGAATGCGCTCCATGCGCTCTCCGCGTCCCCATGGTCGATGGTTCTCTCATGCGACCCGCTTCATCCGGAAGACCGGGTATTGCCATTTCCAGTCGTCGACGCCGGTCGGCACGGGCTCCATGCGGATGCACTCGACCGGGCAGGGCTTCACGCACAGCTCGCAGCCGGTGCACAGCGAGGCGACGACGGTGTGCATCTGCCTGGCGGCGCCGACGATCGCATCGACCGGACAGGCCTGGATGCACAGCGTGCAGCCGATGCAGCATTCCTCGTCGATGAGCGCCGCCTGCTTCGGCTTTTCCGCCCCGTCGAGCGATTGAGCCTCGCGGCCGAGCAGATCGGCCAGGCGCGCCACTCCTTCCTGGCCGCCGGGCACGCAGCGGTTGATTTCCGCCTGGCCCGCGGCGATCGCCTCGGCGTAGGGCAGGCAGCCCGGATAACCGCACTGGCCGCATTGTGTCTGGGGCAGGACGGCGTCGATCTTCTCGACCAGCGGATTGCCCTCGATGTGGAACCTGACCGAGGCGAAACCGAGCGCCGCGCCAAGGACCAGGGCGCCGAGCGCCATGACGAGAACGGCGCCCAGCATCATCGAACCACGTCGAGGCCGGCAAAGCCCATGAAGGCGAGCGACATCAGCCCGCCGGTGACGAGCGCGATGGGACTGCCCCTGAAATGCCTCGGCACGTCGGCGCCGTCGATGCGCTCGCGCAGGCCGGCGAGCAGCACCAGCGCCAGCGTGAAACCGACCGAACCGCCGAAACCGAAGAGCAGCGATTCGAAGAAATCATAGCGCTTGCCCAGCACCAGCAGGGCGATACCGAGCACGGCGCAGTTGGTGGTGATCAGGGGCAGGTAGATGCCGAGCACTTCGTGCAGGAGCGGACTGGTCTTGCGGATGACGAGCTCGGTGAGCTGGACCAGGGAAGCGATGGTGACGATGAAGGCGACGGTGCGCAGATAGGAAAGGCCGAAAGGCGCCAGCAAAAAGGTGTCGATGACGTAACTCGCGCCGGTGCCGACGGTGATCACGAAAGCAGTGGCGAGTCCCATGCCCCCGGCGGCGTCCAGCTTCCTGGACACGCCCATGAAGGGACACAGGCCGAGCATCCTCACCAGCACCACGTTGTCGACCAGCACGGCGCCGATGAGGATGAACAGGTAGTGAGTCATGGTTTTCGTCGGGTTTCGTCGGATCTTCGTTGCCTCGGCCCGCGATTATACGACGCGCCCAGCACGGGTATCCGGGGCCGCCGGGCCGAACTGCGTGTATTTGCGGCTCGAACCGCGGCACGCTTCCACGGGATACCTGCGGGCGTTTTTTTCGAGCTTCGCCGCCGCCGCGTCGAGCAGGTCGAAACCGCCTTTCTCGGCGATCATCAGGAGGTAGAGCAGCACGTCCGCGCATTCGTCCCTGAGCGCCTCCAGTCCGCCGTTGTCCGCGAGCAGGGCGGCGACCCCGGCGTCGTCCTTCCACTGCGTAAGCTCCAGGAGTTCGGCGGCTTCGAGATTCAGCGAGACGATCAGATTGCGCAGGGTGTGGAATCGCGCCCAGTCGCGCTCGTCGCGAAATTGCGCGAGCGCGCGCGTCAATTCCCCGAGGTCCATGTCTCGCCTGCCGGGACGGACGGGAAAAAGCGCCGCGACGCATCCGGCGGCAGGCTCATGCCGGTGGCGCGCGCGCGGGCGAGCAATTCCCAGTAATAGCGGTAGGATGCCCGGTCGTGCAGCAGCCCCTCGTGGGAGATCGGCGCCCAGTCCCTGTCCTGCGCGGTGGCGAGGATGGCGACGGCCTGCTCGACCTGGGAAAAGTCGGGGCGCATGGCCTCGACGATCGGGACGATCTGACTGGGGTGGATGCTCCACATGCGCAGGAAACCGAACTCGTTTTTCGCGCGGCGCGCGTCGTTGCGGATCAGTTCGACATCCTTCAATTCCGTGGTGACGTTGTGCGTCGGCACCACACCGTGGCCGAGCGCCGCCGTGGCGATCTCGCACTTGGCGCGCGCGACCAGCGGGTGGTCGAACTGGCCGGGACTCTTCATCGCCGAGCCGGGAATGGCCCCGTGGTGGCCGGAAACGAAATCCATCAGGCCGAAGTCGAGCGATTCGACGCCCGGCAGGGCGGCGATCTCCCAGACTTCGTGCAGCGCGCCGATGGTCTCGATCAGCACGTGCACCGGTATCTCGCGCGACAGGCCGACCCGCGATTCGACCTCGCGCAGGTAGGCGATCTGCGCGCGCACGTCCCCGGCGCCGCGCGGCTTGGGCAGGGTGAGGAAGGGCAGGCGGGCGCCGGCGATCGACACCAGGATGTCGATGTCCTGCCGCCAGCGCGCGTGCGTGCAATCGTGTATCCGGCTGGCGACGCGGCCGTGCCGGTTGTCGCCGCTCATGATGAGGCCGGCCGCCATTTCCGCGTGCTCGCGCTCCGCGCCCGCGTGGGCGCCGTCCTCGCAGTCGCAGGTAAGGTCGAAGATCGGCCCCAGTTCGTTCTGCAACTGGAGCGCCTTCCTCATCAGTTTTTCGGAACCCGCGTAATGGTCCACCGCGGGCAGGATCGGGAAAGGCTTCTCGCCGGGAAAGAGAACCTCATCGGGGTGTCGCATGGCGGAGATCGCGGGACGAAAGAGAGATGAGAGATTCTATCATTCCGCCGCGGGCGTCCGGTCAGACCTTGGTCATGCCCAGGCGATCGCCTTGGAAAACCGGGGGCAAGTCCCTGAGAACCTGTTCATGATCTGGGTGATGAGCCCCATCCCGTCATTGCTCGGGCTGCGCGACGCGGCAATCCATGCGTCCGTCCAGTTTCCCGGAATGCCAAGGCAGGCTGAAAGGCCGTATAGATTGCCACGTCGCTTCGCGCCTCGCCATGACGAAACTTCCCGCTCCCCTCGCCCCCCGCAGGGGGGAGAGGCCAGGGAGAGGGGGCCAGGCATGCACAGCGCAGCGACGCGGTTTTCTCGGCGGTAAAGAGTGGATGAGCGTGGTGATGGTCGCAAATAATATTGATTCACACGGTCAATAAATTCTGGGATTTGACAGTATTAATGGTAGAGAACGAGCCGTTGCGGGA
>JAITIQ010000090.1 GCA_031279425.1 Accumulibacter sp.
CTGAAACCGCCGGAAGAGGCCAGCCGGATAAGTTCGGCTTGATCCGGACACCCCGCCCTTTTGGATGGGGCGGTTCATTTCGTGTTCGAGAAAGCCGTAGTCGAAGCAGTTGTTGCGGGCAATGGACATGCGCCCGCTTTTTGGCTCTTTGCCTTGGTGGTTAGGCATATCAAAACGGATGCGCACAACGTTTGGCACCGTCATTGCGAGGCGCTGCACGCCTCGCAATGACGGTGCCAATATATACGTTCATCACCAAATTGATCTGCCATAAAGTTGGGTTGGCGATTTTCAGAGTCCGAACCTTGTCGAAAACGGGAAAATACTACGCCGCGCTTCGCGCAGGATGACGCGAGGGCGAATCATGTCATTCCAATTCACGAGGAAGATGGCGAAATCCGGGCCGCTCCAGCGCATCCCATCCATGGCCGCCTGCTTTCCCTTTCCACGCCGGGCGGTACAGGTTCCAGAGGGAAGGGAAAATTCGGGTACGAACCATGCCGCCCGAAAAAAAACGCTGCTACAAAGCGGGCGGGACGCCCGCGCTCCCTGTTTTCACATGGAACCATGGGACGCTGATCGTCCCGCCCGCCATGCGAGCGCCGGAGGCTCGCGTACCGCCGCGTCTTCCTCCCCGCGCGATGGGCGCTTGCCATCATGGCCGCTCATGGCGCCCGCAAGCCGAATTTTGATTTCCAATGAAGGAAGGGTTCGCTTGCTTTTTGTTTTTTTGCTGTATTTTCCATGGTCAACCGAGGTTTCATGGGTCGATCCGTGCCAAAGGCAACTCCGACTGTCGTTGACAGGATGAATATGATGAGTTCCGCAAGCAGCCTGATCGAAGCGCTCGAACCGCGCCACAGCGTTGTCGTCGAGGCGTGTGCCGGCAGTGGCAAGACCTGGCTGCTGGCTTCGCGCATCGTGCGGCTGCTGCTCGCCGGGGTCGCGCCCGGCGCCATCCTGGCGATCACGTTTACGCGCAAGGCGGCGCGTGAAATCGAGGAGCGCGTCACCGGGTGGCTGCGGCAACTGGCGACGGGCGGCGAGGCGGAGATCGCGGCATTCCTTGCCGAGCGCGGGGTTCCTCCGGACGAGGAAACCCTGCGCGCGGCGCGCGGGCTGTATGAGCGCGTGCTGGCGGCGCATCCGGGGCTGACGGTGAAGACCTTTCATGCCTGGTTCCTGCGGCTCGTCGACGCCGCGCCGCTATCGGCCGGGTTGGCCGGGTCGAGGCTGGCGGAATTCGAGTCGCGCCTGTTCGACGAGTTGTGGCAGTCCTTCGTCGCCGAACGGACCCGGCGGCGGGATAGCGAAGCTTCGCGCGCCTTCGTCGAATTGCTCGAGACCGCGGGTTCCGGGGTGGCCTGCCGCCTGATGCGGAGAGCCTGGAACCGGCGCGGCGAATGGCTCATGATCGGTGTGGCGGCGGGCAAGGAGGGAGCGGCGCTGGCGCGGCACGTCCTGGCCATGCTGCGCGGGCAGCTGGGCGCGGACGACGCGCCAGCCGATTTTTTTGCCGACGAAGGGCTGGCCGATTCCCTGGAATATCTGCGCTGGATCGAAAAGAACGGCGCGTGGAACGAGCGGCAGCGCGCGAAATCCCTGCGCGATCTCATCGCTTCCGGGCGGCTCGATGAGGCCTGCGAAACCTTGCGCGCCATCTTGCTGACCCGGGAAGGGACGATACGCAAGAAAAGCGGCCAGCCCTTTTTCGCCGATCTGCACGAACGGCTCGGTCGGCGCATGCGCGCCTGTCTCGAACTGCAAACCGCCTTGCGCATCCTGGACTTCAACCGCTCGGCATGCGCCGTATTCGCCGCTTTCCTGGAGCACGCGGAGGCCTATAAACGCGCGCGCCGGCAGATCGATTTCGCCGACGCCGAATGGCAGGTGCTGCGGCTCCTGCGCGATCCGGAGACGGCCGCTTTCGTGGCGGCGCGTCTCGACGCGCGCTACCGGCACGTGCTGCTCGACGAATTCCAGGATACCAATCCGCTGCAATGGCAGATTCTGCGCGCGTGGTTCGACGCCTATTCGGATGCCGAGCGTCCGAGCGTCTTCCTGGTCGGCGACCCCAAGCAGTCGGTCTACCGTTTCCGCCGCGCCGAGCCCCGGCTCTTCTCGGCCGCCGCCGACTATCTGTGCCGTGGTTTCTCGGCACTCCATCGCCAACAGGACAGTACGCGGCGCAATGCGCGGCCGATCATCGACGTGGTCAATACGCTGTTTTCCGGCCTCCCGGAGTTCGCGCCGTTTCGCGCGCATACCTCGCTCACCGGTTCTCCGGGGCGCGTCGAACTGTTGCCGCTGCAGGCGCGCGCCGCGCCTTCCCCCGCGCCGGAACGGCAGGGCCTGCGCAATCCGCTGACCGAACCGGAAGCCGAGGCCGAGGATGAGCGGCGCGTCAAAGAAGCCTCCGCCCTGGCCGAAAAGATCGGGCGGATCGTCGGGCGCGGCGGCGCGGCGTGGCAGATCGACGCCGCAGGCGAAGAGGGCGTGAAGCGCGCGGCGCGTTACGGCGACATCCTGCTGCTGGTCCGCTCGCGCACCCATCTCCCCTGCTATGAGCGCGCGCTGGCGGCGGCGGGAATTCCCTTCGAGGCCGGTTCGCGTGGCGGATTGCTGGAAGCGCCGGAAGTCTCCGACCTCGTGGCGCTGCTCGAATTCCTGGTCACGCCGACCGACGATCTGAAACTGGCGCAGGCGTTGCGCTCGCCGCTGTTCGCCTGCGGCAACGATGAGCTCGCCGCGCTGGCCCTGGCGGTCGCCTCCGCCCGGGCCGCCGACGCCAGCGGGAGCGCGAGCGGCATGGCATGGTGGCCTGGTCTTGAAGCCCTGGTCGCAACGGCTTCCGCCGCCCCGCGGCTCGTGCGCGCGGCGCGCCTGCTCGATGAATGGCTGCGCCTCGCCGGACGGTTGCCGGTGCATGATCTGCTCGACCGCATCTACCACCAGGGCGAGGTCTTGTCGCGTTATCACCTGACCGCGCCGGCGGCCGCGGCGCCGACCGTCGAGGCCAATCTGCGGGCCCTGCTGCTGCTCTCGCTCGATCTCTCCGGCGGACGCTATCCGAGCCTGCCGCGTTTCCTCGACGCCTTGCGCGAATTGCGCCGGGCCGACGCTTCCGACGCGCCGGACGAAGGACGGATCGAGACGGACGAAGAAGAAGCGCGGCCCGACGGCGCCGACCGGGTACGTATTCTCACCATCCACGGCGCCAAGGGTTTGGAAGCGCCGATCGTCTGGCTGCTCGGCGCCAATGAATCGCCGCGCTCCAGCGATCCCTGGGACGTGCTGGTTGACTGGCCGCCGGAGGAGGATGCGCCGCGCCACTTCTCTTTCTACGGGCGCAAGGAAGAACGCGGCGTGGCGCGGGCGGAGCTTTTCGCGGCCGAAGCCGCCGCCGCCCGGCGCGAAGAGCTGAACCTGCTCTACGTGGCGATCACGCGGGCGCGCCAGGTTTTCATCGCCAGCGGCATCGACAGCGGCCGGGGAGAGCGCACGCCGTATCGCTTGCTGCAATCCGCCCTGGAAAAGCTCGGCAACCCCGAGGTCCATGGCGATGAGCTGCCCGCCGCCGTCCCCGCGGA
>JAITIQ010000100.1 GCA_031279425.1 Accumulibacter sp.
AATGGCATAGGCGAACAGCCGTTTCAGCACGTTGCGGGTTTGCAGCGCCATTTGATCGGCCCCGCGATTCTTGATCTTGTCGGTAATCGCCAGAATGTCGGTCGGGGTCACGTCGGCAACTTGTTTGCCGCCAATCGCCGGGATCACGTCCTTATCCAATGCCCGCCTGATATTCCGGGGGTTGCTGTTCGCAGGCACCACAATCTCGACGTACCAGCGCCGGGAAAAGGCTTCCACGGTGTCGGCGGCTTCGGCTTCGGCTTCCTTGGCTTTCACCCTCTCAACAGCCTTCATGCACCAGTTGCGAATGAAGGCTTGCGCCAATTCCTTGACAGCGGGGGCGGCATCGCCAGGGATCGGATCGCCACGCTTCAAGGCCATCGGGGATAAGCCACGCCCGGCCAGCGCCTTGCAATCGTCCCGCCATGTCCGGGCTTCGGCCAGTGAATAGGTCGGGTAGTCGCCCAGGCCAATGCGCTCTTGCTTATCGTTGCGCCAGTAGCGAAGCCCCCATGCTTTCTTTCCCTTGGGGGATACGTCTACGAACAACCCGCCCTCATCAGCTTCCCGGTAGGTCTTTTTTCCGGGTTTCAGGTTCCGCAGCTTGGTATCCGATAGCGCCATGATTTTCCCCTTCGTCGCCATTTGTGCCCAAACCATCGCCGGATTTTGGGCACAGAAAAAAGCTTTGGGCACAATCGCCTGAATGCCTTGTCTGGTGCGGCTTTCAGTCAGTCATGCCCGCCCGATTTGCCCACCATATAAAGATTTCACCGAGGCGAAAGAAACCTTTTTTATGCTGATTCTGCTTTTACCTTACTGCACTTTGGGCACACTCAAAATCAACTTGGGCACAATCTTGGGCACACATTTTGATGGATTCGCGCAGAACATGCAAGCACGTACCGGAACAAAAATCGTGCTTACTCAATGAATCTAAAGGGTTTTGTGGAACGTATCGGAACAGCCCGGAAGGCTTGTTATTTTCCGATGCAGAAGCGACCGAATATCTCCCCCAGGAGATCGTCGGATGAAATTTCACCGGTGATTGCGCCGAGCGATCGTTGCGCTAGGCGCAGTTCCTCGGCCAGCAGTTCCGGGCTTCCGGGATGCGCGTGCGCTGCCTGCAGACATTCGAGCGTCCGGGCAAGCGCGCGCAGATGCCGTTCGCGGGCAATGAACGCCGGCTCGTCCGGATGCCAGCCGGCGATGCGCAGCAGTTCCCGCTGCAACAGGTCGATTCCGTCACCGGTCCTGGCCGACAGCCAGATCGCCGAGCCGCTTCCGTCTTCGTGCCATTCGGGTAATCTTTCCGTCAGGTCGATCTTGTTATGCGCGATGATCCGCTTCGAACCCGCCGGCAATCGGGCAAGGATGGCTTCGTCGGCTTCGCGCACTCCCTCTCGCGCATCGACGAGGAGAAGCACGATATCCGCGTTTTCGATTTCCCGCCAGGCGCGTTCGATGCCGATTCGCTCGATTTCGTCGAAAGCATCCCGCAATCCGGCGGTATCGACGACGCGCAATGGAACGCCTTCGATCTGCAGGGTAATGCGTATGGCATCGCGCGTGGTCCCGGCCAGCGGCGTGACGATCGCCAATTCATCGTCGGCCAGACGGTTGAGCAGACTGGATTTGCCGACGTTCGGCCGCCCCGCGATGACGACGGAGAGGCCGCTTTGCAGCAGACGGCCCTGCTGCGCGCGGCTGGCGATTTCGGCCGTTTTCGCCTGGAGACGTTCCAGCCATTCGCGGATCTCCGTCGCCCTCGGAAGCTCGATTTCCTCATCAGGAAAATCCAGCGCGGCTTCCACCAGAGTCCGCAATTCGACGAGCTGATCGCGCAATTTGCATATTTCCGCCGAAAACTCGCCCCGCAAAGAGCGTATCGCGCCTTTTGCCGCCGCCGCCGTCATTGCGTCTACCAGATCGATGACCGCTTCCGCCTGGGCCAGATCGAGTTTTCCATTGAGATACGCGCGGCGGGTGAATTCACCCGGCTCGGCCAGGCGCGCGCCGAGATCGAGACAACGGGCGAGCAGCATGTGCAGGATGACGTTTCCCCCGTGTCCGTGCAGTTCGACGACGTCTTCGCCGGTGAAAGAGCGCGGCGCGGGAAAATACAGCAGCAGACCCGTGTCGATGACGCTGCCGTCATCGGCAAGGAAATCGGTGCGCATGGCCACGCGCGGCTGCGGGGATTTTCCGCTCAGCGCCTCGGCCAGAGGCAGGAGGCCGTGGCCGGAAATGCGCACCACTCCGATTCCGCCACGACCGGGCGCCGTGGCGACGGCGGCGATCGTGTCAGACCCTGGCGTCGTTGGCGGCTTTTCCGCCACGCTCGATCATCCGCGTGATCTGCCATTGCTGGGCAATGGACAGGATGTTGTTGACCACCCAGTAAAGCACCAATCCCGACGGGAAGAAGAAGAACATGATGCCGAAGGCGAAGGGCATGATCATGGTGATCTTGGCCTGGATCGGATCGGGCGGAGTCGGATTGAGCTTGGTCTGGATCAGCATGGTGGCCATCATGATGATGGGCAGCACGTAGAAAGGATCCTGCGAGGAAAGATCCTGAATCCACCATATCCAGGGGGCGTTGCGCATCTCCACGGCGCCCAGCAGCGCCCAGTAGAGGGCGATGAAGACGGGAATCTGGATGGCGATCGGCAGGCAGCCTCCGAGCGGATTGATCTTCTCCGTTCTGTAGAGATTCATCATCTCCACGTTGAGCTTCTGCTTGTCGTTGCCGCAGCGCTCCCTCAACACCTGCAGCCGCGGGGTGAGGGCGCGCATCCTGGCCATCGACTTGTAGCTCGCCGCGGAGAGCGGGAAAAACAGCGCCTTGATGATGAGGGTGAGCACGACGATGGACCAGCCCCAATTGCCGATGACCTGGTTGATGACTTCGAGCAGCCAGAAGATCGGCGCGGCGACGATGGTCAGCCAGCCGTAATCGACGACCAGCGGCAGGCCCGCCGCGCCGATGCCGCCTTCCGCGGCTGGCCTGGAAAGCTGATCGAGGATCGACTGGATCTGCGGGCCGGCGTAGAGTGAAACGGCAAAGCTCGACCTCGATTGCGCAGCGACCGGCGGCACCGGGACGATCACCCCGGCGGCGACGAGCGGATTGGCGCCTGATTCCAGTTCCCGAGCATAAAACTCGCGTTGCAGCTTTTCCGGAGCAATCCAGGCGGAGACGAAATAATGCTGGATCATCGCCATCCAGCCGTTGTCCGCCTTGCGCTCGAACTTGGCGTCCCCGTCCTGGATATCCTTGAAGGCGATCTTCAGAAACTTGCCCTGCTCGGTATATTGCGCGGGCCCGGTAAAGGTGCTGACCATCCTGCTTTCGCCCGCCGGCGCCTGGATGTCGCGCTGCAACTGATAATAGGCGTGCGCGGCGACTTCCTTCTGGCCGCCGTTGTCGATTTCATGGGTCACGCCGATCAGGTAGCTGTTGCGTTGGAAGGTATAGACCTTGGTCACCTTGACGCCATCCACGGCAGGCGCCTCGAGCCTCAACTGCAGCGAGTCCTCTCCCTCGGACAGTTCCCGTTTTCCCGGGATCGGCGAAAACACCGTCTTGTGGTTGGGCAGGCCCTCGCCGATCAGCCCGCTCTGCGCGGCGTACCGATGCTGGATGTCGAACAGCCTGAAATCCCTGGTGTTGTCCTCGGTCGCCTTGTAGCTGGTGAGCGTCAGTCCGACTAGGTCGCCGCCGAGCGTGGATACCTGGGCAGTCAACAGATCCGTCCGGATTTCGATGATCTCCCCCTGGGTCGACATATCGGCAAGCGCCGGCGCGGCGACCGTGCCGGCTTCGACGCTTTTCGACGGGACGGGCACGTCCGCCGATGCGGCGGGTACCGCGGGGACGGCCGAAGATTCAGAGGAAGACGTAGCCGTCGCGACCGGCGTCAAGTCCCTGGGATTGTTGTATTTCTGCCAGGCATCCCAAAGCATGACCAGCGAGAAGAAAAAAATGCAAGCCAGAATGATGCGTTTGTCCATGAACGGCCTGTTTCAGGAATGATTCTAGGGAACGGGATCGAAACCGCCCGGATTCCAGGGGTGGCAACGGCAGATGCGCTTCAGACCGAGGTACACACCCTTGCATGCCCCGTACTTTTCGACCGCCTGGGCGGTATAGGCGGAGCAACTGGGGAAAAAGCGGCAGTTTTGCCCCAGCAGCGGGCTGATCGCGATTCCATACCAGCGGATCAATACCAGGATCAATTTCATTGCCCGAGGTCCAAGGCGAGTTTTTCCAGCAGATTGCGAATTTCCGCAGCCACCGTCCGTCTGTCGACGGGCGAACCCGGACTGACCGCCAGACGGACGACCAGATCGCAAGGTGGCAATTCGGAGCGGCGGATGCGGAAGATTTCACGGACCAGACGTTTGATCAGGTTGCGGTCGACCGAGCGGCGAAGACAGCGTTTCGCGACCACCAGCCCCAGCCTGGCTCCATGGGTTTTCCCACCCTTGCGAGGGCAGTAATGTAACAGGAAATGCTCACTTTTGATGGACTTCCTGAAACCGAAAACGGAGGTGAATTCATCCGCTTTGGTCAATCGACAGCGCCGGGGAAATCCGTTCCGGCTTGCCTCGCGTGCCCGGCCTTCCCGTCCGAACGACAAATCTTCAAACAGCCAGACGATGCCGGCCCTTGGCACGGCGGGCGCGAATCACGGCCCTCCCTCCACGGGTGGCCATGCGGACCAGGAAGCCGTGGGTGCGCTTGCGCCGGACGACGGACGGTTGATAAGTACGTTTCATGGTAATTCCTTGAAGTCGTTGCAAATCGAACCTGAGATTAGATATTGGAAAGATCGATCTTGTCAACTCTTTATCGCGCATCGGGGTGCAAGTCATGGCGCTTGCCGCCATTCGCGGGGATGAAAGGCACGGCGGTACGCGAGCCTCCGGGTGGGATGCTTCCGGCTGTGCAGCAATTCCTGCGGATAGGGCATCAGGCTGGTTTGTTGACGACAATGATAATTGTTACTATTATCGATCAGTGCCTTCGCCGTTCCAATCAACCACCATCTACGAGCATGACAAAATGAAATCCTTCTCGATAATAAACTACCCCCGCAGTGCCAGGCCTAGGCGCTCCTATTGGTTTCCATGCTTCGTGCTTGCCGCCGCATGTCCCGCCTGGGCGCAGGATACCCAGCCCGACCTGACGGAAGCCACATTGCCGACCGTGCAGGTCAGCGCCAGCGCGGATGCTTCTTCCGAAGGTCTTTCCCCCGTCTATCCCGGCGGCCAGGTCGCGCGCGGCGGACGGGCCGGAATCCTGGGAACGCGCGATGCGCTGGAGACGCCGTTTTCGATCAACAGCTTCACGGCGGAACTGATCCAGAACCAGCAGGCGAAGAGTGTCGGGGACGTTCTACAGAACGACGCCTCGGTACACGTGGCACGCGGGTACGGCAACTTCCAGGAAACCTATTTCGTCCGCGGTTTCTACCTCTTTTCCGACGACACCGCCTACAACGGCCTCTACAGTCTGCTTCCCCGACAATACATCGCCGCCGAGCTGTTCGAGCGCGTCGAAGTCCTGCGCGGCGCAAGCGCCTTCCTCACCGGCGCGGCGCCGGGGAACACGGGTATCGGCGGCAGCATCAACCTCTTGCCCAAGCGCGCCCCGAACGATCCCTTGTCGCAAGTCAATCTCGGCTGGACGCAGGGCGGGCAGAAATCCGCTTCCTTCGACGTGGCGCGCCGTTTCGGCGACGATCAGGCCACGGGCTTGCGCGTCGTCGGCGCGCATCGCGAGGGTGGTACGTCGGTCGACCACGAAAACAGCCGGCTCGATGCCTTCCTCGCCGGTTTCGACTGGCGGAGCGGCAAGGCGCGCCTTTCCGCCGACCTCGGCTACCAGAACCACCGCCTGAATGGGATACGCCCCAGCGTGACGCTTCTGGGCGCGAGCCGCGTGCCTTCGGCGCCCGACAACCAGAAGAACTACGCGCAGGACTGGACCTATTCGGACGAGCGCGACGTTTTCGGCTCGGTGCGCGGCGAATACGATTTCGCTGAAAACGTCACGGCCTGGTTCGCCGCCGGCATGCGCAAGACCGACGAGGAAAGCCTGTTTTCCGGAATCACCATCACCAATGGCTTTACCGGCGCGGGAAATACCAATGCCACCCTCGGCACTGCCCGCGAGGATGAAGTCACCACGGGTGAAATCGGCTTGCGGGGCAAATTCTCCACCGGCGCCGTCGATCATGCGTTGGTCGCTTCCTACTCGGCTTTCAAACTCGACTTGAAAAGCTCCTGGATCTATAGCGGGAGCAGTAGTCAGCCGAACAATCTTTATCATCCCGTGCCGACTCCCCGGCCCACCACGTTTCCTTTTACCGGCGGCGACTGGAATCACCCGAAAACCACCCAGGAAACCCTCCTCTCCAGTTTCGCCATCGGCGATACGCTCTCGATGCTCGACGAGCGCCTCCTGCTCACGCTCGGCATCCGCCATCAGACGCTGGGAACGAAAAGCTACGACACCGCCACTGGCGCCAAGACTGCCGACTACGATGAGACCAAAAACAGTCCGATGGCCGGTCTCGTCGTGCGGCCGATGAAGAATCTTTCGTTCTACGCCAATTACATCGAGAGTCTGAGCAGAGGCGATACCGCCCCATTCAGAGACGCCTACGGGAACCAGACCAAGAACGGAGGTCAGGCGCTGCCGCCCTACGTCTCGAAACAGAAGGAAATCGGCGTCAAATACGAATACGGCGCATTGGCCGCGAGCCTGGCGCTCTTTACGACGAAAAAGCCGCGCGGCCTGGTCAATGCCGACGGCTATTACACCGTTTCCGGCGAGGACCGGCATCGCGGCGTCGAACTCGGCGTGCAGGGGAAAGCCACTCAAAACCTGCGGATTCTCGGCGGCATTACCTGGCTGGATGCCCGCCAGAAAAAGACCGGAAGCGATCTGACCGACGGCAAGAGGGTCATCGGCGCACCTTCGCGGCAGGCCAATCTCAACGTCGAATGGGACGTGCCGGGCGCGCGCGGGCTGACCCTCGACGCGCGCGCCATCGCCACCGCGTCCTCCTACGCCGACGCGGAAAACACCTTGCGCGTGCCGGGATGGACGCGTTTCGACATCGGGGCGCGCTACATGACCGCTTGGCAAGACCATCTGGTCACGCTGCGCGCCCGCATCGAGAACCTCACCAACCGCGATTACTGGGCTTCCGTCGGCGGCGCCGCCAATGGTGGCTACCTTGTCCTCGGCGCGCCGCGCACCTTCATGCTGACCGGAACGATCGAGTTCTGAGAATCCAACAACCGGCCGGGGGAGAAGGCGGTCGGCCCGCGCTCTCCCGTCATGGCTCGGGCTGCAGTGACGCGGCAATCCCTGCGGCCCGCCGCGCCTGTCTTGACGAGGGCGGGAAAAACGCGCCGTGACCTTGCGCGAGGGACTTACTGCAGCTTGATTTCGACGTCGACGCCGGCAGGCAGATCCAGCTTCATCAAGGCGTCGACCGTCTTGTCGGTCGGATCGATGATGTCCATCAGGCGCAGGTGCGTGCGAATCTCGAACTGGTCGCGCGAAGTCTTGTTGACGTGCGGAGAACGCAGCACGTCGAAGCGCTGGACGCGCGTCGGCAGCGGCACTGGGCCGCGCACGACGGCGCCGGTGCGTTTGGCCGTCTCCACGATTTCCAGCGCGGATTGGTCGATGAGGCGATAATCAAAGGCCTTGAGCCGGATGCGGATTTTCTGGTTTTGCATTTTTCTCGATTCCAAAGAGCAAGAAACGGATGAGGGGCGCCCATCCGAGGGTATCGCTACTCGATGATTTTGGCGACGACGCCGGCGCCGACGGTGCGGCCACCCTCCCGGATGGCGAAGCGCAAGCCCTCCTCCATCGCAATCGGGCTGATCAGCTTCACCTCCATCTGCACGTT
>JAITIQ010000104.1 GCA_031279425.1 Accumulibacter sp.
AACGTGCAGATGGAGGTGAAGCTGATCAGCCCGATTGCGATGGAGGAGGGCTTGCGCTTCGCCATCCGGGAGGGTGGCCGCACCGTCGGCGCCGGCGTCGTCGCCAAAATCATCGAGTAATCAGGTCGCGATGGACGGCGTTCCCGGATTCGGGGACGTCTGAAGTCCACGCCGCAGGGGTATAGCTCAACTGGCAGAGCGTCGGTCTCCAAAACCGAAGGTTGGGGGTTCGATTCCCTCTGCCCCTGCCAATTCTATTTTTGGCTGACGAAATGGCCGATAAAATCAAGTTTGTGCTGGCGTTGCTGTTGCTGGCCGCCGGAGTGGTCGGCTTTTATCTTCTGGCCGAGCAGGCGATGATTCTGCGGGTGCTGGCGGTCATCGCCGGCCTGGGACTCGGCGCGGCGGTCGCGTGGCGGACCGAGCAGGGCCGCCGGTTTTTCGATTTCGCCAGGGAAGCGGTCGTCGAAGCAAAAAAAGTCGTCTGGCCGTCGCAGAAGGAGACTTTGCAGATGACCGGCCTGGTATTCGTCTTCGTCGTCGTCATGGCGCTTTTTCTCTATGTGGCGGACAAGGGCCTGGAATGGGTGCTCTATGACCTGGTTCTCGGTTGGAGAAGCTTATGAGCAAGCGCTGGTACGTCGTACACGCCTATTCGGGTTTCGAGAAAAGCGTGCAGCGCGCGCTCCAGGAACGTATCCAGCGCCATGGAATGCAGGATTTGTTCGGCCGCGTGCTGGTGCCGGTCGAGGAAGTCGTCGAGTTGAAGCAGGGGCAGAAAAGCATTTCCGAGCGCAAGTTCTTTCCTGGCTACGTGCTGGTGGAAATGGAAATGAACGACGAATCCTGGCACCTCGTCAAAAGCACTCCCAAGGTGACGGGTTTCGTCGGCGGCACGGCCAACAAGCCGACGCCGATTTCCGAGAGGGAAGTCGACAAGATCATGCAGCAGATGCAGGACGGCGTGGAGAAGCCGCGTCCGAAGGTGCTGTTCGAGCCCGGGGAAGTCGTCCGGGTCAAGGATGGTCCGTTTACCGATTTCCATGGTTCCGTCGAGAAAGTCAATTACGAAAAGAACCGGCTGGTGGTATCGGTGACGATTTTTGGCCGGGCGACGCCGGTCGAGCTGGAGTTCGGTCAGGTCGAGAAAGCCTGACGGTTGGGGCGGCTGGCTTGCCTGGCCGTCGTGTTTGTTTTTTTGGGGAGCGTCGTGAACCGGCGCGTTAACACCCGTTGACAGGAGTAGAACCGTGGCAAAGAAAATCGTCGGTTTCATCAAGCTGCAAGTGCCGGCGGGCAAGGCCAATCCTTCGCCCCCGATCGGCCCCGCGCTCGGCCAGCGCGGGCTGAACATCATGGAGTTCTGCAAGTCGTTCAATGCCCAAACGCAGGGCCTGGAACCGGGACTGCCGATTCCCGTGGTGATCACCGCCTACGCGGACAAGAGCTTCACTTTCATCATGAAGACGCCGCCTGCCAGCGTGCTGATCAAGAAGGCGGCCGGAGTCCAGAAGGGAAGCCAGCGTCCCCACACGGACAAGGTGGGCAGGTTGACGCGCGCCCAGTGCGAGGCCATCGCCACGCAGAAGATGCCGGATCTCACCGCTGCCGACATGGATGCGGCGGTGCGCACGATCGCCGGCAGTGCGCGTTCGATGGGCATCACTGTGGAGGGAATCTGAGATGGCGGTTCTGACCAAACGGAAGAAGGCGATCCAGGGCAGGATCGAGCGCACGAAGAATTATCCGGCCGCCGAGGCGCTCGGGCTGGTCAAGGAACTGGCGACGGCCAAGTTCAACGAATCGATCGACGCCGCGGTGTGCCTCGGAATCGATGCGCGCAAATCTGATCAGCTGGTGCGCGGTTCGGTCGTGCTTCCCGCGGGCACGGGCAAAACCGTCCGCGTCGCGGTTTTCGCCCAGGGCGAGAAAGCGGAAGCGGCCAGGGCCGCCGGGGCGGATATCGTGGGCCTGGAGGATCTCGCCGCCGAGATCAAGGGCGGCAAGCTCGATTTCGACCGGGTGATCGCCACGCCCGACACGATGCGCGTGGTCGGCCAGCTGGGTCAGATTCTCGGTCCGCGCGGACTGATGCCGAACCCGAAGGTCGGCACGGTGACCCAGGACGTGGCCATGGCAGTGAAGAACGCCAAGGCGGGCCAAGTGCAGTACCGGACGGACAAGGGCGGCATCGTGCATAGCACGATCGGGCGCGCGAACTTTGCGGTGGAACAGCTGGAACAGAACCTCAAGGCTCTGGTCGAAGCGCTGATCAAGGCCAAACCGGCCGCCGCGAAAGGGCAGTACCTGCGCCGGATCGCCGTTTCCAGCACGATGGGACCGGGTGTGCGCGTGGATTCCGCCTCCTTGTGAGACAAGCAGGCGAAGCCGGGCCAAGCCGTTTTCGCCAGGACTTTGGGCTGCCGGCGGATTTTCGTCGGCGGATCGTCAAAGACCGCAGGTGCCGCCAGGCGCAATTTTGGCCGAACGGCTCAAGTGATTTTTCAGCCTGCGCAGACGGTGTGCCCGGACGGGATTTTCGGCGCTTGAAACGCCGATGCTCTTGAGAAAGGTCGCCGTGGGGACGCGCCGACAGGCGTGTCGTGTGATGAACGAAATGGAGAAAGGACCCATGGGTCTCAATCTTGATGAAAAAAAAGCCGTGGTGGCCGACGTTACGGCGCAGCTGGCCGGCGCGCAGACGATCGTCCTGGCCGAGTACAAGGGAATCGGCGTGGCTCAGCTCACCCGGCTGCGGGCCCAGGCGCGCAAATCCGGCGTTTACCTGCGCGTGCTGAAGAACACGCTGGCGCGCCGCGCCGTTTCGGACAGTCCGTTCGCCGGCTTGGCCGAGCACATGTCGGGGCCGTTGGTCTATGGCATTTCGCAGGATCCGGTGGCTGCCGCGAAGGTCTTGAACGACTTCGCCAAAACCAACGACAAAATGGTTCTGAAAGCGGGTTGTTACGCCGGCAAGCTGATGGACAAGGCGGGTGTGCAGGCCCTGGCGTCGATTCCGGGCCGCGAGGAACTGCTGGCCATGCTGCTGGGTGTGATGCAGGCGCCGGTGACCGGTTTCGCGGTGGTTCTCGCCGCGCTGGCCAAACAGCGCGAAGAAGCCGTTGCCACCGCATGACGCCGTTATTGGCGGACGATCAATCACTGAATACACTGAACATTTAGGAGCAAGCAAATCATGGCGATTAGCAAGGAAGAAATCCTGGAAGCCGTCGGCGGCATGACGGTCATGGAACTCAACGATCTGGTCAAGGCGTTTGAAGAAAAGTTCGGCGTGTCCGCCGCGGCGATGGCCGTCGGCCCGGCCGCCGCCGGGGCCGCCGCGGCGCCGGTCGAGGAACAGACCGAGTTCACGGTCATGCTGGCGTCCTATGGCGAAAAGAAGGTGGAGGTCATCAAGGTCGTGCGCGCGGTGACGGGCCTGGGTCTCAAGGAAGCCAAGGACCTGGTCGATGCCGCGCCGAAACCCGTCAAGGAGGGGATTGCCAAGGCCGACGCCGAAGCCATCAAGAAGCAGCTCGAGGACGCGGGTGCCAAGGTCGAAATCAAGTAATCCGGTTTCCGCAAGCGGGCTGGCCGCCTTCGGGCTGCCAGCCTTTTGTGCTTTTTCGGATCAAGGGCGGTGAAAGGTGAAAGAGGAAAAGCGGGAATCTGTCGGAAGCCTGCGGTTTTCACGTTTCAGTCCATCACTTTCTTGATTGGCAAGGAATCTCGGTGATACTGGATTGGATGAAAGCGCGATACCCGACGAGGCCTCCCTCCGACGTTGCGCGCCGCATCGAACCCTCCCGTTTTTCCAGGGTCAGTCATAGATACGTCCTCTTGGCGGAACTTCGTTGCTAATCAAGATCACTTTTCACGTTTCACTTCTTCCGTTGTCACGACTCCGGGCAGCCGACCCGGAGTCCAAGCCTCATCCAAGCTCGGAGCGACCATGACCTACTCCTACACCGAGAAAAAACGTATCCGCAAGAGTTTCGCCAAGCGGGCCAGTGTGCTTGACGTCCCGTTTCTGCTGGCCACACAGCTGGACTCCTTTACCGCCTTCCTGCAGGCGGACGTCCCTTTCGAGCAACGCAGGAACCAGGGCCTGCAGGCGGCCTTCACCTCGATTTTCCCGATCGTCAGCCACAGCGGCAACGTGCGCCTCGAATTCGTGAGCTACGCGCTCGCCGAACCGGCATTCGACGTCAAGGAATGCCAGCAGCGTGGCCTGACCTACGCTTCGGCGCTGCGCGCCAGGGTGCGTCTGGTCATCCTCGACCGCGAGTCGTCGGACACCATCAAGGAAGTCAAGGAGCAGGAGGTCTATATGGGCGAGATTCCGCTCATGACCAGCACGGGCTCCTTCGTCATCAACGGCACCGAGCGCGTCATCGTCTCGCAGTTGCACCGTTCGCCGGGCGTCTTCTTCGAACATGACCGCGGCAAGACGCACAGTTCGGGCAAACTCCTGTTTTCCGCGCGGGTGATTCCCTATCGCGGTTCATGGCTCGATTTCGAGTTCGATCCGAAGGACATCCTGTTCTTCCGCGTCGACCGCCGCCGCAAGATGCCGGTGACGACCCTGCTCAAGGCCATCGGCCTGACGCCGGAACAGATTCTGCGCGAGTTTTTCGATTTCGATACCTTCGAGTTGGTCGGGAAGGGGATCGAGTTTCACCTGGTGCCCGAGCGTCTGCGCGGAGAGGTGGCGCGTTTCGATTTCTGCGACGCCGAAGGAAAGGTGATCGTGGCCAAGGACAAACGCATCACGGCCAGGCACATCCGCGAGCTCGACGCGGCGGACGTCAGGAAAATCCCGGTGCCCGAGGATTTCGTGCTCGGCCGCGTGGTGGCGCAGAACGTCGTGGACAAGAGCACGGGCGAGATCATCGCCAGTGCCAACAGCGAGGTCACCGAGACGCTGCTCGCCAAGCTCGCCGAAATCGGCATCGATACCCTGCAGACGCTGTACATCAATGATCTGGATCGCGGCGGTTTCATTTCCCAGACCTTGCGCGCCGACGAAACCGTTTCCAGGCAGGCGGCGCGCATCGCCATCTACCGGATGATGCGTCCCGGCGAGCCGCCCACCGACGAAGCGGTGGAAGTCCTGTTCAACGGACTGTTCTACTCGGACGAACGCTACGACCTGTCGGTGGTCGGGCGGATGAAATTCAATCGCCGGGTGGCGCGCAAGGACGTGGTCGAACACAAGGTCATGGTCAAGCAGGCGCCGGCCAAGCGCGATGCCATCGTGCAGGCCATCGTCGAATTTTCCGGGGGTGCCGCCGAGACGGTCGATCTTCTGCTGAGCGAACTGAAATACGGCGTGCGCGCCGTGGCGGAGAATCTGTCCAAAGCCGAGGCTTGCTCGCTGCTGGAAAAGCTGCGTGGCCTGGGGGGCGTCGGCGAGGTATGCGAGCAGCTGACGCTCTCGCCGCGCGACATCGTCGAAGTCATCAAGATCCTCGTCGATCTGCGCAACGGCCGCGGCGAGATCGACGACATCGATCATCTGGGCAACCGGCGCGTCCGCTCGGTCGGAGAGCTGGCCGAGAACCAGTTCCGCGCGGGTCTGGTGCGCGTCGAGCGCGCGGTCAAGGAACGTTTGAGCCAGGCCGAATCCGACAACCTGATGCCGCACGACCTGATCAACGCCAAGCCGATTTCCGCCGCGGTCAAGGAGTTCTTCGGGTCGAGCCAGCTCTCGCAGTTCATGGACCAGACCAACCCGCTCTCGGAAATCACCCACAAGCGCCGCGTCTCCGCGCTCGGTCCCGGGGGGCTTACGCGCGAGCGCGCCGGCTTCGAGGTGCGCGACGTGCATCCGACGCACTATGGCCGCGTCTGTCCGATCGAGACGCCGGAAGGGCCGAACATCGGCCTGATCAATTCGCTGGCCCTCTTTGCGCGCACCAACGAGTACGGTTTCCTGGAAACCGCCTATCGCAAGGTGGTCGATGGCAAGGTGACCAACGAGATCGAATATCTGTCCGCCATCGAAGAGGGCAACTACATCGTCGCCCAGGCCAACGCCGCCCTGGGCGTGGAGGGTGAGTTGCTCGACGAATTGGTGACCTGCCGCGAAAAAGGAGAAACCATCCTGGCGGAACCTGCGCGCGTGCATTACATGGACGTGGCGCCCGGCCAGATCGTTTCCGTCGCGGCTTCGCTGATTCCCTTCCTCGAGCACGACGACGCCAACCGCGCGCTGATGGGCGCCAACATGCAGCGCCAGGCCGTTCCCTGCCTGCGTCCGGAAAAACCGTTGGTGGGCACCGGCATCGAACGCACGGTGGCGGTCGACTCGGGCACCGCGGTGCGGGCCCTGCGTGGTGGCAAGGTCGATTACGTCGACGCCTCGCGCATCGTGGTGCGGGTGGCCGACGAGGAGACCGTGGCCGGCGAAGTGGGCGTCGACATCTACAATCTGGTGAAATACACCCGCTCGAACCAGAACACCAACATCAACCAGCGGCCGTTGGTGCGTATGGGCGACGTCATTGCCAAGGATGACGTGGTCGCCGACGGCGCCTCGACCGACACCGGGGAACTCGCGCTCGGCCAGAACATGCTGATCGCCTTCATGCCCTGGAACGGCTACAACTTCGAGGATTCGATCCTGATCTCCGAGCGGGTCGTGTCCGAGGATCGCTTCACTTCGATCCACATCGAGGAACTGACCGTCGTCGCGCGCGACACCAAGCTGGGACCCGAGGAAATCACCCGCGACATCGCCTCGCTGGGCGAAGCGCAACTCTCGCGGCTCGACGAATCGGGCATCGTCTATATCGGCGCCGAGGTCGATGCCGGCGACGTGCTGGTCGGCAAGGTGACGCCCAAGGGCGAAACCCAGCTCACCCCCGAGGAGAAGCTGCTGCGCGCGATCTTCGGCGAGAAGGCTTCCGACGTGAAGGACACTTCCCTGCGCGTGCCTTCGGGTATCGCCGGGACGGTCATCGACGTGCAGGTGTTTACCCGCGAGGGCATCGGGCGCGACAAGCGCGCGCAGTCGATCATCGACGACCAGCTGCGCGGATACAAGCTCGATCTGGCCGATCAGTTGCGCATCGTCGAGCGCGATGCCTTCGCCCGCGTCGAGCGCCTGATCTTGGGCAAGCGCGCCAACGGCGGGCCGAAACGCCTGGCCAAGGGCGCCGAGGTGACCTCCGCCTGCCTGGCCGGCATCGATCCGCACCACTGGTTCGACATCCGCATGGCCGACGAAGACGTGGCGCATCAGCTCGAAGCCCTGCGCGAGGGGCTGGAGCAGACGCGCAAGGACTTCGACCTCGCCTTCGAGGAAAAGCGCAAGAAACTCACACAGGGCGACGAACTGCCGCCGGGCGTGCAGAAGATGGTCAAGGTCTATGTCGCGGTCAAGCGCCGCCTGCAATCCGGTGACAAGATGGCCGGCCGTCACGGCAACAAGGGCGTCGTCTCGCGCATCGTTCCGGTCGAGGACATGCCGTACATGGCCGATGGGCGGCCGGTCGACATCGTGCTCAATCCGCTGGGCGTGCCGTCGCGGATGAACGTCGGCCAGGTGCTGGAAGTGCATCTCGGACTGGCGGCCAAGGGCCTGGGCTTCAAGATCGGCGAAATGCTCCGCCGCGAGGCCAGCGCCGGGGAACTGCGCGAATTCCTCGGCAGGATCTACAACAGCAACGGCCGGCTGGAAAACCTCGACGAGCTCGACGACCGTGAAATCGCCGGAATGGCTGAAAATCTGGAGGCCGGCGTGCCCTTCGCCACGCCGGTGTTCGACGGCGCCCGCGAGGACGAGATCAAGGAAATGCTGCGTCTCGCCGAAATGCCCGAATCCGGGCAGATGACGCTGTACGACGGGCGTACCGGTGAAGCCTTCGAGCGGCAGGTGACGGTGGGCTACATGCACATGCTGAAACTGCATCATTTGGTCGACGACAAGATGCACGCGCGCTCGACCGGGCCGTATTCGCTGGTGACGCAGCAGCCGCTCGGCGGCAAGGCGCAGTTCGGCGGCCAGCGCTTCGGCGAGATGGAAGTCTGGGCGCTCGAAGCCTACGGCGCGTCCTACGTGCTGCAGGAGATGCTGACGGTCAAGTCGGACGACGTCAACGGCCGCACCAAGGTCTATGAAAACATCGTCAATGGCGACCACAAGATCGACGCCGGCATGCCGGAGTCGTTCAACGTGCTGGTCAAGGAAATCCGCTCGCTGGCGATCGACATCGATCTCGAGCGTTATTGAAGCGTTCGGCGGTCTGGAAAGTGAAACGTGGAACCTGATCGAGTGAAATGTGAGGACCGAAAGCAAGCGATCGGTTTTCACCTTTC
This sequence comes from Accumulibacter sp., assembly GCA_031279425.1. Taxonomy (GTDB): domain Bacteria; phylum Pseudomonadota; class Gammaproteobacteria; order Burkholderiales; family Rhodocyclaceae; genus Propionivibrio. The sequence goes on from JAITIQ010000104.1 coordinate 8,323, forward strand.
ACGTTTTGCTCGATCACGTTGCACAGTCTTTATGGAGAAGCAATGAAAGCACTGCTCGATTTGTTCAAACAGGTAACGCAGGAAGAGCAGTTCGATGCGATTACCATCGGCCTCGCGTCGCCGGACAAGATTCGCTCGTGGTCCTATGGCGAAGTCAAGAAGCCGGAAACGATCAACTACCGTACCTTCAAGCCCGAGCGCGACGGCCTGTTCTGCGCCAAGATCTTCGGGCCGATCAAGGACTACGAGTGCCTGTGCGGAAAGTACAAGCGGCTGAAACACCGCGGCGTGATCTGTGAAAAGTGCGGTGTCGAGGTGACGCTCTCGAAAGTGCGCCGCGAGCGCATGGCGCATATCGAACTCGCCAGCCCGGTTGCGCACATCTGGTTCCTGAAGAGCCTGCCGAGCCGGCTGGGCATGGTGCTGGACATGACCCTGCGCGACATCGAGCGGGTGCTTTATTTCGAAGCCTTCGTCGTCTGCGATCCCGGCATGACCTCATTGACGCGCGGGCAGTTGCTGACCGAGGACGACTACCTCGCCAAGATCGAGGAATATGGCGACGATTTCCATGCGGCGATGGGCGCCGAAGGCATCCGCGAACTGCTGCGTGCGATCGACCTTGGCGCCGAAGTCGAAACGCTGCGTTCGGAACTGGAGACGACCTCGTCGGAAACGAAGAGCAAGAAGTATTCGAAGCGCCTGAAAATTCTCGAAGGATTCCAGAAATCGAAATCGGGCATCAAGCCGGAGTGGATGATCCTCGAAGTGCTGCCGGTGCTGCCGCCCGATCTGCGTCCGCTGGTGCCGCTCGATGGCGGGCGCTTTGCGACTTCCGACCTCAACGACCTCTACCGGCGCGTGATCAACCGCAACAATCGCCTGAAGCGCCTCCTGGAACTCAAGGCGCCGGAAATCATCGTGCGCAACGAAAAGCGCATGTTGCAGGAAGCGGTCGATTCGCTGTTGGACAACGGCCGGCGCGGCAAGGCGATGACCGGCGCCAACAAGCGTGCACTGAAATCGCTGGCCGACATGATCAAGGGCAAGGGCGGGCGTTTCCGCCAGAACCTCCTGGGCAAGCGCGTCGACTACTCCGGCCGCTCGGTGATCGTCGTCGGCCCCCAGCTGAAGCTGCACCAGTGCGGCCTGCCCAAGCTGATGGCGCTCGAACTGTTCAAGCCCTTCATCTTCAACAAGCTCATCAGCAGGGGGGTCGCGGCCACCGTCAAGGCCGCGAAGAAGGAAGTCGAGAACCAGACGGCGCTGGTCTGGGACATTCTCGAAGAGGTCATCCGCGAGCACCCGGTGATGCTGAACCGCGCGCCGACGCTGCACCGCCTGGGCATCCAGGCTTTCGAGCCGACGCTGATCGAGGGCAAGGCGATCCAGTTGCATCCACTCGTCTGCGCCGCGTTCAACGCCGACTTCGACGGCGACCAGATGGCGGTGCACGTGCCGCTGTCGCTGGAAGCGCAGATGGAAGCGCGCACGTTGATGCTGGCTTCGAACAACGTGCTCTCTCCGGCCAACGGCGATCCGATCATCGTCCCTTCGCAGGACATCGTCCTGGGCCTGTATTATGCGACCAGGGAAAAGATCAACGGCAAGGGCGAGGGAATGGTGTTTACCGATCTCGCCGAGATCAGCCGCGCGCTGGCGGCCGGGGAACTCGAACTGCATTCCCGGATCACCACGCGCATCCGCGAATACGTGAGGAAGGACGGCGGCTGGGACGAAAGAACGACACGCTTCGAGACCACGGCCGGACGCGCCCTGCTGTCGGAAATCCTGCCCAGGGGACTGCCCTTCAGCCTGATCGACAAGCCGCTCAAGAAAAAGGAAATCTCCCGGCTGATCAACGCGTCTTTCCGTCGCTGCGGATTGAAGGAGACGGTGGTCTTCGCCGACAAGCTGATGCAGAACGGCTATAACCTGGCGACGCGGGCGGGCATCTCCATCTGCTCGGACGACATGCTGGTGCCCGGACGGAAGGGCGAGATCATCGCCGCCGCGGAGAAGGAGGTCAAGGAGATCGAGAGCCAGTACACCAACGGTCTGGTGACCAACGGCGAGCGCTACAACAAGGTGGTCGACATCTGGGGGCGCACCGGCGACCAGGTGGCCAAGGTGATGATGGATCAGCTGGGCCAGGAGGAGGTCGTCGACCGGCAGGGCAGGGCGGCCCGGCAGGAGTCGTTCAATTCGATCTACATGATGGCGGATTCCGGGGCCCGCGGATCGGCGGCCCAGATCCGCCAGCTGGCCGGCATGCGCGGGCTGATGGCCAAGCCCGACGGCTCGATCATCGAAACGCCGATCACCACCAACTTCCGCGAAGGGCTGAACGTGCTGCAGTACTTCATCTCGACGCACGGCGCGCGCAAGGGCCTAGCGGACACCGCGCTGAAGACGGCCAATTCGGGTTACCTGACCCGCCGCCTGGTGGATGTCACCCAGGATCTGGTGGTCACCGAAGAGGATTGCGGCACGACAAACGGCGTGACGATGAAGGCGCTGATCGAGGGCGGCGAGGTCATCGAGTCCCTGCGCGAGCGCATTCTCGGCCGCGTGGCCGTCCATGACGTGTTCCATCCCGAGACCGACGAGACGGTGATCGAAGCGGGCACCCTGATCAACGAGGATTTGTGCGATCTCGTGGATCAGCTCGGCATCGACGAAGTGAAGGTGCGCACGCCGCTGACCTGCGAGACGCGCTACGGGCTTTGCGCGAAGTGCTATGGACGCGATCTCGGCCGTGGCACGCTGGTCAACGTCGGCGAGGCGGTGGGGGTCATCGCGGCGCAGTCGATCGGCGAGCCGGGGACCCAGCTCACCATGCGCACCTTCCACGTCGGCGGTGCCGCTTCGCGCGCCGCCGTCGCCAGCCACGTCGAGACCAAGAGCGCCGGAGTGGTGCGCTTTACCGCGTCGATGCGCTACGTGACCAGCGCCAAGGGCGAGAAGATCGTCATCACCCGTTCCGGCGAAATCATCGTCACCGACGACAACGGTCGCGAGCGCGAGAAGCACAAGGTTCCCTACGGAGCGATCCTGCAGGCGAACGACGGGCAGCAGATCAGGCCGGGTGCCAAGCTGGCCACCTGGGATCCGCATACTCGTCCGATCATCGCCGAATACTCGGGCCAGGTGAAATTCGAAAACGTCGAGGAAGGCGTCACCGTTTCCAAGCAGATCGACGAAGTCACCGGGCTGTCGACGCTGGTGGTGATCGATCCGAAGCGCGGCGGCAAGTCGCAGACCAAGGGCCTGCGTCCGCAGGTCAGGCTGTTCGACGCCGGCGGCGAGGAAGTCCGCATGCATGGCACCGATCATCCGGTGACGATCACCTTCCAGGTTGGCGCGATCATCACCGTGCTCGACGGCCAGGAAATCTCGGTCGGCGACGTCCTGGCGCGCCTGCCGCAGGAATCGGCCAAGACCCGCGACATCACCGGGGGCCTGCCGCGCGTCGCCGAACTGTTCGAGGCGCGCACCCCGAAGGACGTCGGTATGCTGGCCGAATTCACCGGCACCGTTTCCTTCGGCAAGGACACCAAGGGCAAGCAGCGGCTGGTGATCACCGACCTCGAAGGCGCGACGCACGAGTATCTGATTCCGAAGGACAAGCACGTCCTGGTGCATGACGGACAGGTGGTCAACATGGGCGAAATGATCGTCGATGGCGCGCCCGATCCGCACGACATTCTGCGTCTGCAGGGGGTCGAGGCGCTGGCGGTATATATCACCGACGAAGTCCAGGACGTATACCGACTGCAGGGCGTGCGGATCAACGACAAGCACATCGAGGTCATCGTCCGCCAGATGCTGCGCCGTGTCACCGTGAGTGATCCGGGGGACACCAAGTTCATTCGCGGCGAACAGGTCGAAAAGGCGCACGTGCTCGACGAGAACGACCGCGCGCTCGCCGAAGGAAAGCTGCCGGCGACGTTCGAGCCGATCCTGCTGGGCATCACCAAGGCTTCGCTCTCCACGGATTCGTTCATCTCGGCAGCCTCGTTCCAGGAAACCACCCGGGTGCTGACCGAGGCGGCGATCATGGGCAAACGCGACGAACTACGCGGATTGAAGGAGAACGTCATCGTCGGCCGCCTGATTCCGGCGGGCACCGGCCTCGCCTATCACCGCATGCGCAGGGACGAAGCCGCGGAGCTCGAACAACCGGCGGTCGAGCGGGAGACCAGCGGAGAATCGCCGGACGGCGCCGGAGGAGACACCGCCGCTTGACTTGGACGTCGTTTGACCATAGAATCTCCAGTTCTTTTCAGCGTGTAGCCAAACGCTGCACGCCTTTCGTGGGATTTGTGAATTTTGTCGGATTTGCCAAGGCGCGCGTGTCGTGCCTTGGTTTTTTGCGGGAACCCTTTGAGATATGCCAACCATCAATCAGCTCGTTCGCAAGCCCCGCGAGGCGGTGCGCGCCAAGAGCAAAGTTCCGGCCCTGGAGAATTGTCCGCAGAAGCGGGGGGTGTGCACGCGTGTTTATACCACCACGCCGAAAAAGCCGAATTCGGCTTTGCGCAAGGTGTGCAAGGTGCGGCTGACCAACAGCTTCGAGGTCATCTCGTATATCGGCGGCGAAGGGCACAACCTGCAGGAGCACTCGGTGGTGCTGATCCGCGGCGGCCGGGTGAAGGACCTGCCCGGCGTGCGCTACCACACCGTGCGCGGTTCGCTCGACACGCAGGGGGTGAAGGACCGCAAGCAGGGCCGTTCGAAGTACGGCACGAAGCGTCCGAAGACCGCATGATTCCGCTTGGTTCCAGCCTGATCGCTGCCTGAGTAAGTGACTGCCTGATGGGCAGTCGGGCGGGGCCGGTGAACGCCGGCCCCTCAACTGAAGAATCTTTATTGGAAAGGTCGTCCATCCATGCCACGTCGTCGTGAAGTTCCGAAGCGCGATATTCTTCCGGATCCCAAGTTCGGCAATATCGAAGTGTCCAAATTCATCAACACCATCATGATGAGCGGCAAGAAATCCGTCGCCGAGCGCATCGTCTATGGCGCGTTCGACATCATCGCCACCAAGGACGGCAAGGATCCGCTCGAGGTTTTCGGCCTGGCGATGAACAATGTGAAGCCCCTGGTCGAAGTGAAGAGCCGACGCGTTGGCGGCGCCAACTATCAGGTGCCGATCGAGGTTCGTCCGAACCGCCGCATGGCGCTGGCCATGCGTTGGCTGCGCGAATCGGCGCGCAAGCGTTCCGAGAAATCGATGGACCGGCGACTGGCGGCGGAGATGCTGGATGCCTCGGAAAATCGCGGCGCCGCGGTCAAGAAGCGCGATGAAGTCCATCGCATGGCCGACGCCAACAAGGCATTCGCTCATTTCCGTTTCTGAGGTGTTTCAAATGTCGGCGGCGGACCTCGCCGCCGGCAGACGTTCTTTATCAATGAAGGCTGAAACGTGGCACGCAAAACCCCCATCGAGCGTTATCGCAATATTGGCATCAGCGCTCATATCGACGCCGGCAAGACCACCACGACCGAGCGCATCCTCTACTACACTGGCGTCAATCACAAGATTGGCGAGGTCCATGACGGCGCCGCCACGATGGACTGGATGGCGCAGGAGCAGGAACGCGGCATCACCATCACCTCGGCGGCGACGACCTGCTTCTGGAAGGGCATGGACATCCAGTTTCCGGAGCATCGCCTGAACATCATCGATACACCGGGGCACGTGGATTTCACCATTGAGGTCGAACGCTCCATGCGCGTGCTCGACGGGGCCTGCATGGTCTACTGCGCAGTCGGCGGCGTGCAGCCGCAGTCGGAAACCGTCTGGCGGCAGGCCAGCAAATACCGCGTCCCGCGCTTGGCCTTCGTGAACAAGATGGACCGCCAGGGGGCCGATTTCTTCAAGGTCGTCGAGCAGATGCGCACGCGCCTTGCCGGTAATCCGGTTCCCATCGTCATTCCGATCGGCCAGGAGGAAAAATTCGCGGGCGTCGTCGATCTCATCAAGATGAAGGCCATTCTCTGGGACGAAGCTTCGCAGGGGATGAAGTTCGAGTACCGGGACATTCCGCCGGATCTTGCGGCCCTGGCCGATGAATGGCGGGCCAGGATGGTGGAATCGGCCGCCGAGGCGAGCGAGGATTTGATGGACAAATACCTCGAGTCCGGCGATCTTTCCGAAGCGGAAATCGTCGGGGGATTGCGCTCGCGCACCATCGCCTGCGAAATCCAGCCGATGCTGTGCGGATCGGCATTCAAGAACAAGGGCGTCCAGCGGATGCTCGACGCGGTCATCGAGCTTTTGCCGTCGCCGATCGACATTCCGCCGGTCGAGGGTGAAAACGAGCGCGGCCAGCCCGAATCGCGCGCGGCGTCCGACACCGCCAGGTTTTCGGCGCTGGCGTTCAAGCTGATGACCGATCCCTACGTCGGCCAGCTGACCTTCATCCGGGTTTACTCCGGGGTGTTGCAATCGGGCGATACCGTCTATAACCCGGTCCGCGGGCGCAAGGAGCGGATCGGGCGCCTGCTGCAGATGCACGCCAACAATCGCGAGGAAATCAAGGAAGTGCTTGCCGGCGACATCGCCGCGTGTGTCGGCCTGAAGGAAGTCACGACCGGGGAAACGCTGTGCGACCCGGACTCGGTGATCACTCTGGAACGCATGGAGTTTCCCGAGCCGGTCATCCACATCGCGGTCGAGCCCCGCACCAAGAGCGACCAGGAGAAAATGGGGATCGCTCTGGGGCGTCTGGCGCAGGAAGACCCGTCGTTCCGCGTGCGCAGCGACGAAGAGACGGGGCAGACCATCATTTCCGGCATGGGCGAACTGCATCTCGAAATCATCGTGGACCGCATGAAGCGGGAATTCGGCGTCGAGGCCAATGTCGGCGCGCCGCAGGTGGCCTATCGCGAATGCATCAGGAAGACGGTCGAACAGGAAGGAAAATTCGTCAAACAGACCGGCGGCCGCGGCCAATATGGGCATGTGTGGATTCGGATGGAGCCGAACGGAGCCGGCAAGGGCTACGAGTTCGTCGACGCGATCAAGGGCGGCACCGTTCCGCGCGAATACATTCCGGCGGTGGACAAGGGATTGCAGGATGCGGTCAAAAGCGGCGTTCTCGCCGGCTTTCCGGTGGTCGACGTCAAGTTTACGCTGTTCGACGGTTCGTATCACGAAGTCGATTCCAATGAAAATGCCTTCCGCATGGCGGCGGCGATGGCTTTCAGGGAGGGGATGAAGAAGGCGTCGCCCACCTTGCTGGAGCCGGTGATGTCGGTCGAGGTGGAGACTCCCGAGGAGTACATGGGTAATATCATGGGCGATCTTTCGGGGCGTCGCGGCGTCGTGCATGGCATGGAGGACCTTCCCGGCGGCATCAAGGCCATCAAGGCCGAGGTGCCGCTGGCCGAAATGTTCGGTTATGCCACCACCGTGCGCTCGCTGTCCCAGGGGCGGGCGACCTATTCCATGGAATTCAGACACTATGTCGAGGCGCCGAAAAACGTCGCCGAGACCGTCATCAACAAGAAGTAATCGAGGAGTTACACAAATGGCCAAGGCGAAATTTGAGCGGACGAAGCCGCATGTAAACGTGGGGACGATTGGGCACGTGGATCATGGGAAGACGACGCTGACGGCGGCGATCACGATGATCTTGTCGAAGCGGT
>JAITIQ010000158.1 GCA_031279425.1 Accumulibacter sp.
AGCGCGATCCCCGACGAGTCCTCTCTACGGCGCTGCGCGCCGCCGCCTGCCTTCCCTTTCCCCGCCCGGCGGGGGAGGGTGCCCCGGCAGGGGCGGGAGAGGGCGCCGTTCCCTCCGGCGAAGCCGCAAGTCCAAGGCAAGCCCAGGATATGGTCAACTCGAAGAGGAGGCTTGCCAAGCTCCCCCTCTTCGAGCATTTTGCAGAGCCTGCCGGCGCCAGCCGGCCAGGGAAGAAGGCGGCCCTCCCGCGCCTCGCGGCGAATCTTCCCGCCTTTCCAGGATCAGTCATGAATACGCCCTCCTGGCGGGATTTCGTGGCAAATCAAGAAGGTTGGTGATCGCGCGGCAATACATCGCCATCGACCGCGCTCACGCCCAGGTATCGACGAATCCCCCCTCGGTTCCCACAGGCGCTGGCGGCGTGGGAATCGCCTGCAGGAGCGCCAGCGCGCCCGCGGCCTGAATGTCGATGGCCTTCCTGAGCACGGCCAGTTCGACCGCAGACTGCGTCTGCCCGGCGGACTGGATGCTGGCCGCCGCTGCGAAGGAGCTGATGTCCATATTCACACTGTCCGGAAAACAAGACTGGATTCTTCGATCACGGCAAAACGGGCGGAATCTTGATGGTGAACGTGAACGAAAGCGGGAAACCTGAATTCCCCGGCCCCCCCCCACGGCGAATGCCAGACGTGATAAAAGTCAAGATCACGTGGCCGGGCCTCTCTTTCTCACCGTGCCCGTGTATTCATTCGTCCAGTCCCTCCTCCGTACCCGGAGAGCTCAAAGTTGGATTAAGATGAGAAGCAGATTCCATCCCGTTCATTCCCTGCCCATTCCTCCATTGATTCGACTCTTCCCGTCTTCAGGCGCCGCCGGACTGCTGCGGGGCCTGCCGTTCGCGGCGGTGATTCTTCCGGAGTTCGCCGCGGCCCAATCCTCCGCCGCCCTTCCCGAGACCCCGGGGGTTTCCGGCGGCGCCATGTTGCAGATGCTGCTCGGACTCGCGCTGATCATCGGCGTGCTGTTCCTGGGCGCCTGGCTGCTGCGCCGATTCAGCGGCGGCAGAATGTTCGGCGGCGGCGGACCCCTGCGCATCGTCGGTGGATTGATGCTCGGCCCGCGCGAGCGTGTCGTGCTCCTCGAAATCGGCGAGACCTGGGTCGTCGTCGGCATCGTTCCCGGACAGATCAAGACGCTGCATACCCTGCCCAAGGGCGAACTGCCGATCGGCAAGGACGCGGAGAGCCGTTTCGGCCTGTGGCTGAAGCAGATGGCCGAACGCCGGAGCGGTCTTTGACCCGGACGGCGAGCCAATGAGAAAACCGCCCGGTTTCCCGCGCCTCCCGGCCCTCCTCGCCTTCCTTGTCCTGCTGGCGCCGGTGGCGGCGTGGGCGCAGGCGAGCGGCGGATTGCCGGCGGTGACCAGCACTCCGGCCGCGGGTGGCGGCCAGACCTATACGCTGACCATCCAGACGCTGATCACCCTGACGGCGCTGACCTTCATCCCCGCCGCCCTGCTGACGATGACCAGCTTCACGCGCATCATCATCGTCCTGTCGGTGCTGCGCCATGCGCTCGGCACGCAGACGGCGCCGTCGAACCAGGTCATGATCGGGCTGGCGCTGTTCCTGACCTTCTTCGTCATGTCGCCGGTTCTGGAGCGGATTTACGTCGACGCCTACCTGCCCCTGTCCGAAAACCGGATCGGCTTCCCCGAGGCCGTCGAGCGTGGCGCCGTGCCGTTGCGCGGCTTCATGCTGAGGCAGACCCGCGAGACGGACATCGGCCTGTTTGCGCGCATGAGCAACGCGCCGCGCATCGAGTCGCCCGGCGACGTTCCCATGCGCGTGCTCATCCCGGCCTTCCTCACCAGCGAACTGAAAACCGCCTTCCAGATCGGCTTCATCATCTTCATTCCCTTCCTGATCATCGACATGGTGGTGGCCAGCGTGCTCATGTCGATGGGCATGATGATGATGTCGCCGGTCATGGTTTCCCTCCCCTTCAAGCTGATGCTCTTCGTGCTCGTCGATGGCTGGCACCTGATGCTCGGCTCCCTCGTGATGAGTTTTGCGACATGACCCCCGAAACCGTCGTGGCCCTGGGCCGCCAGGCCGTCGAAGTGGCCCTCACCCTGTCCGGCCCGATGCTCCTGTCGGCGCTCACCATCGGGCTTCTCATCAGCGTCTTCCAGGCGGCGACCCAGATCAACGAAGCCACCCTGTCCTTCATCCCGAAGCTGGTCGGGACGTTCACCATGCTGATCCTGGCCGGCCCGTGGATGCTGCGGATGTTCGTCGATTTCGTCCGCCAGCTTTTCGAGAGAATCCCGCAGTTGATCGGCTGAGCGCATGACGGACCTCTCCCGGCGCGGAGGCGGAGAGCGCAAAGACGCAAAGAACAGCGAACGATCACGAGCATCGAATTCGGAATGGCGGAGCGCGGCCCCGCGGCAATCCATGCCGCCATCTGGATCGCTTCGCCGCGCTCGCCTGTGACGAGGAGGATGCGGGCGCGCTCAGAACTGATACCTCACACTGGTAAAGACGCTCCTTGGTTCGCCATAGTGGGTCATGTCAAGGTTGTTAGGGTAACACCTGCGATCGAACACGTTGTCGGCGACAAGGCTGATCTCTGCCTGATCGTTGATCCGGTATTTCGCCATCAGCCCCACCAAGGCAAAGCCGCCTTGTTTGATGAAACGCCCATCGCTGCCGTAATTCCCCGATGTGCGGCTCTGCGCGCGTAAATTACCGCCGACTGTCCAATGACTGCCAGGGATTCGACAAGTGCTGGCAATGCGGAAAATCTGTTTGGGGATACGGGGATCGTAACGTTCGCCTTTTCTTTCGCCATTGACAGGCTCGCTGTTGACGAAGGTATAGCCCCGACATTCACGTTCCAGTTGGAGGACAAGGCGCCATTCAGACTCAAATCCACTCCTTCGCTGATGACCTTGCCTTGCGCGATAGAGCACCAACCAGGGCAAACACTGTTGAGGGAGCCAAAAGCAACGTCATCTGTCGGAAGATTGGTCTGTTCCAGACGGAAAACCGAAGCGGCGGCGTTCAGGCGTTTGTTGAAAAATTTCCCTCTTTGATGCCGGCTTCGTAATTCGCGCCGATGATCGGCTCCAGCACACTTCCGGTACGATCCATGGCAGTCTGCGGTTTGAAGATGTCCGAATAGCTGGCATAGACGGAAAGCTGCTCGTTCAGATCATAGATGATCCCGGCATAGGGCGAGAAGACAGCATTTTCCTCCATCGTCTGTACGCCTTCTGTATTCCTGAATTCATACCAACTGACACGCGCGCCAAGAATGATTTTCAGGGGGTCGGCAATATTCAGGCGGGCAACGCCCCAGGCCCCATGTTGCCGGGTTCTGTCCATATCACCGCAATCAATCGACGGCTTTTCCCCAGCGGGAAAATCTGCCGGGTCGTAATTGTGGATATTGAAATCAGAAAACCGCCTATGTAGTCTGATGTAGCCCTGCAAGACTTGCTCTCGACACCATTTACGCCGAGTGCGAATTCATGACGACGGCCAAAAAGCTGCGCGGGGCCGCCAACATGAACATCCATCGCATCCGATGTGGTTTTGTAAGTTTGGTAATCTGAGCCGAAGTAAAGACCATCCCCGGTAGACAAGTCTAAATCCTCATGACCTGCCAGCAGCCTTCGGAAGCGTTCCCCTTCGGACTTGTTATGGGCATGGTTGGCCTTGAGCGTCCAATCGTTCGGCAGTTTCTGCTCAAAATACAGAAAGGCACCAAGAACCTCCTCTTCGTTGCTATGATCGGGAACCCCAAAATAGGTAGAACGACTCCAGCCCAGATCATGACCATCCGGGGCGGTTGGGAGACCCAAGGGAGTCCTGAATCTATCCTTCTGGTATTGCACCTCCCAAGCCGATCTTGACGTCCGCATTCGGTACGAGTTCAAGAACGCCATAAAAAGCCTTTTTATCGTCGTAGACATAGTCCACGTAGGAATCGCTGTCGTCGGAAACCGCGATGAACCGCCCGCGCAGTACGCCGGATTGTGTCAGCGGCCCGGAAATGTCACCGACCAGCCGCTTCTTGTCCCAGGAACCAAGCTCGGCTTCCGCCTGCGCTTGAAAAGCCTCCGTGGGGCGCTTGCGTACCAGATTGACCGTGCCGCCGGGTTCGCCCGCACCGGTCAGAAGACCCGCCGCGCCCTGCTGGATTTCCACATGGTCGAGAAAGGCGCCGTCCGGGGAAGTAAAGGAACCAGACTCGAATACCGGGTTGGCGATGCCATCGTACTGGCTTTGCATGGTAAGGCCACGGCTTAAATACATATCGACCAAGCCGATCTTGTCACTGCTGGTGTTCGTTGGCACCTCACTGACCGTATTCAGCCCGAAGTCGTTCATCTGCTGCCGGGTAACGACGGTGATGCTCTGCGGCGTTTCGCGCAGGGTGAGCGGAAGTTTGGTCGTGACCGTGGTCGCGCCGGTGGTGTAGGAACCGGTAGACTCGGTCAGCGTTTCGCGCTCGCTTTCGGCGGAAACGGTGACGGCGGGGAGGAGAACTCTTTCTTCGTTCGCGGACTGCGGAGCGGGCGCGGGGGCGGGCTGGACGATGAGCGTGTCGCCGTCCTGCGTGACGGCGAGTCCGGTGCCTTGCAGCAGGCGTTCGGCGGCCTGGCGGGGGGAGAAGTTGCCTGCGACGGCGGGGGCGCTTCTGCCGGCGACGGATTCGGGCAGGAAGAGGATCTGCAGGCCGGCCTGACGGGCGAGTTCGTTGAGGGCGGCAGAGAGCGGCTGGGCGGGGAGGGCGATGCGGGCGGAGCGGGAGGGCGGGGTAGCCTCCCGCGCCTGGGCGACCCCCTGGCCGAAGACGCTCAGCAGGGCCGTCAGGACGAGCGCCGGCAGGCGTGGAGGGGGGGGGGGATTTTGAAAACCTCCGCGCGCCCGCGGGCGGGGCGGAAAGCCTGGAACGGGATGGGTGTTTCATGGTGACGATCTCCAGAAGTTGAACGAGGACGGAAGGCGGAATGCGCCCTCTGTAAACAAAGTACCGGGAAAAAAGAAAA
>JAITIQ010000256.1 GCA_031279425.1 Accumulibacter sp.
GAACGACACCCTCTCCTGCCCCTGCGGGGCACCCTCCCCCGCCAAGCGGGGGAGGGGAATTCATCGGAAGAATTCGGCGCAGCCGCAAACTGACTGTCTTCTGTCCTCTGTCCTCTGAACCCGTCATGGCGAGGAGCATAGCGACGTGGCAATCCATGAAGCGGTTCAGCCATCGGAAACGCCAAGGCAAGCGGAAAGGCCGTCTGCATTGCCACGGGCCCGAAGGCCTCGCAATGATGGTGTAAATACACGACCAGCATTAAGTTATAGCAAATTAACTTGATGTGGCTCATGTCGATCCGCACTTTTCCCATCACCTGAGCGCTACATGACGGAGGATATGCGCTTCCATTTGCCAATCTGCTCTAAACCACCCTGCCGGCGAGTTCACCTCACGAACTGCACGAAAGCATCGAACAGCCCGGCTTGTGCCGCGCCCAGGCAGGGCGCTTTTCCGCGAAATGCTCCTTGCCCGGCTGGTCGGCGCAGGGCCGGCGGAGCACGTCGAGCAGTTCGTGGATCGCCGCCGGGTCGCCGCTTTCGGTCCGCTCGATGGCTTCCTGGGCCAGATAATTGCGCAGCACGTAACGCGGATTGACGGCGTTCATGCGCGCCTGCCGACCTTCATCAGGTTCGCCGTCGGAACGGACGCGCCCGCACCATTGCGCGAGCCACGCCGCAAACGCGGCGGCGTGCGCCTGGCGTTTGGCCTCGTCGCAGAAAGCCTCGCCAAGCGGCGCCATCGAGGGCGCGAGCGGATCGACGGCGGCCAGGCCGCGAAAGAACAAAGTCATGTCGACGGCGGCTTTTTGCAGCAGATCGAACGCCTGTTCGACGAGCGGCGCGTCGTCGTCGCGCCACTGCGCGAAGCCGAACTTGGCGGCGAAGGCGCGGCGGAATTCCCCGTTGTAGATGGCGTCGTAGTGTTCCAATCCGGCATTCAGAACGCCGGGGTCGGGAGCGATCGCGGAGAGCGCGTCGGCCAGGCGTTCGAGGTTCCAGCGCGCGACCGCGCCCTGCCGGGCGAAGCAGTAGCGTCGTCCGCGCGCATCGGTGGCATTCGGCGTCCACGCCGGGTCGAAGTCGTCGATCCAGCCGCAGGGTCCGTAGTCGATGCTCAGGCCCGTGACCGACATGTTGTCGGTATTCATCACGCCATGCACGAAGCCGACGCGCGTCCAGTGAACCACGAGCCTCGCCGTGCGTTCGCAGACTTCGCGGAACCAGCGCGCCAGGCGTTCTTCCGGCTGCCCGGATATTTCCGGAAAGTCGCGGGACAAGGTGAAGCCGATCAACTGCCGGAGCAGGGCCGTATCGCCCCGCCTGGCCGGCAGTTCGAAATGCCCGAAGCGGAGGAACGAGGGCGCGACGCGGCAGACCACCGCGCCGGGCTCGTCGGCCGAATGGCCGTCGTAGAACCTGTCGCGCGTGACCGCTTCTCCCGTGGCGACCAGGGACAGCGCGCGGGTCGTCGGCACTCCGAGGTGATGCATGGCCTCGCTGCACAGGAACTCGCGGATCGACGAACGCAATACCGCGCGTCCGTCGGCGCGCCGGCAATAAGGGGTCGGACCGGCGCCCTTGAGTTGCAGTTCGAAGCGCCGTCCGCCGGCGACGGCCTCGCCCAGGAATATGGCGCGCCCGTCGCCCAACTGGCCGGCCCAGGCGCCGAACTGATGGCCGCCGTAACAGGTGGCGTAGGTGCTCATGCCCGGCAGGACGCCGTTGCCGGAAAGCACGGCCAGCCATTCCGGAGAAGTGAGTTCCCGCTCGCTCAGCCCGAGCAGATCCGCCGTCTCGGACGACCAGGCGAGAAGCCTCGGCGCGGCGACGGGAGTCGGCGAGACCGGTGACCAGAGGGCGCCGAACACCGGGCGCGGACGATTGTCCGTATCGGCGTCGCCGGGCAGTTCCCGCAGCAGACGATTGTCGAAATGAAGCACTCCTATTGGTCAGCGCCCGGAGCGCGCGAGTTCCGCCGCCAAAAAAACAGCCCGGAAGACTGCGCGTCTTCCGGGCTGCCGGGAAGGTCCCCGCCTGTGCCGTTAGGCCGGCATCCTGAACCGGGGTCCAGATAAGGCAGCTTTCCTTCCGCATCAGGCTCACCCGGCAAGGGGCGGGCACAACAGCGGTTCGAGAGGTCAGCCACCGACGCCAATCAGCATTGGTTCAAGGAATCTATGGCCTTGACGAACACCGCAGGGAAAAACAATGGAAACAGACGACACGACAAAAACAAACCACGCCGAAAGCCGTTTCTATCGGATCGACGGGTCCTGGGGTTCCATGACGGCGTCGATCTGCGCTTCCATGGAGGCGATTCTACGCTGAACGGCGGCGAAGTCCAGCCCCGCGTCCCGAGGCTGGGTGAGCGCTGGATCATCTCGCAGGGAGAGGAATTCATGGGCGATGTTGAGCGCCGCCATCACGGCGATGCGCTCGGTGACGCCGCTGCGGGTTTTTTCGGCGATGTCCTGCATCCGTCCTTCGAGGAAGGCGACGGTCCGCAGCAGCGCTTCCCTGTCTTCCGGCGGGCACGCGACGCGATATTCCTTGCCAAGCAGGGTGATGTCGAGAAAATCGTTTTTGCCGGGCATGGGAATCAGACCTTGGTCTCACCTTCCGGCAAGCGTTGCACGAGCTGCTCGATCCGGTTGCGCGCCGTTTCCATGCGTCCCGTGAGCGTTTCCCTTTCGGCGGCGGCGGCGGCGATCTGCCGCCTCAGCAGTTCGTTTTCGGCACGCAGTTCGCGGCAGAGAGAAACGACCTTGGCGACTTTGTTTTCCAGCACATCGAGTTCATTGAGCATGGGCTGACTATAGTTTCATGGGCCTTGCCGAGTCAAGGGACGAACGGGATAATCGGGAAATGGTGTCGTGAACATCACGGCAGTGACAGCAAGGGCTGCGCGAAGCGCGCTTTTTGCGGGCCGCCATTGAAAATGGTACATGCATCACGCTTCCCGATACAGTTTCGCGTAGGCTTCCCCCAGCGCGGCGCCGGAAAACAATTGTTCATAGCGTGCTCGCGCCGCCCGGCCCATGCGCCGCGCCAGCGCTTCATCAGACAGCAGCGTATTCATGGCGGCCGCCAAGGCAGCCGGACTCTCGGACGCCACAACGAAGCCACTGACTTCATGCTGATTCACAAACGAGGTGCCTGTGCCAATTGCGCAGGAAATCATCGGACGGCCAAACATCGCCGCTTCGACGAGCGCCATGCCGAAAGCCTCGGAGCGCAGGTGCGATGGCAGCACCAGGGCGCGGCAATGCCGGAGCAGCGCG
>JAITIQ010000199.1 GCA_031279425.1 Accumulibacter sp.
TATTTTTTATAGTAATTCATTCTATAGTGATAATAATGTATGTCGTTTATTTGGCAGGATCAACAGCCCCGTATGCACATGTGAGGATGGGAGCTTGGTTATATATATCACGTTGGTCAATGTGGACGTATTGGCTGGAGCCCGCATGGGTTCGACCCTGGAGCGCAGACGCAGGGGGTCCATCGGAGGAGGGGCGCACGACGTGGATCTGTTTGCGATTGAGGATTTCGCGCGGTTGTTCCTTGTGAGCAGAGTCTCAACACAGCGTTTCGTCAAGAATGATTGATATTTCATATAGTTGCCGTGTATCTGTCTATACATATGGCAACACTCTCAATTTTCTCTCAACCAGATTTTATAAGGGCTTCACGCTGGACCGATACCTTTTAGGTGAGATTTCCGGGTCAGGTTTATCGCGCAGGATGAAACATGCTCAAAACAGTCGACCATGCCCCGCCCGTCCGGGACGATCTCATCGGCGAAGATGAGCCAGCCGAAGGCGATGCCCAGCATGTCGGCCACACCGCCCATGGTCAGGTCAAGGCGCCGGTAATCGTCATTGAGCCTCTCCAGGTACTCGACGCAATCCCCGCCCCGGAGGATGATCCGCTCCAGCGCCCGGCCATCCCGGCGGATCCGTGCCAATCCCTCGATCCCGCGGCGGTGCAGCGTCGTGGTGTCGCAGACGGTCTGCATCAGCCTCGCCATCATGGCGAAGGAAGCAAGATTCAGGCAGCCGCGCCGATCCAGTGTCCGGCGAAAGGCCGGCAGCGCTTCCTCGAACAGCGACGGATAGGCGTCGATCGCCTCGTTCACGATGCCGCCGACCCGGTACTTCCGGCGCGCCTGCTGTCCATGCGTATCGGATTCCGCCGCGCCGGAAAAGAACACCCTCGAGACGGCCGACAGGGACTTGCGGAGCGGGCGCTCGTCGAAGGTGCCGGCCCGCTGGCCGGCGACCAGCAACATGCCGGCCAGGAAAATGAATCCCTTGTGCGTGTTGGTTCCCAATTCGGCGGCGAGCCGCCGCTCGGCGCCGCAGGCGATTTCGCGCTGGCGGGCAAAGGACTCCCCGGCGCGCAGCGAGGCCGCGATTTCCTCCAGGCAAGGGGTGACGATGCCGATCGATCGTTCCATGAGCGGCAGCGACAGATCCCGATGCGAGCCGCTGTCGGCCAAGTCGACGAGGCCCGGCTTGGGCGTCATGCGCAGTTCCACCATGGCTCCCGCCGCCAAGGCGGCGGCCAGCCTTTCAAGCCTGGAATGAAAGCAGGAGCGCATGGGCCCTGGCGACGACAGCCCGCAAATCATGGCGTTTGGCGCGGATGCAATCCACCGCGCGCCGACGGCAAACGAGACAGGGCCGCGCGGGCAGCCCGAGCCGCGCGCGGCCGATCTGCCCGCCGTCCGGCGTATGGACGTCCAGATCGATGAGCCGCGATGCCGGATGCGCCGTTTCCAGCCCGACGCACTCGCGCTTCACCGAAAGCGGATCGCCGGCAAGCCCCAGCAGGAGATACGGGCCCAGGGCATCGCGGGACGCGGCGAGCCTCGCCGCGGCGGGGAACTTCCCCGTGATGCGGCTTTCCATCCAGGAAAAGAACGCCTCCGCGCCCGGCGGCGTTTTTTCCCCGCCCGGGATGTTGAGCGAGACCAGCAGGGTCGCCGGATACCCGGCATCCAGCGCGCGGAGCAGGGCTTCCTGCCGGCGGTCCCTGGCGCCCAGGACCTCAAGCGCGAACGGTTCTGACCGTGTCAATGATGGTGCCGTCCAGATATTCGATCAGCCCGACCACTTCGTCGGTGAACTCCACCGGCTTCGGCGCGCCGGTCGCCGCGTAGATTTCGTCGCGCAGGTCGTGGATGTCCTTGACCGGCGCCCGGCGGCGGATCAATTCCGCCTTCAGTTCCGGCAGGTGGTCGTTGACCGCGATGCCGCGTTCGGTGACGACGACGCCGACCGTTTCCCCCGGCGTGGTGATCGTTGTCACCTCGTCGCGCACCATCGGCAGGCGGCCGCGGATCGACGGGCAGACGATGATCGACACCTTGGCGCCCTTGGCCACGTCGCAGTGCCCGCCGGTGTTGTGCAGGAGCAGGCCGGAGGATTCGGTGTTGACGTTCACGTTGAAATCGACGTCGATTTCGGTCGCGGAGAGAATCGCGCAATCGAGGCGATTGACCACCGCCCCCATGTTGAACGGGTTGGCGTAGAGGCCCGCCGACATTTCCTGGTGCTTGCGGTTGCGCCCGATCGATTCGACCGCCTTGAGATCGAAGCATTGCACGTCGAACAGGCCCTCGAAGAGCCCTTCGTCGAGCATGTCGACGAAGAAGCCGGTGATGCCGCCGCAGCCGAAGCTACCCTTGATCCTGCGCGCGCGCATCATGTCGCGCACGTGTCCGGCGACGGCGAGCGAAATGCCGCCGGTTCCGGTCTGGAAGGAAAAGCCGTTCTTGAGGTAGCCCGAGGAATCGATGACCGTCGCGGCGTACTTGGCGATCAGGAGGCCCATCGGGTCCTTGGTCAACTGGGTCGTCGAGGAGACGATCTTCCTCGGGTCGCCCAGCGAATCGACGGTCGCCACGATGTCCACGATGTTCTGAGCCACGGAAAACGGCAGCGCCGGGTAGGGAACCAGATGGTCGGTCACCGCGACGACCTTGCGCGCGTACTGCGCGTCGACCAGCGCGTACCCCAGGCTGCCGCAGGCGGACGGGCCGTAGAAGCCGTTGAAGTTGCCGTATTCGTCGCAGCACGGCGCCGCCAGGAAGGCTACATCGATGGGCACTTCGCCCGAGATCACCGAGCGGGCGCGCCCGCCATGCGAGCGCACGACGATCGGGCACGTGAGCTCACCCTTCGAAATCTGCTCGCCGATCGGGCCGTTGACGCCGCACTCGAGCGCCGTGATGACGCCCTTCCTGATGTAGGGAATCAGTTCGGCATGCACGATGTGGATGGAACTCGAAGCGATCTTGATATCACGGATGCCCAGCGCGTCGATTTCCCTGACGAGATCGTTCAACAGGCGGTCGCCGTTGCGCAGGTGATGGTGCGTCGAGATGGTCATGCCGTCCTTCAGGCCCGAGGCGACGATTGCCTCGCGCAGGCCGCCGACCACCTTGCTGCTGCCGCTGTAGTTGCGTTTCAGCACGCGCGAGGCGCGCTGGAAATGGAAGGTTTCCGGCTCGATGGCGTGCGGGTCCCTGTACGGAATATAGCGCTTGCCGTTGAAGATTTCGGGAATCTCGCGTCCCAGACTGTTTCTAGCCATGGAGAATCTCCTCGTCGACCGGGGTATCGGTAAGGCCCTGCGCGTAGGCGGCCCGCAGGGTGTGGAGCGCGCGCTTGACGATCGGCGCGTCGACCATCCTGCCTCTCAGGGAGGCGACGCCGGTTCCCGATTCGTGGGCCTGCCGGATCGCTTCGACCACTTCCTGCGCGTAGTCGATTTCCTCCTGTTTCGGCGCGAAGACCTCATGGATGATGTCGATCTGGCGCGGATTGACGAGGCATTTTCCGGTGTAGCCCAGGCGCTTGACGAGCTCGGTCTCGCGGCGCAGCGCGTCCATGTCGCCCACGTCGGAAAACACCGTGTCGATGGCCTGGATGCCGGCGGCCTTGGCGGCCATGACGATCATCATGCGCGGATGCATCAGGTCCTCGCCGGAATTCGTCCGGGCGATGCCCATGCTGGCGGTGTAATCCTCGGCGCCGAAGGCGAGGCCGAAGATGCGTTTGCTGCTCGTGGCGATGGCGTAGGCATTGAGCACGCTCTTCACCGTTTCGATCGACGGCAGGATGGCGAAACGTCCGGTCGCGAGGCCCTGGGCGCTTTCGTATTGCGTCAACTCGGCGTCCAGTTCCAGGGCCTGTTCTGCCGTCTCGCACATCGGCAAGCGGATGGCGTCCGGCATTTCCGGCAGGATCGCCGCGAGGTCGTCGCGCCCCCATTCCGTATGGAGCGGGTTGATGCGCACCAGCACCTCCTTGTCGCGTTCCTTCCAGGTCGAAAGGAAGCGGCGGACCAGGTTGCGCGCCGCGTCCTTCTCGGCGTAATTGACGGCGTCCTCGAGGTCGAGGATGACCGAATCGCATTTGAACAGCGGCACGTTCTGCAACATGGACGGCATGTTGCCCGGCACGTAGAGCATCGTCCGGCGCAGTCTGGAATCTGTCATGTCCTGACTCCTCTGGAGTGAATCACGCGCTCGCGCGCTGCAGCGCGGTTTCGATGCGCGCCTCGATGGCGTAGTCCAGGGCGCCGCGATCGGTGAGGCGAATGAGACCCGCGCTCACGCCGTTCCTGGCCAGCACCTCGTCGACCTTGACCCGGATCAGATGTCCGAACTGCCGGATGACGGTCGATTCGATCTCGACCTGCAAACTGTCGGCAGGCTCGACGAACACCATGAGGTCGCTCGACTGCATGGTCCCTGCCATTCCCTTCTTGACGATCTTCATTTTTTCTCCCGATTGAACAAAACCGCAGCCTCTTTCAATTCAACAAGTCAAATGTCTTTGACCCCTTTGATTCTTTCAGCCTTTTCGCCGTATTGCGGCAAGTCGAGCAGCCTCTCGTACATGCTCATGTATACGTCGGGCCTGAAATCAGGCTCCTTTTCGTCCCAGAGCTTCGCAAGGAAGGGGTTGGAAGTGTACGACAAGTCGATGGTGCCCAGATACATCTCCTGCTCGTCGTTTCCGTCCTCCCCGAACGGGCGCCCGGCGTAATAGTGAACCTCGGGAACGTTCTTGCCCGGGCCGACCACGTTCGCGCCGCCGACAAAATCGTTGACGCGGTGAAGTCCAGTGCAGTTGGCTGAGGCGATGTAGATCGCATTGTTGGCGGCCTGGTACTCGATTGCATCCTTGATGTTGCGGGCCGTCACGCTCGAGTCGACCGCGCAGGGATTGAGGTGCAAGCGGCAGCCGTTCGCGCGGTAGTAGCGCATGATCTCGTTGAACACGAACGTGTCGTAGCAGATGGCAAGGCCGATCTTGCCCCAGGGGGTATCGAACATGAACGGCTCGGACCCGCGCGCGGCCCACATCGGCTCGGTGGCGGGCAGGTGCATCTTGCGGTAAGCGCCGATCACGCTTCCGTCGGGACCGACAACGGCTGCCGAGTTGTACACGGTTCCGTCTTCGGCGCGCTCGGCAAGCCCGAAAGCAACGTAGATGCCGCGCTTTTTTGCCACGTCCGCCATGGCGAGGGAAGAGGTACCGGGGACGGGTTCGGCGAGGCGGTGGTGCATTTGCTCCGAACCGGTCTTGTCGGGGTCGAGGTCGTAGCCGGTCAATGCGGTTTCAGGGAGCAGCACGAGGTCGGCTCCGCGTTTTGCCGCACATTCGGCAAAGCCGATCATGCGGTTGAGATTCTTCTCCGTATCGCCCCATGTGGGCTCATAGCTCACGACTGCGAGGGTCAAAACGTCCTGTGTCATGGATATGTCTCCGGTTTCGATAATGGTTGATCGTTCTTCGTTCGTTCGCTGAGTGGCTCAACGCAGCTTCGGTGTGATGAACGTGCAGACGGCACCCACGACGGTCAGCGGCACGAGGATGTAGAACATCATGTCCCAGCCGAACGATTCGATGAGCAGGCCAACGATGCTCGAGCTCAAGAAGATACCGACCCATTGGAATGTGTTGAGCAGAGCGACGGCCATATTGCCGTGCCGCGGCTCGACGAGCTCTGCCGCTGCCGAGAAGCACAAACCCACGATGCCCATGACCGCGATTCCGAACAGCACGACGAGCGCGAGGAATACCGCAGTGGGAAAGGTCGGCATGAGCGCATAGGTGGCGGCGCTTGCCAACATGAGGATGCCGAGCGGTTTCTTACGCGAGCCGATTTTATCCGAGACCATGCCGGTGATGATCCCGACCGGGATGCCGACGAGCGGGGCAATGCTGACCATGGAGCCAGCGGTTGCGGCGTCCATGCCGCGCACCTCGGTGAGGTAGGTCGGTAGAAACGAGATAACGCCCTGCTCGGCAATCAGATAGATCATGAGCGTGAGACCGATGAGCCACACGCCTTCGCTTGCGAACACAGCCTTCGAGAGCAGTCGGGCCCGCTCGTCGTGCGCTGGCGCGTTCTCGTTGTCGCTTCCGAGGGCGACATCGAGCTTTCTCAGCGAAACGGTCCAGATGACGAGGAACAGCAATGCGTAGATGGCCGTAAACCACCAGACGTTCTCCCAGGTGCTTGCCTCGGCGATACGGGGCGCCAAGTTGAACATCGCGATTTGCCCGAACGCCATGAAACACATGAGCAGGCCCATCGCCGAACCGCGCTTGGCATCGGAGAATACGCGGCCGACGGCTGCGGGGCCGAGCGTCATGAGCAGGATGAGGCCGATGCCCTCGACGATCCTGCTGATGAGCATAACGGCGTATCCGGGATCAAGCGCTCCGATGACCGCGCCCGCGAGCGTTGCGAGGAGCGAGACGATACCCGTTTTGTAGTACCCGAACTTCGTGATGATCACGCCGCTCGGGATGGCGAGGAAAATGCCCGAGAAGACGAATACCGATATGAGCAAACCAGCCTGCCCCGCGCCGGTAAGCCCCATGCTCTCGGTGAGAAACGGCACGATCGGCGCCACCTTGTTGAGACACATGGCGCCTGCCGTCATCGACATGAGCATCATGAACAGCACGAGCCCAGGCGATACGGTCTTCTTCACCATCGATACAGCCCGTTTTTCTTCCATATGAATCCCTCCTTTTTGTGTCCTCGGTTCTTCCGGTGCCAGAAGTGTAGCTTTGCGGCATAGGTGTTGGGAATGAACGATCCGGGGAAGCCCTGCAATAGTTATTTGAGGGCGATGCGCGGGCGGGCGCCGTTCGCTATACTCTTGCAATCGGGAGGAGTTCACGTTTCGATGAGTTGCCAAATCAGGGATAACGGCACCTATTCTCGGGATGCGGAGGCGACGCGTATGAATACGAGGGATCTGGACGTTTTCGTATCGGTTTATGAGGCGAAAAGCATCAGCAAGGCGGCAAAGGAGCGGTTTTTGAGCCCGCAAGGGTGCAGCAAGATCATCCAGAAAATCGAGCATGAGTTGGAAGTTCCGCTGTTCGCCCGCCATCACTACGGCGTGAAGCCGACGCCGCACGGCGATGTGCTCTACCACCGCGCGAAAACCGTCATCGAGGCTCTCAAGGGCGTCAGGGGCGACATCGACGGGGCGCAGGTACTGAAAACTACGCTGACCGTCGCGTCGACTCAGGGGATATCGGCCTATCTCACGAGGGCTTTCATGAAAGATTTCTCGGCCAACCACCCGCTGACGAGCCTGCGTGTAATAGAGAGCCCCGACACCATCGTGAAAGCTCGCCTCGAAAGCTGTGAGGTTGAGCTTGGAATACTCGGCGGGCCGATCGATTTTTCGGCGTATCATGCGGTTCCGTTTACCCGGCACCATCCCTGCATCGTCCTTCATAAGGACAATCCGCTCGCCGCCAAATCCTGTCTTTCGTTCCCCGATCTCGATAAGCAACCCATAGCGCTTATAAGCAGGGAGTTTGCCTCGCATCATCTCATCGTTAACCGCTTGCGCAACTCCGGCGCGCATCTTGATATCGTCATGGAAGCGACCGAGATCGACTATTGCCACAGGCTCGCCGAGGAGAACGAGGCGATTGCCGTATCCTATGATTTCGCGGCGTGGGGGAGCGTGCGGAAGAACACGGTCATCAGACCCTTCGAGGACAGATCGTTTGTGTGGGAGACGTTCATCGTCCACCGGGCGGAGACCGAGCTTTCCGCACATGCCCTTGCGTACCGCCGTTTCGCGCTTGAATGGGTTGAGCGGCATCGGGAGCGCCTGTTCACGTGGCCGCATGGCGATTCAGCGAGCGAGGCGACGGCATGAGCAGGTAACGGTCGCGCGCGGCAGCATTTGCCCCCGTCTATCAGCCGTCCCATCCGGCACGTCCGCATCCGGCAAAAATAAATTTTCGCTTCGCAGGCCGGGGTATTGAACAAAACCGCGGCCTCTTTCAACACAAGGAAT
>JAITIQ010000244.1 GCA_031279425.1 Accumulibacter sp.
GCCTTAGCGCCGCCAGCACCTTCGGGGCATCCATGTCCGCCACGGGAAGCAGCCCCAGGACGGGCGTGATATGCTTCGTCAGTCTGTTCCTTTGCGATTCCGCCGTGCTGTCCGCGACTTCCGTCCCCCCACTTCTCGAACCGTCGGCTTGCCACGGACGCAAAGGTATTCGCTGCTCGCGCCGGCTGCGCGCCTTTTTTGTCTCGCCAGGATCGGTATCGTTGGCCAGCAGCTTCCGGGCCTCATCCCGCCGCTCGCGAGCATCCTTGAGGCTGACCGCGGGGTACAGACTGCTTCAGACAAGAAAAAGGCCAGAAACCTTGGTATTCCTGGGTTTTCTGGCCTGTATCGGACTGCTTTAGAGGGGTGTTTGGCAGGAGAGGATTCAAAAAATCCTCCGCAACCATTGTAGTTAAGCGATTTTATGATTTCGACACGAACCTATTACCGTCATTGTTACCGTCGCGCTGTTGTTGTTAGGGCTTGAGGATTACCCTGTCTCATTGGTTTTGCATGAAGACGGCCTCGTGCAATTACCTCCCTTAAGGGAAGTCCGGAGGGGCCTCTCGCTGTGGCACAGGCAGTGTCCGGCGCAATCCCATGGGTAGAAGGTAGACACCACCACCATGGAGTGGCGCCTATCCCGACCAGGCTATGGGTCTGCGCTCTCGCCTGACCGAGAGAAACTGTCAGTTGGCGCCGGGGTTTTTGTAGAGTCCGCGGAAGTCGATGGCGCCGACGCCGATGTCCAGGCGCGACTTGATTTCCATACCATCGATCTCAAAGCCGATCTTTTCTTCGTAGTAGGGTCGGTCTTCGCCGAGGATGTAGGCTCGGATGATGGTATCCATCTGCTTCGGACTGACGGCCAGGTACCAGGCTGCGGGGCTGTCCTCGTCGAGGCGCGGGTCGGCGACCACGGTCAGCGACTTGACCCACGCGGCGTTCGGCGTGTCGTTGCTCTTCGCCGGATCGACCAGGGAGACGAGGAGTTGTTCGGCGAGGGTTTCCAGAGCAACGGGAACGATCAGGAACGCCGGGCGGGGGTCGATGTAGCCAACCCCGCCCGGACCCTTTTGCTTGCGCATGGCGGCACGGGCAGCGCCCAGGGATTCGACGGTAATGGCGCTGCCGACTGCGGCCAGGTTGTTGTGGTTGGCGTGGAATAGCGGTATTCCGTCCATCATGTCCGGATTGCCGAGCAGCTTGCCATAGACGAGGTCGGCTTCGAGACGGCGGGCGGCGGCGCCGAAGGCGTTCAGTTGATTGACGAACACGGCCAGGTCGTCGTTGATCAGGGCTTGGCGGGATATTCCGAAAAGCCGGCCAAAGGTCTTGACCACGAATGTTTCGCCCATTTCCGAAAACGTACCGTAGGTGTATTCGGCCAACTCGGGGACTTCCTCCAGGTTAGGCGCCGACGACAGGGCGACGAGCGTTTGTGTTTTGAAGTCGGAGACTTCCTTTTCTCCAGTCCAGAGCACATGACTGGCCGGTTCGTTCTGGTAGCCGAGCATCAAGGCCTTGCCGGCGGTGTTGGCCAACAGTATCGGGAAGTCGCTCGTGCTGGTGGTGGCTGCGGCCAGAATGGCGGATTGGCTCATGTCGTGCGTGGCTCGGCCTTGTGCCGAGAGGGTGCGAGCGGCCATGTCCATTACACCCATACGATGCAGGTCGGCCGCCATCGGACTCGGCTTCGGCACGCGAATGCCGCTGCGGATCAGCAGCGCGTCGCTGGCCGCGTCGATGAAGTCGCGCTCCATATCGTCATCGGCGTCGATATGGATGCCGCCAACCGGGAAGCTGCCCTCGGCCATCTTGGCCAGGATGCGCTGGCCCGCAGTTTCGACGGAGCAGCCCATGTCGTTCTGGCATTCTTTCATCAGTTTTGCCATGGCGGCGTTGTTGAATCTTTTCGGGACGGCATGCGTGAAGATTCTCGCGATGTGTTCGCGGCGTTTCTTGTCGTCTTTCAATACGGCGTCGATGGCGTTCTGTAGTTCGTCATTCGTGGAGCTTTCCTTTTTGAAGTGGGGAGGAATAAAACGATCGGCGTCGTAGCAAGCGTACGCCTGCACTTTGTCGCATATTTCGGTGGCGAGTCCGACCGCCAGGGCTTCCTTGGCGTCGAACCAGCGTTCGGTGCGCTCGGCCAGTATCTTCTTGAAGTCGAGCGCAGCGCCGGCGCGTGCGTAGCCAGTGGCCATAATGTCGGCATAGCGGTCGAGCAAGTCCGCCTTGTCGCGGAGTTCGGCGGCGTTGCCATCGCCGATTTGCATCCAGGGGGCATGAATCATCAGCATCGCGTTGTTGGCGATGCGTCGGACGTCGCCAGCCAAAAAAATGTACGAGGCGATGCTGTAGGCGGCGGCGTCGACCTGGGTGACGATCCGGGCGCCGTGGCTGCGCAGGGCGTTGAAGATGGCAATGCCATCCGGCACGCTGCCACCAATGGAGTTGATGCGCACGGTGATCTGTTTGACGCTGGCGGGGATCGCCTTGAGTTCGGCGACCAAGTTGGCGGCGGTAATGCTTTCTTCGTTCCATGATGCGCCGATGTCGCCATAGATCAAGATTTCCGCTTCTGTGGCATTACCTTTTGCCTGGATGATCTGATACCACTTCATTGAGGTGCTCCTTGCTGTTGTCAGGAGCGCCCAGCGTAGCGTCATCGTACTGAAATGAAGCTCCCGTTTTTTTCAGCGCTTCATAGAGTCCTCGCGCCGTGGCAGGTACATTGCCCTGCCGCCAGGCGAGGAACAGATTGCGCTTCCACTCCGGCCACGCTTCGGGCGGCGCTGGCGTATTCCGGTAGCCTTGATTCCAGGCTTTCTGGCATTCCGTGACGTGCCCGGCCAAGCGCTCGCAACGGGGATAGAGTCCCTGGCCGGGATCGATGGCGATCGCGGCAACGGCTTGCCACAGGTATCGGTTGCGCTGGATCATCGCCAGCACAGTAGCGGGCTGTCGGCGTCCCGGTCCCAACAGCCCGAGCCAATAATCCAGCGTTCGCCCATGGATGTATTTACGGCGAAGGAAGGCATACAACAGCCATTCCCGGGTTTCCCGCGACAATCCATCGCTGAAGTCCAACTCGTCAATGAGCTTGTCCAAGCGCTCTTGCGGGAAGGATGCCGCCGGGATCACTGCACTGTCCTCGTTCCGCCCGGCCAGGAATCGGCTAACCGGCCATCGAAGATTCGGTTGAAGCAGCAGCTTATAACGTTTCCCTCCTGGACGTAGCAGGTCAATTTACATTCCACGAACGGGCCAACTTCCGCCAAAAAGAAGAGCTTGTTGTTTCCTGCCACGATGCTGGAAGAAATATCCTTGATGGTGTCGGCCATCTCCGGATGCGTTTCGATCATGCGCTGAACGAAGTTATCGAATAGCGTTCGCATACCGGCATCGATCGCTTGTAGTGCTTGTAAATCATTCATGGTCGTCATCTCCTTGGATGGATAATCTTTCATCGTTTCCCCAACATAGAACCGGAACCCCCTTATGTATCCTCATAAACCCCGAAACGCCGTGGTGCTAATTACCCCCGAGCGGGCGCGGCGGGGGAGTACCTTTTCGGCAAGTCATGGGGCTGGCTTCCCTACGGGTATGCTCTTTCCCCTGCGGTGACAGTGACAAAAGTGACAAAAGCCTGTAAGCCTTGCTGCATGGGCGATACAGAGGCATGAACCGCAAAAACCCCCGGTGACAAAAGCCCGGTTGCCGGGCTACCACTTTTGTCACCGGTACTTTCCTTTTGTCACCGCTCCGCAAGCCTTGCCGCATCTGGCTTTGAAGCCTTTTGTCACTTTTGTCACTGTCACCGGAGGTAAACATAACTACTTGAAAATAAATAAAGATATTTTTATATGTCTACGACAAAAGGAATTTAGTGACATAAGTCATGTCTCCGCGTCGTAGAGCTTCGGATTCACCAGGTGGAAGGCGGATGCTCGTCCACCCGTCGCCGCCTTCTTTTCTCCGCTGATGAGGTAGTTTTCGCGCAGGACGTCCAATGCCTGCCTCAAGCGCTCGACCTTGGAGAAACGGCCGTGCATGGCCCGTTGTGCGTCGCGCCGGGTGAATTCGTCCAGCGCGTTCGCCCGGATCCAGCGCAGCACGGCTTGCGCATCGCCGTCGGCATCGTCCGCGCCGAGCATGGCGAACGCCGCTTCGGCGTGTACCGGCAGCAGGCGGCACAGCTTCAGCGCCCGTTCCATGGATTCGCGGCGCACGAGGTCCGCGCCTAGGCCCGCGTCGGCCAGTTCGAATAAGGCCGCCACGCGCGCGGCCTGTCCCGCCAGTTTCGACGTCCAGTCACAGATCGCCTCGAAGCGCCCGCCTTCGCCTTGGCTTTTTTCCACGCCATCGGCGAATTCGAGCCAGGCCTCCCGGGCGTCGAGTGCGAACGTCAGGACTCGCGGCTCCCGGCCGCGTTTCTCGTACCCTTGCAACAAGTCCATGACCGTTTGGTGATAGCCCTCGGAAACCGGGGCAGGCACCGGGACGCGGCGGCGCACGTCGCGCCGGCCAATGTTCGATGTCGGCACCGCATAAAGGTAGCGGGCCAGGAGTCCCGTGCCGCGCATGCGCCGCCCCGCGGTCAGTTCGGCGAAGCTTTCCGGCTGCACGATCAGGCCCATGGAGAGCACGGGCCGGTCGAGATGCGCTTCCCGACCTTGCCGGTCGACGCGGATGGCCGAGCCGGAATGACCCTTGAGGACAACGTCCAGGCTGGCGACGCCGCCGCGCAGACCGCCGCTCAGGTTGAGGAAGGTATCGCTCTCGTCGGAAAGGATGCTCAGCTTGCCACCCTGTTCGGACAACAGGC
>JAITIQ010000254.1 GCA_031279425.1 Accumulibacter sp.
AGCGCCGTCCAGCATGAAAACCCGGAGACACGGGGGGGATCGTGAAGGCAGAGGACTGAGGACAGAGGATAGTCAGTTTGCGGCTGCGCCGGATTCTTCTGATGGATTCTCCTCCCCCGCTGGGCGGGAGATGGCGTCGTTCCCTCCGGCGCGCATCCGTTTGTTAAACGTGCTCTAATGGCTTTCATCGTCCAGGAATTTCACCATGAGCTTGAAATGTGGAATCGTCGGCCTGCCGAACGTCGGCAAGTCCACCCTCTTCAACGCGCTGACCAAGGCCGGCGTGGCGGCGGAAAACTACCCCTTCTGCACCATCGAGCCCTCGGTCGGCATCGTCGAGGTGCCCGACGCCCGGCTCGCCCGATTGGCGGCGATCGCCAAGCCGCAGCGGGTCGTGCCGGCGGTCACCGAATTCGTCGATATCGCTGGGCTGGTGGCCGGCGCGTCCCAGGGTGAAGGATTGGGCAACCAGTTCCTGGCCAACATCCGCGAGACCGACGCCGTGCTGCACGTCGTGCGCTGCTTTTCCGACGACAACGTGGCGCATGTCTCCGGTCGCATCGATCCGCTGCGCGACATCGAAGTCATCGACACCGAATTGGCGCTCGCCGACCTCGCCACCGTCGACAAGGCGCTCCATCGCTACCGCAAGCCGGCCGGCGCCGGTGGCGACAAGGAAGCCAAGTTGCTCGTCGCCGTGCTGGAAAAGTGCCTGGCCCAGCTCGACCAGGCCCGGCCCGTGCGCGCGCTCGATCTCTCGAGGGAAGAAAAGGCCAGGCTCAGGCCTTTCTGCCTGATCACCGCCAAGCCCGTGCTCTACGCGGCCAACGTCGGCGAGAACGGATTTGGCGACAACCCGTATTGGGACGCCGTGCAAAAACGCGCCGAAGTCGAAGGCGCGAAAGTCGTGCCGATCTGCGCCGCCATCGAAGCGGAAATCGTCGAGCTGGAAGACGAGGAAAAGCAGTTGTTCCTGGCCGACCTCGGCTTCGAGGAACCGGGTCTCGACCGCCTGGTCCGCGCCGCCTACGAATTGCTCGGCCTGCAGACCTTCTTCACCGCCGGCCCCAAGGAGGCGCGCGCCTGGACGATCCACCGCGGCGATACCGCGCCGCAGGCCGCCGGTGTCATCCACACCGATTTCGAGCGCGGCTTCATTCGCGCGCAGACGATCGCCTACGACGACTACATCGCCTGCAACGGCGAGCAGGGGGCCAAGGAGGCGGGGAAGATGCGCGCCGAAGGAAAGGATTACGTGGTGAAGGATGGAGACGTGATGAATTTTCTGTTCAACCCGTAAGGGAGTACGCGCAAATAACATTCCCAAAAACGAAAGCGTGATCCTCCGGAGGCTCGCGTACCGCCGCATCTTTCTTCGCCGCGCGACTGGCGCCTGCCGCCATGACTGTCCATTGCGCTCATGCCCTGTGTTCCCCGTCGTTCGTTTCCACCTCGCTTCCAGGAAGCGGATACAATGCCCGTCGATTTACTCCGACTCCCACGCAGACAAGGAAACTTTCATGACCCAGACACGCGCCGCCGCACACGGCGTCAGCCCCATCTTCGTCGAACGCTGGTCGCCGCGCGCTTACGACGAATCGATCCTCACGGAAAACGATCTCAAGCGGCTGTTCGAAGCCGCGCATTGGGCGCCTTCGGCCTACAACGCCCAGCCGTGGCGCTTCATCTACGCCCGCCGGGACACGGCGGACTGGCAGCGCTTCGTCGATCTGCTGGTTCCGGGCAACCGGGTCTGGGCGCAACGCGCTTCCGCGCTGGTCTTTGCCGTCTCGGCGCAGAAGTTCATCCCGCCCGGCAGCGCCGAAGCCATCGACACCGGTTATTCATCGTACGACACCGGGGCCGCCGTGGCGTATCTGATCCTGCAAGCCAGCCTGGCCGGACTCGCCGCGCACGTCGTCGGCGGCTTCGACCGGCAGGCCGCGCAACGAGTCCTGGCCATCCCGGACGGCTTCCGGTTGGAGAGCGCCATCGTCATCGGTCGCCACAGCGCCGACGCCGCGCTCTCGCCCGAACTCCGGGCGCGCGAAGCGCCGAACGAGCGCCGGCCAATCGAAAGCCTGATCGCCGAGGGACGCTTCGATTTCCAGGGCTGAGGGGATGAAAATCCTCATCGTCGACGACGAGCCGGCGATCGCCGACACGTTGGCCTACGCGCTTTCCGCCGAAGGCTACGCCGCCGACCGCTGCGGACTGGGGCGCGAGGCCACGGCGCGCGCGGCGGCGACACCCTATGCGCTGATCATCCTCGACGTGGGATTGCCGGACATGAGCGGCTTCGACGTGTGCCGCGAACTGCGCCGCCGGTCGGACGTGCCGATCCTCTTCCTCACCGCGCGCGCCGAGGAAGT
Organism: Accumulibacter sp.; assembly: GCA_031279425.1. GTDB lineage: Bacteria > Pseudomonadota > Gammaproteobacteria > Burkholderiales > Rhodocyclaceae > Propionivibrio. Next base: position 2,373 of record JAITIQ010000254.1, read on the forward strand.
CGACCGCGTCGTCGGGCTGGAACTGGGCGCGGACGATTACGTCACCAAGCCGTTTTCTCCGCGCGAACTGGTTTCGCGCGTGCGCGCCATCCTGCGTCGCGCGCGCGGCAAGGGCGCGCCGGAAGCGCCCGCCGACACGGCTCCGGCTTTCCGCGTCGACCGTGAGGGCATGCGCGTTGCCTGCGGGGGGGCAGTGGCTCAATCTCACCCGTTATGAATATCTGCTGCTGGCCTGCCTGCTCGAACATCCGGGTCGCGTGTATTCACGCGCCCAGCTGATGGACAAGGTCTGGTATGAGGCCGAGGAGACGGAAGAGCGCACCGTCGACACCCATGTCAAGACCCTGCGCGCCAAGCTGCGCGCCGTGTGCCCCGAACGTGACTCCATCATCGTCACCCATCGCGGCCTGGGCTACAGCTTCGACCCGTGAATATCTCCGTCCGCCTGTTTCTCGGTTACTTCCTCGTCCTGGGGCTGGCCGCCTGGTTCGTGCTCGACACGGTCATCGATGAGATTTCTCCGGGATTGCGGCAGGCGCGGGAAGAAACGCAGGTGGATACCGCCAACCTGCTCGCCGAATTCGCCGCTGCCGACCTGGCCGCCGGGCGCATCGGCGACGGCGCCTTTGCCGCCGCGATCCGGGCCGCTGAGCGGCGTCAGCCGGGCGCCGACATCTTCGATATCCGCAAGGAAACCCTGGAATTTCGCGTCTACGTCACCGACCGGCGGGGCAAGGTGGTGTTCGACTCCGCGGGCCGGGCGGCGGGCGAAGACTTTTCGCAATGGAACGACATCGCCCGCGCTCTGCGCGGCGGATACGGCGCGCGCACCACGCGCGACGACCCCGACAATCCCCTCTCGTCGTCGATGCACGTCGCGGCGCCGGTGGTGAAGGACGGTGAGCGCATCGGCGCGCTCACTTTCGCCAAGCCGACGGCGACGCTTCTGCCCTATGTCGAGCGCATGACCGGCCGCATCCGTTCCAGCGGCCTCGTCATGCTTTCCGTCTCGACGCTGATCGGCGTCCTTTTCTGCGCCTGGCTCAGCTGGTCGATCCACGGCCTGATCCGTTACGCGCGCGCCGTTTCCGCCGGACGCAAGGCGCAGGCGCCGACCGGCGGCGGCCGGCAGTTCTCCGAACTGGCGCGCTCGCTCGCCGCCATGCGCGAGCGGCTGGAAGGCAAGCAGTACGTGGAAAAATATGTGCAGAATCTCGCCCACGAGCTGAAAAGTCCGCTCACCGCCGTCGTCTCCGCCGCTGAACTGCTCGAAGGCGGTTTGCCGGATGCCGAACGGCGGCGTTTCGCCGCCACGATCCAGGAAGAGTCGGGGCGCATGCAGTCGATCATCGAACGCATGCTGCAACTGGCGTGCGTCGAACAATTGCAGCGGCTGGAAGACGATCGCCCGCTCGATCTGGCCGGGCTGCTCCGCGAGACCGTCGCCAGCCGCGCGGGCGCCCTGGGAAAACGCGGCCTGAAAGTAAGCGTGCGAGCACCGAACGCCTGCCTCTGCCGCGGCGACGTCTTTCTGTTGCAGCAGGCGGTTGGCAACCTGCTCGACAACGCCATCGACTTTTCGCCCGCCGGCGGAGAAATCGACCTCACCCTGGAAAAACAGCCTGGCAAGTCGCGGCTCACGGTGCGCGACCACGGCGAAGGCGCGCCCGGCTACGCCCTGCCGCGGCTCTTCGAACGTTTCTATTCCCTGCCGCGTCCCGCCACCGGACGCAAGAGCACCGGACTGGGTCTGCCCTTCGTGCGCGAAGTCGCGCAACTGCACGGCGGCGACGCGCATTTCGCCAACCATCCGCAGGGCGGGGCCGAGGTGGCGCTGGAAATCGGCGGACAGCAAACGGAAGACTGAGAACGAAACTCACCGAGTCCATCGGACGAACGTTCGGCATGATTTTTTCCTGCTGATGGTTTCTTCATCCTCTGGCGCCCCGCCCCGCGAAAAGCCACGAAGCGGACGAGGACGCGCTTCCGGCATGGCGGCTCGTCGTGGGGAAGGAATGCGGGAAGCGGCCGGCAGTCCTCAGCCGCAGGTGCCCACCGCGCCGCAGGCGGTACAGAAGTCGCAGCCATCCTTGCGGATCATGGTGAAGTTGCCGCATTCACCGCACAGCCGGCCGGCGGTGGGCTTGGGCGCGGTCTTGCTGGCCGGCGCTTCGAGAATGCCCATCTGCTGCAGCGGGAAGCCGTTTTCGTCGAGAATGCCGAGCATCGCGTAGCGATGGATGATCAGGCTGGCGATGTAGGCGACGGTCGAGGCGTAGGTCTTCTGCCGGCGTGTGCCGGGGATGAAGGCCATGAAGTCGCCGAGCGGTTCGGGGTAGTCGAGCAGTTTTCTCAGCTTCATGCCGATCCAGGCGGGGTCGAGCACGCGCATGTCGAGCGACAGGAGCTTGGTCAGGCCGTCGAGGGCGCGCGGATAGTTGCCGGAGAGCCAGACCGAATAGGGCCGCGTGACGCCGTCGGGCAGGGTGATTTCCTTCAAGCCGAGGACGAAATCCTCGCTGGTTGCCGGATTCAATACGTCGACCGTCCAAGACAGAGTGCCGTCGGTGCCGGTCTTCGGCTCCTTCAGGCTGAACAGGGCGTCGAGCACCGGCGTCGGGCCTTCGTGCCTGAACGCGCCCAGCTGCTCGACGCGGTATTCGATCAGGCGGGCGATGGCGGCGACGACCGAGGGCATGCGCCTTTTTTCCTCGTGCGGCGGAAAGGACATGTCGAAGCCCTCGCTGTCGGGCGTTCTGGCCAGCGATTCGAGCTTCAACCTGAGCCAGCCGTGGTCGTTGGCGCGCATATCCATCGACAGGGTCTTGGCCACGGCGCCCAGGCCGCGCGGCTGCGCCGGCCCGTTGACCCAGGCTTCGAACGGCCAGGAACGGCCTTCCTGGTCGACGTGGCCGACGAACAGGGCGAATTTTCCATGGCCATGGTCGATCATGTAGGTCCACGCCATGTTGCCCTCGGGCAGGTTCGGACGCCCCGGCCAGCGCAGGCTGGAGAGCACCGGCGCCGGCAGGTTCTTGATCGACAGGCGGCGGTTGGCGTCACCGCTGACGAAATCCTGCGGCTGCTTCTTCTCCTCGGTCTGCCTGGGGGTCTCGACGGAAAGCACGGAGCTCATCACGCTGTTGGGGCGATACGTGGCCAGCCCTTTCAGGCCGGATTCCCAGGCGCTCAGGTAGAGATTCTGGAAATCTTCGTAGGGGTAGTCGGCGGGCACGTTGACCGTCTTGGAAATCGAGGTGTCGATGTACGGGGCGACGGCGGCGACCATGTTCTTGTGCGCTTCGGCCGAAATTTCCAGCGCGCTGGCGAAACACTCGGGCAGCTTGTCGACGTCGCCGCCCAGATGCCGGTACAGACGCCAGGCGTAGTCCTCGACCGCGTATTCCTTGAGGGTACCGTCGGCCATGCGCTTCTTGCGGCTGTAGGTCCAGGAGAAGGGCGGCTCGATGCCGTTGCTGGCGTTATCGGCGAAGGCGAGCGAGATGGTGCCGGTCGGCGCGATGGACAGAAGATGCGAATTGCGGATGCCGTGCCTGCGGATTTCCGCCTTGATCTCGGCTGGCAGGCGCGAGGCGAAATTGCCGCCGGACAGGTAGAGCTCGGCGTTGAACAACGGAAAGGCGCCACGCTCCCTGGCCAGCTCGACCGAGGCGAGGTAGGCGGTGTTGCGCAGGTATTCGGAGATGCGCGCGGCCATCGCCGTGGCCTCCGGGCGGTCGTAGCGCAGACCGAGCATGCACAGCGCGTCACCCAGGCCGGTGAAACCGAGGCCGATGCGCCGCTTGTTGGCCGCTTCCTCGCGCTGGCGCTCGAGCGGCCAGGCGGTCACGTCGAGCACGTTGTCGAGCATGCGCTGGGAGACCCCGATGACTTCTCCGAAGGTTTCGAAGTCGAACTCGGCCCGGTTGGAAAAAGCCTGGCGCACGAACAGCGTCAGGTTGATCGAACCCAAGCAGCAGCAGCCATAGGACGGCAGCGGCTGCTCGGCGCAGGGATTGGTGGCCTCGATGACTTCGCAGTAATGGAGGTTGTTGTCGTGGTTCATGCGGTCGAGGAACAGGATTCCCGGTTCGGCATGGTCGTAGGTTGATTTCATCACCTGATCCCACAGTTCGCGCGCGCGCATCCGGCGGTAGACCCACAGGCCGTCGTCACGCGGATGGGCGCCACCGAGCTTCATGTCGGCGTTGGGTTCGGCGCGATGGATGAGTTCGATCTCGCCGTCGCCCTCGACTGCCCGCATGAAGTCGTCGGTGACGGCAATGGAGATGTTGAAATTGGAAAGGTCGCCGCGGTCCTTGGCGTGGATGAAGGTTTCGATGTCCGGATGATCGCAGCGCAGGATGCCCATCTGCGCGCCGCGGCGCGCGCCGGCGGATTCTACCGTCTCGCAGGAACGGTCGAAGACGCGCATGTACGAGACCGGGCCCGAGGCGCGCGATTGCGTGCCCTTGACCAGCGCGCCCTGCGGACGGATCGAGGAAAAATCGTAGCCCACGCCGCCGCCGCGCCGCATGGTCTCGGCGGCTTCCGCCAGAGCGCTGTAGATGCCCGGCTTGCCATCGACGATTTCGACGATGGAATCGCCCACCGGCTGCACGAAACAATTGATCAGCGTGGCCGAGAGCGTGGTGCCGGCGGCGGAATTGATCCGGCCGGCCGGAATGAAGCCGTTTTCCTGAGCCCAGAGAAAACGCTCTTCCCATTGGGCGCGATGTTTCTCGTCCTCGTGGACGGCAAGCGCCCGGGCGACGCGGCGGCGCACGTCGTGGACGTTGGTTTCCGGCCCCTTGGCGTATTTTTCGATGAGGACCTCGGTGGAGATTTCCTGCCCCGCCAGCGGAGCGATTTCGGGAATTTCCGCAATCGTGTCCAGGGAAAGCTGCTGCGTGTTCTGACTCATGGTCTGCCTTTCTCGGTGCGCGTTCATGGTGATGCTTCGCCCGTCCGATTTTACCGCCGCAAAACATCACCCGCCGGAATCAGAGGAACTCTGAGGAATATTAACAAAATAATGCGCATCATATACCACACTCGTCATGGCGAGGAGCGGGCGCCGTGGCAATCCAGACGGCCCGGGGGTTGCCACAATGTTTCGGAAAAGCGATCCGCCGCATGGATTGCCGCGGGCCTCTCGTCCTCGCGATGACGAACCCACCCGTTCCCCTCGCCCCCCCCCCCCCCCCCCCGCAGGGGGGAGAGGGTGGCCGAAGGCCGGGAGAGGGGGAGCCAAGCCTCCGGCGCGAAGCGCCGCGGTTTCTCCGCAGGGGAGAGTGGACGGACGTCCCATTCCTTCGTCCTTTGGCCAGCGGCGCTGCGCGCCGGAGGGTGGGAGAGGGCGTCGTTCTCTCCGGCACAGCCGCAAAATAGTCGTTTCTGATGCAATCTGGAATTAGTCAGAGATTTTTTTGGCTTGGACAGAAGTTTTTGGGATGAATAACCCCAGATGCGCGCTCCGACCGCCCCGGATTCCTTCGCCAGCCGCCTGATCCGCTGGCAGGAGGAACACGGCCGCCACGATCTGCCCTGGCAGGGAACGCGTGACGCCTACCGCATCTGGCTGTCCGAGATCATGCTGCAACAGACCCGGGTCGTCACGGTGATTCCTTATTACCGGCGCTTCCTCGCGCGCTTTCCCGACGTTGGAGCGCTCGCGGCGGCGCCGCTCGAGGCGGTTCTCGAAGCCTGGGCCGGGCTTGGCTACTACGCCCGGGCGCGTCATCTGCACCACTGCGCGCGGGAAATCACCGCCCGGCATGCCGGGAATTTCCCGCGCGAAATTTCGCAGCTCGCCGGATTGCCGGGAATCGGCCGATCCACGGCAGCGGCGATCGGCGTCTTCGCTTTCGGCTCACGCGCCGCGATTCTCGACGGCAACGTCAAGCGCGTGCTCGCAAGGCATTCCGGCATCGCGGGTTTCCCCGGCAGCGCCCCGGTCGAAAAGAAATTGTGGCAACTGGCCGAATCCCTGCTGCCGGCCGCGCGCCTCGAAGCCTACACGCAGGGATTGATGGATCTCGGAGCCATCGTCTGCACGCGCGCCGATCCCGTATGCGGCGCCTGTCCGCTGCAAGTGGACTGCGCCGCGTGGCGCGACGGTCGGCAGACCGAACTGCCGGCGGCCCGTCCATCCCGGACGCGCCCCGAGCGCGTCTCGAAGGTGCTGGTATTGACCGACGGCTGCCGCGTGCTGTTCGAACGCCGGCCGCCGGCGGGCATCTGGGGCGGCCTGCTGGCCTTGCCCGAGATTTCTGAAGATGCCGCCGCATTCGCGCGGCGGCACGGGTTCCAGCTCCTGCGCGCGCAGGAACGGCCCGCTATGCGCCATGCCTTCACCCACTTTCGCCTGACCCTTCTGCCTTGCCTGTGCGAAGTAGACGGAAGCGCTCGGCAAGCCGGCGAGCCGGGATGGGAATGGCTGACGCCGGACGAAATCGCCACGGCGGCCCTGCCCGCGCCGATCCGCCGTCTTCTGCGGCAGGTCGGCTGGCATGATCCTGAATCCTTCGCAAAGCAGGCGACTTCACTGGCTCCGGCGTCGAGCGGGGAAAAACGGTAGCGGCTCATCGAAATCATGAACGGATTCTCGGGGGGGCCGTGCCATGACCACGCAGGCTCATCTCGTGAACCGAACTCGGTTTCCCATCAAGTAACTTTTGTTTTTCGCTGTATTTTCCATATTTTCCGTGGTCTACCGTGGTTTCTAGGATAATCTGAAAAGCGGCCGCATCATGGTGAGCACGGCGAACACGACGGAAAACCAGCGGGTTTATTTGCCCGGCATGGACCGATGCCGGGCAGGCATGCCCGACCTGCGGACCGGGGGAATTCAGGGTAATCAAAGGACATCGATGGATTTGGTGGAGTTTCTGGCTTCTTTGAGTTGGCGCGAGATATTGATGGCGATCATCGTGCTGCTGGTACTCTACATCCTGTTCACCTTCCTGAGCATCAGCCGCCTGCGCCGCGAGGGCCCGTCCATGCCGGAATTGTCGCCGGGCGAAGTCCGCAACGCCGTGCGCTCATATGCCGCCGTCCAGGAATCCGAAACGCCGATGACCGGGGCGCCGGAGCGTTCCGCCGGCGCGGCGCGGCCCGCCGGGGACCGCGAGCGGGAGCCCGAACCCGAGCGGGAGCCGGAATCGAAGTCCGAACCGGAACCGGCGCTCGCGCAGAACGAGCCTCCCGCCACGAGCGCCGATCCGGCGAGGATCAGAATGCTGGAACAGGACCTGGCCCAGTTGCGCCGGGAAATCGGCAGGCTGCGCGCGGAAATCCGGGCGCTGCGCGAAGGACGGCGGGAAACGGACAAGGCCCAGCCGGTGCGGGATACTTCGCCGTTTTACAGCGACGCGATGCAATTGGCCGTGCAGGGGCGCGACGCCGCGGACATCTCGGCGGTGTGCGGCATTTCGCGCGCCGAGGCCGAACTGCTGGTCGCCCTGGCCAGGAACGAGGAACAGGCGCTGGATTGACTGGAGACGACGCAATGCCGAACGAAAACCCGGATTCCGGGCTCTCTCCCCCGGAACACGACGATTCCGGAGATATCCGGCGCAAGCTGGTGTGGCGCATGGGCATCGCCGGCCTGATGATCGCCATCCTGCTCGGCGGTCTCGCCGTGTTCGACCATCTGGCAGTTCGTTCGGACGAGTCCGAAAGCACCCTGCCGCGCTTCACCGACCCCGTCCCCGTGACCAGGAGACCCGAGCCATCCCTGCCTGCCGAATCCTCCGGACCGGTCCTGCCGGCACCGCTTCCCGAGGAGGATCCGGCCAGCGTCGGCGTGCCGGAGGCAAGCGCGCCTCCGGCGGCCCCGGTGAATGAGGCCAGCCCGGACGCGGCGCCGCCGGAGGAGGCGACCCCCGTTCCCGCTCCTTCTTCTTCTCCCGTTCCCGCCTCCAGGCAGAGGGCGCGGACGCCCCGGCGCGCCGCACCGGCGCCGCCGGCCGCCGCGTCCGAACCGGCGCGACAACGGGAAAGCCCCGAGACGCCGGCCCCGCCCGGCGCGAAGACCATCGCCAAAACACCGACGCAACCCGTGCCGATCCCGGGCGGCCAGCGGCGGCAGCCGCTGCCGCCCAGGCTGTTTTCCGGATACACTTTCCAGGCCGGCGTGTTCACCGATCCGCGGCGAGCGGAGGACGTCCGGGCCAGGCTCGCGCAGGAAGGCATCCCGGTCACGCTGGAAACCAGGGTGCTGGTCGGCCCCTTCAAGGACCGGAAGGAAGCCGACTCGGCGCGCGCGAAGATGAAGGCAATGGGTATCGAGGCGCTGATGGTGCCAAAAAGGGAGGGGAGATGACAGGGCCTCACAAGAAAAGGATCGGTGATTTCAAGCCATCCGCGTCACGGCTATACGGCGATACATAGGATATTCCGCCATGGAAAAAACCATCGTACAGACAAGCAGAGCCCCCGCGGCGATCGGCACCTATTCCCAGGCGGTGCGCGTCGGCGATACCGTCTACATCTCCGGACAGATCGGCCTCGACCCGTCGTCGATGCTCCTGGCCGAGGGCATCGACGGGCAGATCGAGCGGGTCCTGGAAAACCTGAAGGTCATCGCCGAAGCCGCCGGCGGCTCGCTCGCCGACGTCGTGAAGCTGAACGCCTATCTCGCCGATCTTGCTCATTTCGCCAAATTCAACGAGGCGATGTCGCGTTATTTCGCGCAGCCCTATCCGGCGCGCGCGGCGGTCGGCGTGGCGGCCCTGCCGCGCGGCGCGCTGGTCGAGGCGGACGCGATCCTGGTCCTGACGCGGTAAGCGAACGGCGTGGCAGCCGCCGACACGATCGAGGCGCCCGCCGCACTCCTGGCGCGCCTGAAGAAAATCGGCCTGATCGGCGCGAACGATCTCGTGTTGCACCTGCCGTTGCGCTACGAGGACGAGACGCGCGTCACCGAGATCGCCCGGGCGGGACGCGGTGAGGCGGTCCAACTGGAGGTGACGGTCGGGGAAATCGCCGTGCAGTTTCGCCCGCGCCGCCAGTTGCTGGTGCAGGTCGCCGACGGCAGCGGGGAGCTGACGCTGCGTTTCCTCAATTTCTACGGCAGCCAGACCCGGCAGTTCGAACGGGCGCGCGACGAAAAACTCAAACTGCGCGTCTTCGGCGAGATTCGCGAGGGCTTTCTGGGCGCCGAGATGGTGCATCCGCGCTATCGCCCCGTCGGCAAGGAAGAGGTTCTGCCGCAGGCGCTGACGCCGGTCTATCCGACGACGGCGGGTGTCTCTCAGGTCGTCCTGCGCAGGCTGATCGGCGCGGCGCTGGCCAGGGTCGACCTGGCCGAATCGCTCGACGAGGCGTGGCGTGAAAAACACGGTTTTTTGAGCTTCGCGGCGGCGGTCCGCCTGCTGCACGCGCCGCCGCCCGGCGTGCCGGAAAACTCGCTGCAAACACGCAGCCACCCGGCCTGGCGGCGGATCAAGTTCGACGAACTGCTGGCGCAGCAGCTTTCCCTGCGCCGGGCCTATCTCTCGCGCCGCCGCCGCGGCGCGCCGTCCATCGATCCGCCGGGCGTCCTGGCTCGCCGGCTGCGCGAATCTCTGCCCTTCGCCCTGACTTCGGCGCAGCGGCGCGTCGCCGCCGAGATCGTACACGACCTCGCCCAGCCGTATCCGATGCAGCGGCTCCTGCAGGGCGACGTCGGCAGCGGCAAGACCATCGTCGCCGCGCTGGCGGCGTGTCAGGCGATCGAAGCCGGCTACCAGGCGGCCTTCATGGCGCCCACCGAGATTCTCGCCGAGCAGCATTACGAGAAACTGCGCGCCTGGCTCATCCCGCTGGGCGTCGAGGTGGCCTGGCTGTCCGGCGGTCAGAAGCGGGCGGCCAAGCGGGCCGCGCGGCGGAAAGCGGCGGATGCCGCGGGGCTCGTGGTCGGCACGCATGCCCTGATCCAGGAGGAAGTCGATTTCGCGCGCCTGGGGCTCGCCATCGTCGACGAGCAGCATCGCTTCGGTGTGGCACAGCGGCTGGAGCTTGCGCGCAAGGGCGGCAGGGAGACGAATCGACCGCACCAGTTGATGATGTCGGCGACGCCAATCCCGCGCACGCTGGCCATGAGCTATTACGCCGACCTCGACGTTTCCGTGCTCGACGAACTGCCGCCGGGCCGCACGCCGGTGCGCACGCGGCTCATTTCCGAGGCGCGGCGCGGCGAAGTGATCGCTCGCATCCG
>JAITIQ010000219.1 GCA_031279425.1 Accumulibacter sp.
TATCGTCACCACTGCCGGGACGCTCTACCTTGATGACTTCGGCACCCATGTCGGCCAAAATCTGGGTGGCCCAGGGGCCGGCAAGGACGCGGGAAAGATCGAGAACGCGAATGTGGGAAAGCGCTCCTTCGGACATGGGTTTCTCCCCAATCAGGGACGTTCGATGACAACAGCCAGTCCTTGGCCGACGCCGATGCACAGGCTGATGACGGCATAGCGGCCGTTGCGGCGTACCAGTTCGCGGGCGGTGGTCAGGGCAAGGCGGGCGCCGGAAGCGCCGAGCGGATGGCCGACGGCGATGGCCCCGCCGTTGGGATTGACGCGAGGGTCGTCGAAAGCGAGATCCAGCAGCTTCAGGCAGCCGAGCACCTGGGCGGCGAAGGCTTCATTGATCTCGATGATGTCCATGTCCGCCAGGGTCAGGCCGGCGCGCGCCAGCGCCCTGGGAATGGCATGGGCGGGGCCGATGCCCATGACCCGCGGTTCGACGCCGGCCGCGGCGCCCGCGAGGATGCGCGCCATCGGCTTGATGCCGGCTTTGTCACCGACGGCCTTGTTGCCGATGAACATGGCGACGGCGCCGTCATTGATGCCAGAGGCATTGCCAGCGGTGGTGACGCCGCCCTCGAACAGCGCCTTCAGCTTGCTCAGGATTTCAAACGTGGTATCGGGACGCGGATGCTCGTCCACCGAAACGACGCGCGGCGGCGTCTTGCGGCCGGTCGGCACTTCGATCGGCATGATTTCGCCAGCCAGGAAGCCGCTGGCCTGGGCTGCGGCAAACCTGGCTTGCGTGGCGGCGGCGAAGCGATCACTGTCCTCGCGGGACAGCCCCAGGTCGCGGGCGACATTGTCGGCGGTTTCCGGCATGGTGTGGCCGCCATACTGCTTGATGATCAGCGGATTGGGGAAACGCGCGCCGATGGCCGAATCGAAAACCTTGAAGTCGCGACCGTAGGCGCTCTCGCTCTTGGCGACGACGAAGGGGGCGCGGCTCATGTTTTCGACTCCGCCGGCGATGAAGAGCTCGCCTTCGCCGCAACTGACGGCATGGGCGGCGTCGAGCACGGCGGCGAGACCGCTCGAGCACAGGCGATTCACCGTCTTGCCGGGCGTATTCACCGGCAGACCGGAAAGCAACACGGCATGGCGCGCGATGTTGCGGCTATCCTCGCCGGCCTGGCAGGCGCAGCCGAGAATGACGTCCTCGATCTGCTCGACGGCGAAAGGCGAATCGGCAATGAGTCGACGAATGACGGCGGCAATCAGGTCGTCGGGGCGAATCGGGGCGAGCGCGCCGCCCTGTCGTCCGAAGGGGGTGCGCAGGCCGTTATAGAGATAGGCATCGAGCATGGCGTTGTCCTAGGAAAAAAATCATTCGTGGGTCAGCAGGGAGACCTTGAGCAGGGCGCGGCGCTTCAGCCAGGGGCTGGGGCGGTAGCGCGGATCGCGGTAGAAGTCGAACAGGCCGTCGAGAATGCGCAGGATGGTCGCTCCGCCCAGGCGGTCGCCCATGGCCAGCGGCCCCTGCGGATAGCCGAGGCCAAGGGTGACGGCGCGGTCGATGTCTTCCGGCGTGGCAATATTCTGCTGGGCAATATCGCAGCCGATATTGACGATGGTGGCGACGACGCGCTGGGAAACGAAGCCCGGACTGTCGCGGATGACGGCGACGGGAACGTCATCGGCGGACAGCAAGGCATGAGCCGCGTCACGATAATCCGGGGCGGTGAGCGGGCAGGTCATCAGCGTGCGGCAGCCGTTCAGGAAAAGCGGATCGAGACCGACGCAGCGGGCCGGATCGAGTCCGGACGCGACAGCCGCCGTGCTGACGTCCCCTCCGATGGGCAACAGCAGGCACAGTGAGCTTGTGCCGGGGCGCTCGCCGGTATCGATCGTCGCGCCGATCTTGCGCAGCAGTTCCACCACCGCCGGAAAAGCCTCCGTCTCGCTCGGCCTGAGCCAAACCGGCACATCGCGGCGGGACGGTACGGGAGGCGGCGCGATCTCTTGTTTTTTGCCGCCCTCGTAGCGGTAAAACCCGCGCTGGCTTTTGCGGCCGAACAACCCGGCGGTCTGCCGCTGGCGGGCGATCGGCGACGGACGGAAACGCGGCTCCTGATAGTACTGCTCGTAGATCGATTCCATGACCGGCTGCGAAACATCCAGCCCGGTCAAATCGAGCAGCTCGAACGGCCCCATCCGAAAACCGGCGCCCAGGCGCAGGATGCGGTCGATTTCGGGATAGGGCGCGATCGTTTCGCCGAGGACGCGCAGGGATTCCGTCAAATAGCCGCGGCCGGCGTGATTGACGATGAAGCCCGGCGTATCGCTGGCGCGCACCGGAGTATGTCCCATCCGGCGCGCCAGGGCGGTCAGGGCGTCGGCGATGCCCTCGCCGGTGAGCGGGCCGGTGATGACTTCGACAATCTTCATCAGCGGAACCGGGCTGAAGAAGTGGAAACCGGCGACTCGCCCCGGATGGGCGCAGGAAGCGGCAATTGCCGTGATGGACAGCGACGAGGTATTGGTCGCCAGGATGCAATCCGCGCCGACGACCGCTTCCAGTTGCTGGAACAGTTCGCGCTTGACGTCCAGCTTTTCGAAGATGGCTTCGATGACCACGGCGCAGGACGCCAGATCGGCCAGCGATTCGGCCACTCTGAGGCGAGCGGCGCTGGCCGTGACGGATTCCGCCGTCAACTTGCCTTTGGCCGCCAGGGTCTCCAGGGTGGCGACGATGGCATCCCTTGCCTCCTGCGCGCCACCCGGCCGGCTGTCGTGCATGACGACGGAGATGCCGCCCTGGGCGGCGATCTGGGCGATGCCCCGCCCCATCAGGCCGGCACCGACGATCCCGAGCACGATCGGCGTTTCAGTTTCAACCTGGGTATCCATGATTCAATGTCCTGTATAGCTGGGTTTCCGTTTTTCGAAGAAGGCGGCCATGCCTTCCTTCTGATCCTGGCTGGCGAAAAGCAGGTGAAAGGCTTTGCGCTCCAGCATCAGGGCGGCGTCGAGCGAGGCATCCTGGCCGGCGAGCAGCACTTCCTTGATCTGGGTCACCGCGAGAGGCGGCATGGCCGCGATCGTCCCGGCCAGTTCCTGTGCCCGCGCCTGCACCTGGTCGTCCTCGACCACCTCGCTGGCCAGGCCCATGGCGAAGGCTTCCTCGCCGCTGATCGTCAGCCCGGTGAGCAGCATCTTCATGGCCCGGAATTTTCCGACGGCCCGCGTCAGGCGCTGCGTGCCGCCGGCGCCGGGCATGATCCCGACCTTGACCTCAGGCTGCCCGAAAACCGCCTTGCGCCCCGCGACGATGATGTCGGCGTGCATGGCCAATTCGCAGCCGCCGCCCAGGGCATAACCATTGACGGCGGCGACCACGGGCTTGGGGCAATCGGCAATCGCTTTCCACAGGCGATGAACCTGGCGCAGGTGCATGTCGATGGGGGTACATTCCGCGATGTCGCGCAAGTCGGCGCCCGCGGCGAAAACCTTGTCGCCCCCGGTCAGGATGACGCAGCGGACGTTCTCATCCCGGCCCAGATTGTCGAAATGCTCGGCCAGCTGACGGCGCGCGCTCTGATTGAGGGCATTTCTGGCCTCGGGGCGATTCAGCCTGACCAGGGCGATGCCTTTGGCATCAATGGAAACAATCACTTCCTTCGTATCGGTTTGCATGGCGGCACAGTAGTAATTGGATGGATGACCCGGCCCATGAATCGATGACCACCAACGTTGCCCGGTTTGATTGTTTGTCTCTTCAAGGGCCACCCTGGAGCAGTCCGAGGATTCTACAGGCTTGGATATGGGAATGCAAGTATTGTTAAAGAAGTTGGCAAGGAATCGTTAAACGAAGTTGACATTCGTTTCCGTAGACGCATATGATCATTCCGGCTCGTCATCATGTTGGCAACCGAAAAAAGCAGAGCGCCGGCCGCGGCGTCTTGGCGCTTTTTCCGGAGTCCGGCGGGGCCTTGGCAGTGTCGGTCATACAATCACAGGGAACACAGGGGGGACGACACCGCTTGCCATGTAACCGACTTCTAGCTGCGATCACCTGTCCATTCTTCCCGCGAAAAGCCCGATGACGGCGTCGGGCGCGAGCGGGCAGTGCCGATCTTGATACTGATACCTTTGGAGACACGCTCATGATCCGCGACCAGGAAACACTCAACCTGCTCCTCGACACCGTATCCCGTTTCGTCAGGGAACGCCTGATCCCTGCCGAGGAAACCGTGATCGAAAACGACGAAATCCCCGCTGATATCGTCTCCGAGATGCGCGAGCTCGGGCTTTTCGGCCTGTGCGTTCCCGAACAATACGGCGGGCTCGGGCTGACGATGGAAGAAGAGGTTTTGATCGCCTTCGAGCTCGCCAAGACTTCGCCGGCTTTCCGCTCGCTGATCGGAACCAACAATGGCATCGGCTCGCAAGGGCTGATCGTCGACGGCACCGAAGAACAGAAAAACCGTTACTTGCCAAGGCTGGCCTCGGGCGAGTTGATCGCCTCGTTCGCCCTGACCGAACCGGAAGCCGGTTCCGACGCGGCCGCCCTGCGCGCCTCCGCCGTGCGCGACGGCGACCATTACATCCTGAACGGCACCAAGCGCTTCATCACCAATGCGCCCGAAGCCGGCATCTATACGGTGATGGCCCGCACCGACCCGGAAGTCAAGGGAGCGGGCGGCATTTCCGCCTTCATCGTCGAAAAGGACACACCGGGGCTGTCGGTCGGAAAATGCGACAAAAAAATGGGGCAAAAGGGCGCGCATACCGCGGACGTCATCCTCGAAAACTGTCGTGTGCCCGCCGCCAACCTGATCGGCGGCAAGGAAGGCGTCGGTTTCAAGACGGCGATGAAAGTGTTGGACAAGGGCCGCCTGCACATTTCGGCGATCTGCACCGGCGCCGCCGAGCGCGCGCTCAGCGATGCCCTGAACTACGCCATCGAGCGCAAACAGTTCGGCAAGCCGATTGCCGAGTTCCAGCTCATCCAGGCCATGCTGTCCGACAGCCGCGCCGAAATCTATGCCGCCCGCTCGATGATCGTCGACGCGGCGCGCCGCCGCGACAACAAGGAGAACGTTTCCACCGAAGCCTCGTGCTGTAAATTGTTCGCCTCCGAAATGTGCTGCCGCGTCGTCGACCGCGCCGTGCAAATCTTCGGAGGCGCGGGTTACGTCGCGGATTACCCGGCGGAGCGTTTCTACCGCGACGTGCGGCTGTTCCGCATCTTCGAAGGCACCACGCAAATCCAGCAGATCGTCATCGCGCGCAACATGATCAGGGAAGCGCAAGGCTGATCGGAGGCAAAGCATCCAAAAGGAGGCATGTTCGATGAATACGTCGAAA
>JAITIQ010000009.1 GCA_031279425.1 Accumulibacter sp.
AGAAGCCAGACCGGCGCGGCGACGGCTCGACGCCGCGCGCGACAGCATGACTTGTCTCGTGGATCGACCGCATCGCGATTCCCCGTCCCCTTTTTTACTGTTCCCTGGAACGCCGGAGAGCATTTCCTGCCCTCGTCATTCCATGATCATCCATCCGGCCCTGCCGCCGTGTTTGACGAATCAGCGCGGAACCGGCCGCGTATTGTTTCGTGAAATATGCGAATCCTATTAAACACGCTCTTGCGGCAAAGCAAAAGGGGATTATTTCTGGAATTCAGGGGGTTGTTTTCAGGTACAGCGGCGCGGGGAGGCGTTTTCGGCAGACACGGCAGAAATCCATCGGATGAAAGCGCAAGGTTCGGCAAGGTGGTTTCCTATGTATTTACCATATTTTCCGCGGTCAAGCGAGGTTCCGGGTTCATGGCACCTCGGCTGGTGACCCGTTCCGTATAATGTCCGGACTTCCGGCACGGCGCGCATCCCCTTTCCGAAATCGATCATGCCCGATCCAGCCCGTCGTTTTCCCTCCCTGAGCGGATGGCCGCGCTTCGTCCATTGGGTGGTCCTGCTCATCCTGTCCCTGGCGTTCGCCGGCCTGTTCGACATCGTCCGCCTGCCGGCGGCCCTGCTGCTCGGCGCGATGCTGGCGGCGATCCTGGTCGCCGTCGCCGACGGTTTGCCGCGCGTCACGCGCAAGGTCTTCGTCGCCGCGCAGAGCATCATCGGCTGCCTGATTGCGCGCGGCATCACGCCGGAAATCGTGGTCTCCCTACGCGAAGACTGGCTGATTTTCGTCTCCGTCACCCTCCTCGTCGTCTTCGCCTGCGCCGCCATGGGCTGGGTTCTCGCGCGCCGGCAGGTTCTGCCCGGAACGACGGCGCTCTGGGCCGTTTCTCCGGGAGGCGCCTCGATCATGGCGCTGATGTCGGATGCCTATGGCGGCGACATGCGCCTGGTGGCGGTGATGCAGTACCTGCGCGTGGTCATTACCACCATCCTGGCGACGCTCGCCGCGCACTGGTGGATAGGCGGCGCGCCCGCCGAGCACGGCGTGTTTTTCGGCTGGTTCGCGCAGGTTTCGTGGGATGACTTGACCAAGACCCTTGCCCTGGCGGGCGCCTGCGCCCTGATCGGACTCCGCTTCAGGGTTCCCGGCGGGCCGGTGATGCTTCCCATGGTACTCGGCAGCGTGCTGCAGGCGAACGATCTCATGACCATCGTCCTGCCGCAATGGATTCTGGCGCCGACCTACGCCATCGTCGGCTGGGGCATCGGCCTGCGCTTTTCCCGCCAGACGCTGGCGCAGGTGGCGCATGCCTTGCCGTCGATGCTGGCGTCGATTGCCTGCCTGATCGCCATCTGTGTCGGCATCGCCGCGGGACTGACTTGTCTCACCGAAATCGATCCGCTCACGGCCTATCTCGCCACCAGCCCGGGAGGGGCGGATTCAGTCGCCATCATCGCCGCCTCGTCCAACGTCAACGTGTCTTTCGTCATGGCCTTCCAGACGGCGCGCCTGCTGATCGTCACGGCCGCCGGTCCGGCGCTGGCCCGCTATCTGACGGGCCGGCTCGGAATCCAGAAGGAAGGGGATTAGTCGCCGCTTACCGGGCCTTCCGTCCTCTCCACATACCAGCGCGGGTAATGCAGCCGGACGATTTCCGAATCCGCCGAAAGGGCGTGGCAACGATCCAGATGCGGAGGCTTCCTTTCGTATTCGCTCGGCTTCACGTCGCTGGCGAAGGTCTGGAACGCCGCGGTCGGCACGCCCATCAACAGCTCGCTGATGTGGGCGCAGCCGCGGGTGTCGCCGAACAACGTCTTGACCGATTTGAGGAAACCCCTGAACAGATTCAGTCCGACGATCTTCCGGTAATCGGGAATGATCCGGTCGCACACGCCCGTGAATGGCGTGCAGTCGGCGCTGGCCTCGACATCGACGACGTTCATCGCCCGGTCGATGGTCACGCGCACGCTGAAATCATGAATCGGTTCGCCCCGGCGGCGGATGCCACCGTTTACTTCGATGTCCAGGTCCTTGACGTCGACCAGACGACCTTCGATGTCCCACAGGCCGTCGTCGCGCCGGAAACCTTCGAAGACGACGGAACGCCGATGTTTGCGCGCGCGTGGCGCCGTGGCTGGAGGAAGTGGCATTTCGGGTTCCGTTGGAAGAAAAGGCGGTTTTGAGGATAATTCCGCCGTATCGCTCGTTTCCCGCCCCGGGCAGGTCACGGCGGGATGCCCGGTATTCTAACCATTGCGGCGCCCATTTGCCGGCTTGCCCGGCCGTGCGTTCGTGCCGTCGAGAAAGCGCCATGACTCCCATCCGCTACGCCCTCTGCCCAACGCATCCCGCCGCCCATTGCTTCACGGTCTCCTGCGTCGTCGCCGAGCCTGCTCCCGCCGGCCAGCGCTTCGCCCTGCCCGCCTGGATTCCGGGCAGCTACCTGATCCGCGACTTCGCCCGTCACATTGTCGCCATCCGGGCCGAGGCCGGCGGCAGGCCCGTCCGGCTGGACAAGCTGGACAAGCACACCTGGCGCGCCGCGCCGCTCCGTCCGGGAATGGCGCTGACCGTGAGCTGCGAAATCCACGCCTGGGACCTTTCGGTGCGCGGCGCGCATCTCGACCAGACCCATGCCTTCTTCAACGGCGCCAACGTCTTCCTGCGCGTGCTCGGGCAGGAATCCTCGCCTTGCCTCGTCGAACTGTGCCGGCCCCAGGGGAAGGACTTCGCCGCGTGGCGCGTCGCCACCTCGCTGCCGGTGGCCGCCGGCGAGCGGGGCGGCGCCAGGCCGCACGGCTTCGGCCTGTACCGGGCCGAAAATTACGAGGAACTGATCGATCATCCCGTGGAAATGGGCACTTTCACGCGGATCGCCTTCGCGGCCTGCGGCGTGCCGCACGAAATCGCCATCACCGGGCGCCACGACTGCGATCCGCGGCGGCTGACCGATGACCTGCGGCGGGTCTGCGAGTGGCAGATCCGTTTCTTCGGCGAACCGGCGCCGATGCCGCGCTACGTCTTCCTCGTCACGGCCGCCGGAGAAGGCTATGGTGGACTCGAACACCGCGCCTCGGCGGCGCTGCTCTCTTCACGCAATGATCTGCCCTATCCCGGCATGAAGGGAATGCCCGCGAGCTATCGCCGCT
Organism: Accumulibacter sp.; assembly: GCA_031279425.1. GTDB lineage: Bacteria > Pseudomonadota > Gammaproteobacteria > Burkholderiales > Rhodocyclaceae > Propionivibrio. The sequence continues at coordinate 3,157 of JAITIQ010000009.1, forward strand.
TTCTCGGACTGTGCAGCCACGAGTATTTCCACGCCTGGAACGTCAAGCGCATCAAGCCCGCCGCTTTCGCGCCCTACGATCTCGATCGTGAGAACTACACCACGCAGCTCTGGGCGTTCGAGGGAATCACCTCGTACTACGACGATCTGGCGCTGTTGAGAAGCGGCGTCATCACGCTCGGCGACTGGCTCGAACTGACCGCGGAGACGATCGGCAAGGTCCTGCGCGCTCCCGGCCGCCTGCGCCAGTCGCTCGCCGAATCGAGCTTCGACGCCTGGAGCAAGTTCTACCGGCCGGACGAGAACACGCCGAACGCCGTGGTCAGCTATTACACCAAGGGCGCGCTGGCGGCGCTGGCGCTCGATCTCACCCTGCGGCACAAGACGCGCAACCGTGTTTCCCTTGACGACGTCATGCGCACGCTGTGGCGGCGTTTCGGACAGACCGGGATCGGCGTCGGGGACGACGACTTCCGGCGGATCGCCGAGGAATCGTCCGGCCTCGAGCTCAAGAGCTTTTTCACGCGCGCCATCCATGGCACGCGCGACATCCCGCTGGCCAGGCTCCTCGCGCCGTTCGGCATCCGCCTTGCGTGGGACAAGGCGAAGACGCCCGCGCTCGGCGTCCAGACCGCCGACGAGGGCAGGGAGATCAGGCTGGCGACGGTCTACGACGGCGGACCGGCGCAGCAGGCGGGACTCTCGGCAGGCGATACGCTCGTCGCCATCGACGGTCTGCGCGTTGCCGCCGGCAAGCTCGATACGCTGCTTGGCCGCCACCAGCCGGGCGAGACCCTGGAGATTCATGCCTTCCGGCGGGACGAACTGATGCGTTTCGATCTCACGCTCGGCGGCTTCGATAACGAAACGCCCCGTCTGGCTTGCGACAAGCCGGCCAACAAGCTGCGGCGGGAATGGCTGGGCGGGTAATTCTCGCTTCCGCCGAAGCCGGGAGCGCCGGCATCCTGCCGGCTTTGCTCCCGGGATTTCCCATCGATCGCCCCGCAGCCTGCCGTCGCTCGATTATCCGCCCAGTTTTGCCAGCATGCCTTGCGCGGTTTCCCGCTGACTCGCGTTTCCTTCCTTCAACACTTCCTGCAGAAGTTCGCGCGCGCCCTCGGCGTCGCCCATTTCCTCATAAGCCCTGGCCAGATCGAGCTTGGTGGCGACGTCCTCGCTCGCCGTCGTCTCCTGACCAGCCGGGCTGACGACGGTTTCGGCCTGCTGGCTGGCGAGATCGTAATTGAACGCCGTCTCCGCCTGCGAGTCCGGCACGCCCGATACCACCTGTGTTTCCATCTGCTCGGTGGCGAAATCGGCATTCACGGCCGTTTCGCTCTGCGCGGAAAAGTCCGCCGCGGGCGTCAGCATGGTCTCCATCTGCTCGGTGGCGAAAGCCGGATTGATTGCCGTGGACACCTGTACTCCCCGGGAGGCATCCTCCTTTACGGCTTTTGTCGAAGGCGGCTGCGATTCAAGCGTGATATCCAATTCCGGCGACTGCAGATCCAGGTCGATCGACGCCATGTCGACCGGCCGCTCGCGCGGCAGACGCCCAAGGAAAGTGGATTCCGTCAGACTCACGTCGAACTCCACGCCGTCGTCCCCCGGCGCCACCTGCTCTACGCTGCTGGTTTCGGCGCCGGGACCGGCGCTCTGGGCGGCTTTCCCCTGATCCACCGGAATCAGGGTATCGCCCCCCAGATCGAAATCGAGACCGGCTGGCTGCGGCGCTTTGCTATCCTGCGCAAGCGCTTCCGACAAGGGCGCAATCCTGGTGCCGATGTCGAAATCGAGACTGGGCAAATCGGCCTTGACTTCGGGCGAAGGCCGCGCCGCCACCGGGCGAACCTGGGAAACGGCCGGCGCGCCCGCGAGCTGGGCGGGAGGAGGCGATGACGGTGACGGGGCGGCGGCAGGTGCTGCCGGAGCCGCGGGCGCCGAATCGGCCGGGGCAGCTGATCCGATTCCGCGGTACACCGGGTTGTTGGGGTCCAGGACGCGGCCCATGGCCGCCGCCTTGTTCCAATCGGCACCTGTGCCGCCTGTCTGACTGTACAAATCCGTCGCCAGGGCCTCGAACTGCTTGGTGTCCTTGCGTCCCGAGTAGATTTCGAGCAGCTTGACCACAATGGCGACCCGGCCCGGATCCTTCTGGCGGGCGTCGAGCAGGATTTCTTCGGCCTGCGCGTCGCGCCCATAGGCCATGTAGACGTCGGCTTCGGCAACCGGGTCGACTTCATCGGTGTCGATGCTGCCCGGCCCGGCCTGACTGAAGTCGGTCTGCGCCAACTGGGACGAAGTGGTATCGATGCTCTGCTCCCCGGTTTGGCGGAAAGCGGAGCTGCTGTCCATCAGACCCGTCGTGCCGCCGGTCGTGCTGGGCGGCGTCAGGGTATTCAACTCCTCCTCCTGGGCCATGGCGCGCCTGCGGCGCCAGAACAGGAAGCCCGCGAGAATCGCCACGATGCCACCGCCGCCCGCCGCCAGCAGGGTCCAGTTGCCCATCAGCTCGTCCAGGAAGCTCGGCTCCGGAGGAGGAGGCGGTGGCGGAGGCGCCCGTCTTGGTCTGGGTGCGGGCTCGGGCGGTTTGGACACCGGCTCGGGCGGTTTGGATGCCGGCTCGGGTGGTTTGGACGCCGGCTCTGGTGGTTTGGATGCTGGCTCTGGTGGTTTGGATGCTGGCGCCGAGAGTCGTTTTTCCAGTTCAGCCAGTTTCTGATTCTGCATGTTCACCAGGTTATTCAGGTCGGTCACGTTCCTTTCGAGTTCCCTCACGCGCGCCTGGGCTTCCCCGAGCGCTTTGTTCGCGGCGATCAGATCCTCATTGGAAGCTCTCGCCACTGCGCCGCCCGACCCCGACCGGGCATCGGTCCTGGAAATCCTCACGCGATCCCTGGGACCCGCCTGTTCGGCCTTGTCGTCGACCCGGGGGGTGATCTTTCCGCTCGATTCCTGCCTGGCCGCGCTGTCTCCGGCCGGAGACCCGACGGCGACTCCGGCGAGCTTGCTCCGGTAGGCGTTCCAGTCCGCGGACTGCGCCACCACGATCTTCCTGGCTTCTCCCCTGGACACGGAACTGAGGTCCGATTCCCGGGGCGCGGTGAGAATGGCCCCGGTCCTCAGACGATTCATGTTTTTGCCGTCAAAGGCGTTCGGATTGGCGCGGAAAAGCGCCACCAGCATCTGATCCAGCGAAACGCCTTCCGACATCATCTGCCGGGCGATGCCTGCCAGGGTCTCCCCCCGCTTGACTTCGCGCCCCTCGCCGGTACGGTAGGCGGGAAGCCTTTCCGCGGGTCCTGGCTGCCCTTGCGCTCCCGCTCCCTGTCGCGGCGGCGGCATCCGCTGCCCCTGCACCTGCGCGAGGGCCCGCGCGCGGATCCCCTCGTCGATGGCGGAAACAGACCCGCCAGGCCCGGCGGTCGCCGGAGCCGCGGGCATGGGCCCGGCTGCCACCGGCGCGCCGACGATCGGCGCCGCCTCCGCGGGCACTCTGGCCATGTATTCCGGAGGGTCGAGCAGGAAGGTGTATTCACGCACCAGTCTGCCCGTCGACCAGTTCAACTCCAGAAGCATGTCGAGGAAAGGATCGTTGATCGGCTTGTCGGAAGCCACCTTGATGACCGCCTTGCCGTTTTCCCGCACTTCGAGGTCGAAGCGAACGCCCAGCAAGGTCGTCGCGTAATCCAGGCCGGCCTGCCTGAATACATCCTGCGAAGCCAGCTGGATTCTCATGTCGGCCAGTTCCTGACGTGTCGCCGTCACTTCGATCTCCGCCCTGAGCGGCTGGCCCAGCGCCGAAAACACGACGAGCCGGCCGAGGCCGGCCGCCTCGGCCGGCTGCGGCGCTCCCGCCAGGAGGAAAGAAGACGCGACCACCAGGACGGAGGAACGCAAACCGAGATGCTTGATGGATTGGTGTGTTTTGTTTGCCACGGCGCCACCCTGAGCGTCGAAATTGGAAATACTAAAATAACATCATGGAGTTAGCGATGCAAGCTCAACTTACTTATTACATGTGGTCGATAACGACAAAATTGTAAAAAACTACAGGGGGTAATTCCGATGATCGATGAAATTGGCAGGAATCCGGATCGCCCCGCGGGTATGGCCGGCGATGATGGCGCAAGCGCAAGACAAGATATCGAGATATGCGCCGCTTCGTTCCGGAGGCTTTTCCTCATCCGCGGGCGCTTGCTTTCCCCCACAGGCGAGCAATACCGCCAGCACGCTGCGCGGCGGCGCTCATGGGCGCGCCGCGAGATCACCCCCATGGGGGAAGAGTGCCATCACCTGGCCTTGAATGGAAGAAATCAGTGGTCAACTGCGTTTCCAGGATCCTTCCTCCAGCAACAGCCAAAGCATGCGCCGCAAGGGCTCGGCCGCGCCCCACAGCAGCTGGTCGCCGACGGTGAAGGCGCCGAGGTATTCCGGCCCCATGGCCAGCTTGCGCAGGCGCCCGACCGGAACCGTCCGCGTGCCGGTGACCGCCGCCGGCGTCAATTCACGCTCGCTCGCCTCGCGCTCGTTGGGCACCAGCTTGACCCAGGAGTTGGCGCCGGCGATGATCGCGGACACTTCGTCCAGCGGAACGTCGCGGCGCAGCTTGATCGTCAGGCCCTGCGAGTGGCAGCGCATGGCGCCGATGCGCACGCAGAGGCCGTCGACCGGAATGCTGCCGGGCGAGCGGAACGGCGCCCGCCCGAGAATCTTGTTGGTCTCGGCTCCGCCTTTCCATTCCTCCCGGGACTGACCATGCTCGACCGGCGCGTCGATCCACGGAATCAGGCTGCCGGCCAGCGCCGCGCCGCGGAAATTCCCGGTCGGAAACTTGGCCGAACGCATCGTTTCCGCCACCTTGCGGTCGATTTCGAGAATGGCCGACGCGGGGTCGGCAAGCTCGTCCCGCACCGCGTCGTGCAAAGCGCCCATCTGGCGCAGTAATTCGCGCATGTTCTGCGCGCCGGCGCCCGAAGCGGCCTGGTAGGTCATCGCCGACACCCATTCGACGAGATCGTGCTGGAACAGCCCGCCGATGCCCATCAGCATCAGCGACACGGTGCAGTTGCCGCCGATCCAGTTCCTGCCGCCCTTCGCCAGCGCGTCCTGGATGACCTTGAGGTTGACCGGATCGAGGATGATCACCGCGTCGTTTTCCATGCGCAGGGCCGACGCCGCGTCGATCCAGTGGCCGTTCCAGCCCGCGGCGCGCAGCTTCGGGAACACTTCCTTGGTGTAGTCGCCCCCCTGGCAGGTGATGATCACGTCCATCCCTTTCAGCGTTTCGACGGACATCGCGTCCGCCAGCTTGCCGCTGCCCTTGCCGCCCAAGGTTGGCGCGTCGCCGCCGACCGACGAGGTGGAAAAACAGACCGGCTCGACGAAGGCGAAATCGCCCTCCTCCTCCATGCGCCGAATGAGCACGGAGCCGACCATGCCGCGCCAACCCACGAGACCCAGCTTCATCATTGCGATTCCTTCGAATCAAAAAAATTTATTGCCGGCCCGGCCACCAAACGCCGCCGCGCCGATTCGGCATCACAAGGCCGCCAGCACCGCGTCGCCCATCTGCTCCGTGCCCACCCGGGTCGTCCCCGGCTGGTAAATGTCGCTCGTGCGCAAACCTTGCCTGAGCACGCTTTTCACCGCGTTCTCGACGCGCTGCGCCGCTTCTTCCAGGACGAAAGTGTGGCGCAGCATCATCGCCGCCGACAGGATGGTCGCCAGCGGATTGGCCAGGCTTTTGCCCGCGATGTCCGGCGCCGAGCCGTGGCAGGGTTCGTACAGCCCCTTGCCGGTTTCATCGAGCGAGGCCGACGGCAGCATGCCGATCGAGCCGGTGAGCATCGACGCCTCGTCGGACAGGATGTCGCCGAACATGTTGCCGGTGACCAGCACGTCGAACTGCTTCGGCGCGCGCACGAGCTGCATCGCGGCGTTGTCGACCAGCAGGTGCGAAAGCTCGACTTCGGGGTAGTCGGGCGAGAGCTCGTTCATCACGTCGCGCCAGAGCTGCGTCGTTTCGAGCACGTTGATCTTGTCGACCGAGCACAGCTTGCGCCGACGCTTCTTCGCGGCTTCGAACGCCACTCTTCCGATGCGGCGGATTTCGCTCTCGCTGTAGATCATCGTGTTGACGCCAACGCGCTGCTCGACGCCGTCGAGCTCGCGCTTTTCGATGCCGCGCGGCTGGCCGAAGTAGATGTCGCCGGTCAGTTCGCGCACGATCAGGAGGTCGAGGCCCGACACCACTTCGGGTTTCAAGGTCGAAGCGTTGGCCAGTTCGGGATAAAGCACGGCCGGACGCAGGTTGGCGAACAGGCCGAGCAGCTTGCGGATGCCGAGCAGACCGCGTTCCGGACGCAAGGCGCGGGGCAGGACATCCCATTTCGGGCCGCCGACCGCGCCGAGCAGCACCGCGTCGGCGGCCAGGGCCAGTCTTTGGGTGGCCTCCGGGAACGGATCGCCCGTCGCATCGACGGCGCAGCCACCGAGCAGGGCTTCTTCCATTTCGAACCTGAGATCCAGCGCCTCAAGCACGCGCAGCGCCTGAGCGACGATCTCCGGACCGATGCCGTCGCCCGGCAGGATGCATATTTTCACGTCATTTCCCCTGAACGAAAAATCCTGTCGTTTCAATCCCAGATCATTACGGCTACCCCGCGCGGACCACCGGGAGGACGGGGTCTGAGGATCGGCCCCGCCCACACGCCCGGCAGGATTGGCGCCATGCCTTCCCGGACCGGACGGGACGAGCGGCCCCTCCTGTCGCTTCGCGGTAATTTACTTGGTGGCGGCCTTCTCGATCGCCTGGCCGCCGCGTTCGACATCTTTTCCAATGCCCTGCACGGTATTGCATGCCGTCGTCGCCAGGGCGGCGGCAGCGATGAGTAGCGCAATGAACGAAAACCTTTTCATGGGGATCTCCAGATGAAACACCACTGAAAGATTATCGCACGGATCAATGACCCCAACGGTCATTGCACGGCAAAGCCCGGCAGGGGAAGGAAAGCCCGGCGCCTGGGCGCCCCGCCCGCCCATGGCTTTTGGCAGGCGGGACTCCCGCGCTCCATTTCTTTCATCCCCGCGCAGGCGGCGCCAACGCATTCCTTTCCAGCCACAGGGAAAGCTGCGCGACATCGTCCACACAGGCCAGCGGAGCGCATCGGACGAGCGTCTCGCGCGCGTGCGCCCCGTAGCTCACCGCCAATCCGGCGACGCCGGCATTGGCGGCCATCTGAATGTCATGCGTGGTGTCGCCGATCATCAGCGTCCGCTCGCCCGGCACGGCCAATTCCTCCATCAGTTCCTCGAGCATCCGCGGATGCGGCTTGGACGGGCAGTCATCCGCGCAGCGCGAAGCGGCAAGGCACGGCCCGAGACCCGAACTGGCGAGGGCGCGCTCCAGACCGCTGCGGCTCTTGCCGGTTGCCACCGCCAGCCGCAAGCCGGCGGCGTGCAAAGTCCCGATCAGTTCGCGAATGCCCGGAAAGAGACGGATGTCCCGCTCCGCCGCCAGATAATGATGCCGGTAGCGGGCCGCGAGCGACGGCAGGCATTCCTCGTGGAGATCGGGAACGGCGTGGCGCAGGGCGCGCGACAGTTCCAGCCCGATCACCTGGCGGGCATCCCCGTCGGACGGCTCCGGCAGCCCCAGGTCGCGGCATGCCGACTGCAGGGCCCGCGCGATATGGCGCGTGGAATCGAACAGGGTCCCGTCCCAATCGAAAACCAGCAATTCAAAGCGCTTGGCCATATTCTGCCGTTTCCTTCGTCGACAGGCAGTCCAGGAAGCCGCGCAGCGCCGCGGGAAGCCGCGCCGTGAGCTCCAGAGCCTCCCCGCTCACGGGATGGAGAAGTCGTATCTTCCAGGCGTGCAAGAACATCCGTCTCAATCCCGCTTTCGACAGGGACCGGTTCCACTCGAAATCACCGTATTTTTCGTCGCCGGCGATGGGGAAGCCGAGATGCGCGCAATGCACCCGGATCTGATGGGTCCGCCCGGTGCGCAATTCGGCTTCGAGCAGGCTGCAATGCTCCCAGCGAGCGAGCAGGCGGAAGACGGTATGCGACGCTTTACCGTCGGGCGCCACGCGCACCCGGCGTTCGCCCGCCGCGTCCCGATACTTGACGAGCGGCAGGCGAACCTTGCGCAGCGGATCCATCCACCGCCCGCGGACGAGCAGCAGATAACGCTTGTCGATACCCTGCGCGCCGCCGCTTTCGCGGAACATCCCGTGCAGGACGGTCAGGGCCGAGCGCTTCCTGGCGACGATCAGCAGGCCGGAAGTATCCCGGTCCAGGCGATGCGCCAGTTCGAGAAAGCGCGCCTGCGGGCGCTGCCGACGCAGCGCCTCGATCACCCCGAAATTCACCCCGCTGCCGCCGTGCACGGCAAGCCCCGCGGGCTTGTCGACCACCAGCAGCGCCTCGTCTTCATGGACGATCGGCAAATCGGCCCGAATTTCCGCTCCAGCGACGATTTCCGCCTGTCCCTGGGCCAGGCGGACCGGAGGAATACGCAGCAGATCGCCGGCCCGGATCCGATCCGAGGCGGCGGCCCGTTTGCCGTTCAGTCGGACTTCGCCGGAACGGATGATCCGGTAAACATGGCTCTTGGGTACGCCCTTGCAGACGCGCAGCAAATGGTTGTCGAGACGCCGGCCTTCGTCCTCGCTATCCACGACGGTCCGCGTGACCCGATGCGCGCCCCTGTCCTTGCTCGTTTCCGCCAATTGATCCGGCCACTACGCTTACGAAAGCGGTGATACTACTTGAATTCGGCCGCGCCTGCCGGAGCGGGGCCGTACCCGGCCACGCCCGAGGCGATCGCCTCGGGAGTCTGGCTGCGCAGCCGAAGGGAGTGGCGCAGAGAACGATCGGATTGCTCCGCGACTCTGCGCCGCTCGTGGCCCTGGTTTTGCTTGTTTCGGCCATTTTGAATATACTGCCCGTGATTTGCGTCCCGGATCGAAGGAGGCGCTGACCCGTAAGACCCTTGGCGGCCGCCGCGTCAACACTTCGCGGCCCACATCCAGGCAGGCTTCGGAACCTCTTTCGCGCCAAGCCGCGCGGAATCGATCCATGCGAATCGCCTGGTTAAGTACGCTCACCAGAAGTAGCGACACCACTAGAATTGCGTGCGTCCGGCACGTCAGGACCGCCCCGAGCAGATTTCCGGCTTCTGTGCCATTTCAGGAGCCCCAAAGAATGAACCCAGCGAATCCATCCCCGTTAGTTGCCTCTCAGGAAAGGCTCAACCGTTCTCGACAACAACGAATCCATCGCTGCCTGCACAGGGCGCTCCCCACGTTCATGCGCACGCGGGAGCCCCAAAATGAAGCGAATGCTGTTCAATGCGACACAGGCCGAAGAACTCCGTGTCGCCATCGTCGATGGTCAGAAGCTGATCGATCTCGACATTGAATCGGCCACCAAGGAACAGAAAAAGAGCAATATCTACAAGGCAGTCATCACTCGTATCGAGCCTGGTCTCGAAGCGGCTTTCGTCGATTACGGCGCCGAGCGGCATGGCTTTCTGCCGTTCAAGGAGATCTCCCGCGCGTATTTCCAGCCGAGCGCCGAAGCTTCGCGCGCGACCATCAAGGAAGCGCTGCGCGAAGGGCAGGAGCTGATCGTCCAGATCGACAAGGACGAGCGCGGCAACAAGGGCGCCGCGCTCACGACCTTCATCAGCCTGGCCGGACGCTATCTCGTCTTGATGCCCAACAATCCGCGCGGCGGCGGCGTGTCCCGGCGAGTCGAGGGCGACGAGCGCGCCGAGCTGCGTGGAGTCCTGGATCAACTGGAAGCCCCCCGGGGCATGAGCCTGATCGCGCGCACCGCGGCCATCGGCCGCGGCGTCGAGGAATTGCAGTGGGACCTGGACTATCTCATCCAGCTGTGGACCGCGATCAGCGACGCCGCCACGCCGGTATTCTCCTATCTGCTGCCCGACGGCGAGAAAAAGCGTCATTTCATCAAAGATCTGAAGGAAGCGCCTCACGGCGTCAAAACCGAGCGCGCCAACCCGGCGCCGTTTCTGATCTTCGAAGAATCCTCGCTCGTCATCCGCGCCATTCGTGACTATTTCCAGCCGGATATCGGCGAGGTCCTGATCGACACCGACGAAATCTTCGAACAGGCCCAGCATTTCATGGGCTCCGTGATGCCGGGCAACGTCAGCCGGATCAAGCGCTACCGCGACGAAGTGCCGCTCTTTTCGCGCTTCCAGATCGAGCACCAGATCGAATCGGCCTATTCCCGGCAGGTCGATCTGCCGTCGGGCGGCGCCATCGTCATCGACCACACCGAGGCGCTGGTCGCCATCGACGTCAACTCGGGCCGCTCGACGCGCGGCGCCGACATCGAGGAAACGGCGTTCAAGACCAACCTGGAGGCGGCCGAGGAAATTTCCCGCCAGCTGCGCCTGCGCGACCTGGGAGGGCTCATCATCATCGACTTCATCGACATGGAGAGCGCGCGCAACCAGCGCGAGGTCGAAAACCGGCTGCGCGACGGGCTGAAGCTCGACCGCGCGCGCATACAAACCGGCAAGATCAGCCGTTTCGGCCTGATGGAACTGTCGCGCCAGCGCCTGCGTCCCGCCCTCGCTGAAACCAGCTACGTCCCCTGTCCGCGCTGTTCCGGCACCGGCCACATCCGCAGCGTGGAATCCGCCGCGCTGCACGTCCTGCGCATCCTGGAGGAAGAGGCGATGAAGGAGAACACGGCCGCGGTGCAAACGCAGGTGCCGGTTGACGTCGCCACTTTCCTGCTCAACGAAAAGCGCGCGGACGTGCATGCCATCGAAATGCGCCACAAAGTGAATATCCTGCTCATCCCGAACATTCACCTGGAAACGCCGCAGCATACTTTCGTCCGCCTGCGCCATGACGAGCTCAACCAGGAAGACAGGGAGCAGCCGTCGTACCGGATGGTCGAAGACCCCGAGGAGCAGCAGGGCGAACGGCAGACGGCCGCCAACGGCGAGGCCAAGGCGCCGCGGCAGGAGGCCATGATCAAGGGCGTCACGCACAAAGAGCCGCCGCCGGACGCCGGTGAAAAGACGGGGAAGGGCGCGGAAAAGAGCGCGGGCGGATTCTTCTCCCGGATCCTGTCCTGGTTCCGCGGCGAGGCCGAACCCGCGCCCAAGCCGGAAGCCAGATCACCGCGAAAACCCCGGAACGTCGGCCAGCAGGAAAGACGCCGGGGTCCGCGCAATATCCGCCGCGACGAGCAGCGGGAGCGCGAACCGCGCGCGCCAAGGGAAGCGAAGGAAGCGCGCGGCGAGACGAAAACCGCCGCGGCGACACGGGAGGAAGCGCCCAAGCCCCGCGGCGAGCGCCGCCCGCGGAACGAGGCGCGTCCGGGACGCAAGGAGAAGGAACAATCTCCCGAACAACCCATAGTGGTGGCGGCCGTCGACGCGGCGGAATCATCGGCCACGCCAGCCACGCCGGACAGCCAGGCGAAACCGGCGGACGATGGCGCCGCCCGCCGGCGCGGCCGGCGTACCCGACGGGACCGGTCGGAGAAGAACGAAGAATTCATCGGCGAAACCGCCATCGTTCCTGTCGTCGAGCGGACGGAATCCGCGCTTGCCGTGTCGGCTCCCCCGGCTCCCATATCTCCCGTCGTCCAGCCCGAATCCGACGGCGAGGCAGCTCCCGGCCGGGCCGAAAATACGATCGAAGCCCGGCCCGACCAGATCGCGTCCGAGTCGCAGATGGAAATACCACTCACGGTGAGCGAGGAACCGGTTATTACCGCGCGGATTTCCGTTCCGGTTCCGATGGCGGACAGCGAAGCCGTCCACGACATCGCCACCACGCCGGAGAAGGAAACCGCGGCTACGAGCCAGGCGGTGGACGAGGAAATTCCAGCGCCTTCCTCGGATGTCGCCGAAGCCCCCCCTGTGCCCGAACCGACCGTTGTCCCCGCGGCGAAGGGCATCGGCGAGGCGCTCGAAACCAGCGGCCTGGTCATGGTCGAGACCAGCAGCGAAAAATCCCGATCCTGGCAGGCGCAAGAGGAGGAGCCCGAGTCTCGTCCGCGCCGCCGGCGCGCCGCACCGGCCGCCGTGACGGAAGAACCGCTGGTGATGGTCGAGACCACCCGGCAGCCTTGAGGAAACGCTGAACCAGTCGTCATTCCGGCAAAGGACGCAATGGAACGCATTCCCGAATTCCCGCCCCCGCTCCTGCGCTGGAATGACGAATCTTGACTTGATCCGTGCTTCTTGAACCAGCCCAGCACCCCCCTAGGCGAAGTCCCCGCCAGGGGTAGCTGCGGCTTGTCGAGAATCATGCACGGCTTCCTGGCTTGCAAGAACCTTGGAGCGCGTACCATCCTTCATTCCCGCGCGGGTGGCGGCAAGCGCCATGACCGTTCATCGCACCCTTGCGTTCCTGCCGGAATGATGCAATATTCATGAACTTGTCAAGATGGCCGGGATCGTTTCAATGAAGAAAATCTCCCTGTGCGCGACGCTTTTGATCGCCGCTCCCGCCGTCGCGCAGCTCGACCTGCCCAGGGGCGGCTGGCGGCAGGGCAATGCGGAAACCCCGTTTACGCAAGCCGTTTACTACCCGGCCTCCACTCCCGGCATCGAAGCGAACGTGCCCGAGTCCGCTCAGATTCGCGGCAGGATCCAATCCCGCGCCAAGGTGGCCACCCTCATCGTCAACGGCAACGCCATGCCCGTGCGTCTCTACGAAGGCGGGGCGTTCGCGCGCCCATACAGCTTCGGCCAGGGTTCCAACGGGGTGGAGGTGCGCGCGGACGGCCAGCGCCTGCGCGCGCAGTTTCACCAGCGGCAGGGAGGGCAGGCGCAGGCGCGCCTGCGCGTCATCCTCTCCTGGGATACCGACGGCACCGACCTCGACCTGCACGTCATCACTCCCGGCGGCCAACATGCCTGGTACGGCGGGCGCGTCATCCGGGGTGGCGCGATCGACATCGACGTGACTACCGGTTTCGGGCCGGAAATCTTTGCTTCCTCCGCTCCGGAAAAAGGGCTGTACCAGATTTTCATAAACTATTTCGGCGGCGGGGATTACGGGCGCCAAGGCGAGGAGGAAGCATCCGCGAAACGGCTGACCACCGCCCGCCTGACCATCGTCACCGAGGAAGGCAGCGCCGGCGAAAAGCGCCAGGAATTCACCGTGCCCATGCGCTTTGCCGGCGAACTCATCCAGGTTTGCCAGTTCGTGCATCCGTAGGAAACGCTCGACACTGTTACCCAAATTGTCGGAAACGACCATTTTGCGGTTGCGCCGGAGAGAACGGCGTCCTCTCCAGCCTCGGCCGGGACGCTTTTGGGGAAGTTCAGGAAGAGACGCAGGTCGAGGTGATGGCCATGGCCTGCTCGCGAAACCACTCCGCCTGCGACCGGCCCCATCAGACGCGAACGGAAAAACCGCCCGACGGGAAGTCGCCGGCTTTCGCCATCGCTCGATAGGCGTCGATCCGGACGCCGGTGGCCGTATTCTCCGCTGCGGACTCGCCCTGACGCTGCGTTCCGTCTTCCGCCGTGCCGGATCGCATGGCGATTTCCAGCGCGGCCTGCATCTGCATGCGAGCGGCCTGGGCGGCCACCTTTCTGTCCTGGGGCGAGGGATCGGCCGGGGCCAGCGCGGCGGCCTGGATGCGGGCGGCGATGCGCAGGGTTTCTTCCGGGGTGCGTCCCGGCGAAGTGTTGATGCCGACTTCGCCGGCGACGGCGTAACGCTGCCCATCCGGCCCGGTGACGTATTGGTAGCTTGCCCCGGTGACGAGATTGCCCCCGGCCGCCATGTGCGCCTGTTCGTGCTGCCGGACCTTCCGGTCCGTCGCCTTCAGTTCCTCGACCTCGCGCAACTCGTCTTCCGAGAGCGTCTCGCCGCTCCGGTTTCGCGGCGCATCCGCGGGAACGGACTTGGCGGACCCGTCCTCGTCCTCGCGGACCGCCTCACCGACAGGCGCGCCCCGCGCCGCCCCAGACGCGCCGTTGGGATACGGAGAAAAATTACCGCCCGCGGAAATTCCGGAAATCGCCATGATTTCGATACGAGAACCGCATTCGTCTTCATTATAGGCTGGCTTTTCGAAGTCATGACGATTTCTGGAATCGGGGCGCGATCAGCGCGCATTGGAGAATTGATGACGCCCATCCACTGCCGTAAAAATGAAGGAGGGGATTCTCCCGGACGAAGCGGGCGCCGGATGCTTCGATCCCGCCGCGTTACCGACATCCGCCAGGTTTCAGGCGCTCATTTCATTCCGGCGGGCCAGGCGTTCCCGGATCGGCCGGGCCGCGTCGCTTTCGAGCCAGGCGAGCGTCGTCGCCGGAACATGGTCGGCCAGCGCGGCGAAATCGCCTCGCCCGACGAGTTCGCGTACCTTCGAGGCGCTGATCACGCCCGCCGCGCCGCGCGCGCGCTCGATGACCACAAGCCCGATGCCGTAGTCCGGCAACAGGCGCCGCATCGTTTCCTTATAGGCGTCGGACAACGGATCGTTCGGCTCGGTGCCCACGAAGCGCCGGGTGATGCCGAAAAACGGCGCGATCTTCGCGGCAAACAGGATGACGTCGAGTTCCATCTGGATGCGCGCCGCCGGATCGTCCTTCTTCAGGAAATAAGTGGGGAAGGTCGCGGCGCTGACGATGTAGCGCGAGGTGTCGAGCAGGATCGCGTTGGCGATGTCGCGCGCGCCCTGTTCGACGAGCCGGTAGCGGACTGCGAAGGGGAACGCCGAGCGGTCTTCCCGGACCACGAAGACATACAGATGATCCACCTGCCGCGCGGCGTTCTCGATGAGATACCGGTGGCCCTTGGTGAAGGGATTGCAGTTGACCACGACCGCGCCGTTTACCCCCGGGCGGACGAGATTTCGCTGCGACTCCAGCCAGCCGGCGAGTCCCTTGCCGTATTCGAGCAGGGCGGCCTGTTCCTGGCTGGCCAGCAGGGAAAAATTGAGCGCCCGGAACGACATGGCGTGCTCCGGCCTGGTATAGACGAACAGCGACTCATGCCCGGCCTGCCGACCGTTCATCACGAGCCCGGTGACGAGCTCCCCCAGCGCCGGGCCTCCCTGATGATTCGGTGCCACGGCCAGCATTTTCAGGATGTCACCGGCGCGCGAGCCGGTGGCTATCAGCTTTTCATCCTCGTAGAGACCGAGCGTGACATCGGCGTCGTCCTCGAAGACGAGGCCGCTCTCCTCGATCAGCGCGCGCGCCTTCCCACGCTCGGAGTTCAACGTCAGTTCGGCGATCACCCGCAATGGCTCCGGCAAATGCCGCCTCAGACAGACACCCGTGCCCGAGGCGCGATCCACGGATCGACGACCCTCGCCGCTGCCGCAGCCGCCGGGCAGAACACGCTCGCACGCATCGCCGTCATCGTGCAGTCCAGTCCGCCGTATCTATCCTGGTTTTCTAATCCGACGCGAAGATGCTGCCCAGCTTGTCCATGCGCTCCAGAGCCGTGCCGCAGCCGCGCGCGACACAGGTCAGCGGTTCCTCGGCGACGATCACCGGCAGGCCGGTTTCCTCCATCAGCAGGCGGTCGATGTCTCTCAGGAGCGCGCCGCCGCCGGTCAGCACCATGCCCTTGTCGGCGATGTCGGCGCCGAGTTCCGGCGGCGTTCTCTCCAGCGCGGACTTGACCGAGGAAACGATGTTGTTGAGCGGTTCGGTCAGCGCTTCGAGGATTTCGTTCGAGGAGATCGTGAATTTGCGCGGAATGCCCTCGGCGCGGTTGATGCCCGAGACTTCCAGCTCGCGCACGTCGGAACCGGGAAAGGCGGAACCGATGTTCTTCTTGATGTTTTCAGCGGTGTTTTCTCCGATCACCATGCCGTAGTTGCGGCTGATGTAACTCAGGATCGCCTCGTCGAGCTTGTCGCCGCCGACGCGCACCGAACCGGAATAGACCATGCCGCCGAGCGAGATGACGCCGACTTCGGTGGTGCCGCCGCCAATGTCGACGACCATCGAGCCAGTCGGCTCGGACACCGGCAGACCGGAACCGATCGCCGCGGCCATCGGCTCCTCGATCAGGAACACCTGGCTCGCGCCGGCGCCGACCGCCGATTCGCGGATGGCGCGGCGTTCGACCTGGGTCGATCCGGAAGGCACGCAGATGATGATGCGCGGGCTCGGGGAAAGCAAACGCGAGTCATGCACCTTGCGGATGAATTGTTTCAACATCTGTTCGGTGACGGTGAAATCGGCGATCACCCCGTCCTTCATCGGACGGATGACGTTGATTGCGCCCGGCGCCTTGCCGAGCATTTCCTTGGCGCTCTGGCCGACGGCCTGGATCATGGAGCGGGCGTTCGGACCGCCCTCCTTGCGTATGGCGACGACCGAAGGTTCGTCGAGGACGATCCCCTTGCCGCGCACGTAGATCAGCGTATTGGCGGTGCCGAGGTCGATGGCCAGGTCGTTGGAAAAATAACTGCGCAGAAAACTGAACATGCGTCTCCATCCGTTTGGAAAGTCCGGGAAGCTGCGGATTGCGAAACGCTTATGATACTCTATGTGACTTCCCGATTTTTATACGCCGTGCCGATTTATCAGCCATGTCGCTCACCCTGGAACAAGTCCGGCGGATCGCGGAGCTCGCCCGGATCGAAATTTCCGACGCCGAGGCGGAAAGCGCGCTTGGCCACCTGAACCGGATATTTTTCCTGATCGAGGAAATGCAGGCCGTCGACGCCTCCGGCGTCGAGCCGATGGCGCACGCGCAGGATCTGGCGCAACGCCTGCGCGAGGACCGGGTCACCGAAACCGACCGCCGCGGAGCCTACCAGGCCATCGCGCCCGAAACCGAGGCCGGCCTCTATCTGGTGCCGAAAGTGATCGAATGAGATGAATGGGGAGAAACGCGGACGGAGCATTTTGCCGTGCCCGCCGCCAACGGACGATGATCGATAGAACGCTCAAACAACTCGCGCAAGCCCTTTCGGCAAAGGAAATCTCGTCGGTCGAACTGGCCCGGCTGTACCTCGACCGCATCGATCGGATCGATCCGCGAATCAAGGCCTACATCACCGTCGACCGGGAAAAGACCCTGGCGCAGGCGGCGGCTGCCGACGCCAGGCGCGCGGCGGGCGAAGCCGGGCCGCTCACCGGGATTCCGCTCGCGCAGAAGGACATCTTCTGCGCCGAGGGCTGGCGGACGACCTGCGGCTCGAAGATGCTCGGCAATTTCGTTTGCCCTTACGACGCCGCGGTGATCGAGCGCTTCAACGCCGCCGGCGCGGTCATGCTCGGCAAGACCAACATGGACGAGTTCGCCATGGGTTCGTCGACCGAGACCTCATATTTTGGCGTCACGCGCAATCCCTGGGATGTCGGGCGCGTTCCCGGCGGCTCGTCGGGCGGCTCGGCCGCCGCCGTCGCCGCGCGTCTCGCGCCGGCGGCCACCGGCACCGATACCGGCGGTTCGATCCGCCAGCCCGCGGCCCTGTGCAACCTGACCGGCATCAAGCCGACCTACGGCGTCGTTTCGCGCTACGGCATGATCGCCTACGCCTCGTCGCTCGATCAGGGCGGCCCGATGGCGCGCACGGCCGAGGATTGCGCCCTGCTGCTCAAGGTCATGGCGGGTTTCGACGCGCGCGACTCGACCAGCCTCGAGCGTCCGGCCGAGGACTACGCGCGCGATCTGGAAAAGCCGCTCGCCGGCCTGAAGATCGGCCTGCCGAAGGAGTTCTTTGGCGAAGGCGGCGAGGGTTGCGACGCCGGCGTGATGCGCCGCATCGAGGAGGCGCTCGCCGAATACCGCCGGCTCGGCGCACAAACCGTCGAAGTCGGCCTGCCGAGCATGAAGCTGGCGATACCGGCGTACTACGTGATCGCGTCGGCGGAAGCGAGTTCGAATCTCGCGCGCTACGACGGCGTGCGCTACGGCTATCGCGCGCCGGAGTACGACGACATCATCGACATGTACATGAAGACGCGCGCGCAGGGTTTCGGCGAGGAGGTGAAACGGCGCATCCTGATCGGCACCTACGTGCTCTCGCACGGCTATTACGACGCCTACTACCTGCAGGCGCAGCGCATCCGGCGGCTGATCGCCGGCGACTTCGCCGAGGCTTTCAAACGCTGCGACCTGATCATGGGGCCGACCAGTCCGACCACCGCGTTCCGCATCGGAGAGAGAGTCTCCGACCCGGTGCGGATGTACCTCTCGGACATCTACACGATCGCGGTCAATCTGGCCGGACTGCCGGCGATGTCCATGCCCGCGGGCTTCGCCGAGGGGCTGCCGGTCGGGCTGCAAGTGATCGGCGATTACTTTGCCGAGGCCAAATTGCTCAACGCGGCGCATCGCTACCAGCAGGCGACGGACTGGCATTTGCGACGGCCGACAATTGGATAATCATGATGCGCCAAGGTCGATCATTGAAGACATACGTGGAATGGTTTGCATAAGAAGAATCAGCAGGTTTGACGAACTTCTTACATGCCATGACAAGTTACGAAGGCTCCATGCTCGAACAGTTGGCGATGCCGACAAGAGCAGAAGTGGAAAAATCCCTGCTGATGACCTTGTTCAAAAATAACGGTGCCATCAGGGAATTCGCCTCTGGCGTGAAAATTGTTGATGAAATCGCTGATGGTTTTTCGTTGAATCAGGAACAAAGAAATGCGGTTTTGGAAAGGATATACAAAAAAGAAAATCGGATCGTGAAAACTCCGCTTTGGCATCGCCTTCTTTATCGAGCGGCTGATAATTTGGCAAAAGAAAAATTGGTTACAAGACCGACGATTACTGTTCAATTAACAAACAAGAAGGAATGGATGTTGACGGAAAAAGGATTCGATGCCGCTTTGCAGCTTCTCGGTCTCACGAGCGAGCAGAAAGCCGTATTGCCGGTAAAGTCATTCGAAGTTCAGAGGGAAATTAAAAGGCTGACTGAAACAGAACGACCTGAAAATTATGATCCGCTTGATTTGCAAAAGAAAAAAAAGACGCATGTAAAAGCGTCGAATATCCGTTCAAGAGGTTTTCGGCATGCTGTTATTGAATCATACGATTACCGATGTTGTGTTTGTGGATTAAAAATTCAGACACCTGATTTTATGATATGGGAAGTCGAAGCCGCTCATATCGTTCCACATGGTTCAAACGGTCGGGATGATGTCTGGAATGGAATTGCGTTATGCAAATTCCATCACTGGGCTTTTGATACGGGATGGTTTTCTTTGTCGAATGACTGCAAGATGGTTGTTTCTTCGCGGTTACAAGAATTACCAATGGATTTCGGCAGGGTGGAAAACTATGATTTCTTTCGAAATACCTTGTATCAGGACAAGCTGATCCTATTGCCGAAAAATCCAGTTCTATATCCACACCCCGGATCGCTGAAGTGGCATCGTCAACATATATTTCATACCTAAAAAGACCAGGAAAGCAAAATGAATTGGGAAATCGTCATCGGGCTGGAAACGCACGCGCATCTTGCGACGCGCTCGAAGATTTTCTCCGGCAGCTCGACCGCGTTCGGCGCCGAGCCGAACGCGCAGGCCAACGCGGTCGACCTGGCGCTGCCCGGCGTCCTGCCGGTATTGAACCGCGCCGCCGTCGAATGCGCGATCCGCTTCGGGCTGGCGGTCGAGGGCCGGGTGGCGCGAAAGTCGGTGTTCGCGCGCAAGAATTATTTCTATCCCGATCTTCCCAAGGCCTACCAGATCAGCCAGTACGAATTGCCGGTGGTCGTCGGCGGCGGCGTGGCAATCTCGCTTGGAAA
This sequence comes from Accumulibacter sp., assembly GCA_031279425.1. Lineage (GTDB taxonomy): Bacteria > Pseudomonadota > Gammaproteobacteria > Burkholderiales > Rhodocyclaceae > Propionivibrio. The sequence continues at coordinate 22,905 of JAITIQ010000009.1, forward strand.
AACGGAAAAAGCGGGCGAAGAGGCGATGGAAAAAACGATCCGCCTGACGCGCGCGCATCTCGAGGAAGACGCCGGCAAATCCCTGCACGAGGATTTCCGCGGCAAATCGGGCATCGATCTCAACCGCGCCGGCACGCCGCTGCTCGAAATCGTCAGCGAACCGGACATGCGCTCATCCGCCGAGGCGGTCGCCTACGCCAGGGCGCTGCATACCCTGGTGCGCTGGATCGGCGTCAGCGACGGCAACCTGCAGGAGGGTTCCTTCCGCTGCGACGCCAACGTCTCGGTGCGTCCCGCGGGACAGCGGGAATTCGGCACGCGGCGGGAGATCAAGAATCTCAACTCCTTCCGCTTCCTGCAACAGGCCATCGATTACGAAGCGCAGTGGCAGATCGCCACGCTCGAGGACGGCGGGCGCATCGAACAGGCGACCGTGCTGTTCGACCCCGGGACCGGCGAGACGCGCGCGATGCGCACGAAGGAGGATGCGCACGACTACCGCTACTTCCCGGACCCTGATCTGCTGCCCTTGATCATCGATGACGAATGGATCGAGCGCGCGCGCGCGGCGATGCCCGAACTGCCGGAGCCTAGGCGGCGGCGCTTCATCGACGAATACGGCCTGTCGGCGTACGACGCGGCGACGCTGACCTCGTCGCTGGAGGTGGCCGACTATTTCGAGGCCGCCGTCGCCGCGGCCGGCGGCAGCGCGGCCAAGCCCTGTGCCAACTGGGTCATGGGCGATCTCGCGGCCAGGCTCAACCGGGAAGACAGGGCGCTGGCCGAATCCCCGGTCAGCGCGGCCCAACTCGGCGGGCTGGTGGCGCGCATCGTCGACGGCACCCTGTCCAACAACATCGCGAAGCAGGTGTTCGAGGCGTTGTGGAACGGCGAAGGCGGAAATCACCCGAAAGCCGCCGACGAGATCATCGAAAAACGTGGCCTGAAGCAAATCACCGACGCCGGCGCCATCGACGCGCTGCTCGATCAGGTGCTGGCGGCCAATCCGTCGATGGTCGCCGAATTCAAGGCCGGCAGGGAAAAGGCGTTCAACGCGCTGGTCGGTCAGGCGATGAAGGCGGCGCGTGGCAAGGCCAATCCGCAGCAGCTCAACGCGCGGTTGCGCGAGAAGCTGGAACGGTAGACGAAGAATTTGCGCGCCGGCTTGCGCGCGCCTTCGTTATACCGAGGTTGCTTCACGGCAACATCCGTGTAATCATCACGGGGTTTCGTGCCGCGTCGCCGGCGCGGGAATGGGGCACAAGGAATGTTCAGGGTGATTCTGGTGCAGGCGGCGGCGGTCGTGCTGGCGTCGGTCGTCGGCGGGATGATCGCCGGCCTCCGGGGAAGCATCTCATCGCTGCTGGGAGGGGCGGTGTGTGTTCTTCCCAATCTGCTTCTGGCGCTGCACCTCAGGTTCGCGGTTCGTCGCCCGGGGTTTCTGGCAGGTTTTCTGCTTGGCGAACTCGTCAAGCTGGCGCTCGTCGTCGCTTTGTTGTTGCTGGTCGTGCTGGAATATCGCAACGTACATATGCCTTGCCTGCTGATCGGGCTGGTGCTCGCCACGCAGGCGGTGTTTTTTTTGGGTTTCTGGAAAAAGATTTGAACCATGTCGACGACGAGTCTTGAGGTGGCCGAGAAGGTGCCGAGCGCCGGTGAATACGTCGTTCACCATCTGGCCAACCTGAATTCTTCGGGGCATCCGCAAAGCGCGATGATCGATTTCTCGATCGTCAATTACGATACGCTTTTCTTTGCCATCCTGGTTGGCGTGGGGGGCTTGTTCTGCATGTGGCTGGCCGCGCGCAAGGCGACCTCCGGCGTGCCCGGCCGGACGCAGGCCGCGCTGGAAATCCTGGTCGAGATGGTCGGCGACCAGGCCAGGACGATCATCCACAACGAACGCTCGCGCCGCTTCGTCGCGCCGCTGGCGCTGACCGTGTTCATCTGGGTCTTTCTGATGAACGCGATGGACTTCCTGCCCGTCGACCTCCTGCCGTTCTTCTGGCAGAAACTCTCTGGCAATCCGCATGCCTATCTGCGCGTGGTGCCGACCGCCGATCTCAACGGCACGCTCGGCCTGTCGGTCGGCGTGCTGCTGCTGTGTTTCTTCTACAACATCCGGATCAAGGGCATCGGCGGCTGGGCGCACGAACTGTTCACGGCGCCGTTCGGCAATCATCCGCTGCTCTACATCCCGAATTTCGTGATGCAGATCGTCGAGTTCTCGGCGAAAACGATTTCCCACGGCATGCGGCTGTTCGGCAACATGTACGCGGGAGAACTGATCTTCCTGCTGATCGCGCTGATGGGCATGGCCTTCCCGGCCCTGCCGCTGGTCGGTGGTTCGCTGCTCTGGCTCGGCCACCTGGTCCTGGGCACCCTGTGGGCGATCTTTCACATCCTGATCGTGATCCTGCAGGCTTTCATCTTCATGATGTTGACGCTGGTCTATATCGGGCAGGCTCACCAGAGTCATTAGCCGGCGGCCGTCTTTTCGTGTCCTTGTCGTTTCGTTGTTGTCATTAAACTTGAAGGAGTGGATTCATGGAACAATTTGGAAGCGTTGCCATTGCCTGCGGCATGATCATCAGTCTGGTCGGTCTGGCCGCCTGCATCGGAATCAGCCTGATGGGCGGCAAATATCTGGAATCGGCGGCCCGCCAACCCGAATTGATGAAGGATTTGCAGGTCAACATGTTCATCCTCGCCGGCCTGATCGACGCCGCGTTCATCATCGGAACGGGGATTTCGGTGTGGTTCGCCATCTCGACCTTCCTCAAGTAGGCGCTGTTTGAGGAACATTCCGTCCATCCTGCGGGAGAGGTATCCGACGTGTATCTGAACGCAACGCTATTGGCGCAGATGGGTGTGTTCATCATCCTGGCGCTGTTTACCATGAAGTTCATCTGGCCGCCGATCGTGAAGGCGCTCGACGAACGGGCGGCCAGGATTTCCGAGGGGCTCGCGCAAGCCGAACGGGGACGGCAGAGCCTGGCCCAGGCCGACAGGACCGCCGCGGAGACGGTGCGCGAGGCCCGGGAGAAAGCCGCCGAAGTGCTCATCGAGGCGGAAAAGCGCGCCGAGCAGATGATCGAGAGGGCGAGGGACGATGCGCGGATCGAAGCCGAGAAGGTGATGGCCGCGGCCAGGGACGAGATCGAACAGGAAGGGGCGCGCATGCGCGAATCCCTGCGCGGGCGCATCGCCGACCTGGCGGTGGCCGGGGCGGAGAAAATCCTGCGCCGCGAAGTCGACGCCAAGGCGCATGCCGACCTGCTGGCGTCCATCGGCGAGGATTTGTGATCCATGGCTGAATCCGTCACCGTCGCCCGCCCCTATGCCCAGGCGGTATTCCGTCTGGCCAGGGAGGAAGGAGCCCTGGCCGAGTGGTCCGGACGTCTCGGCCGGCTCGCGGTGATCGCCGGCGATCCCGAGATGGAGCGCGTCATCGGCAATCCCGAGATACCCGCCCGGCGGCTGGCCGAACTGTTCGGCTCGCTGTCGGGCGAGCCGGAAAACCGCGAGCTGGCTTCCTTCATCCGGGAACTCGCCGAAAACCGGCGTTTCGACGTGCTGGCGGAAATCCGCGCGGTTTTCGAATCCCTGAAGGACGAGGACGAGGGCGTTCAGGAGGCGATGATCGCCAGCGCCTTCCCGCTCGACGAGAAACAGCTGTCCGCGCTGCTGAAAACGCTCGAAGCGCATTTCGACAGCCGCCTGCAGGGGCGGGTCGAGGTCGATCCCTCGCTGATCGGCGGCGTGCGGGTGCAGGTCGGCGACCGGGTCTTCGACGCTTCCGTGCGCGGCAAGCTCGACGCCATGGCGGAGGCGCTCAAGAACTAGGTAGACGGCTGCAGGAGACATGTAGCACCAGTAGTGGGTTTTTCCTTTACCCACAGTGTTTTTGAAGGAGGTTGAAATGAAGCAGTTAATTATTTGGTTGGCATTTATTACTTTGTCTTCGTCCGCTTTTGCGTGGGACAACCACTATGAAATCGAAACCGACCCCTACGGTAGCTCAACAGACGGAAGTACGGAAATCGAAATGCGCAGGAAGTATGACTACGACCCAGCAAATAAGTACCGAGGGGAAATCGATAATGGCGGCTCAGTACGGATGAGGAACATGGATGGCGATATACTCCGTGGAACCATTGATAGTGACGGTTATGGTAGGCTTCGTGACCAAGACGGCAATTCTTACAGGGTGAGGCCCCGCTAAGGTGAAGAAGTCGACAACTGTCACCTGTCATCGCTTAAACATTGCGTCCCAGAGGGGCTCGTCCTTGAATTGCGTCTCTGAACTCCTACGTTAGACATTCATGATATTTCCGCCGCTCACTGATCGCGAATACGCTTACATCTCCATTACGTGGCTAGGAACGCACGAGCAAATTACCTAAGCCGGACGAGCCGGAACCAAACAGCACATGGCATGAAGTCTTCGCATGATTTGTGATGATTGAACTGATTAGTGACTAAATTCATGGTTTTTGTTTTCCCCCGGCTCGTCCGGCTTAGGAGAAATCGATGCAGTTGAATCCTTCCGAGATCAGCGAACTGATCAAGAACAAGATTCAGAATCTGGATATTGGCGCCGAAACCCGCACGCAGGGCACGGTCGTTTCCATGACCGACGGCATCTGCCGCGTGCATGGCCTGGCGGACGCAATGCA
>JAITIQ010000028.1 GCA_031279425.1 Accumulibacter sp.
CTCCGCTTCCCGAAATACCGTACGTTGCCATGCACTTGTGGGAAAAGAAGAGTTCACTGATTCCCTCGATCGTGATGCTCGTGCAGGAATGCTGCGATTTCTCTAGGATATTCGGCATCGATGTTCCTATCAAAGGTAAAGGCTGGGTTCAATCATGGCAGACAGAGGTACAAGTGCAAAGACTGCGGGCGGCAGATCACCCGGACAGAAGATAAGAACGCCGGGCATCGGGCGATGGCTCTTTATCTGTACGTGGCGGGTCTATCCATGAATGCGATTGCCAGGATGATTGGCGTAGAGCCGTCCACTGTTCTTTACTGGATCAGGAATTTTGCCCTTCGCGTCTATGAAAAGCCAACCCCGCAAGGGGCGATGGTCATTGAACTGGAGGAGATGTGGCACTTTCTTGGGTCAAAAAAACGAAGATTTGGGTCTGGAAGGCCTATGGTCGCAGTACCGGTCAGTGAGTCGATTGAGAATGCGGGGATCGAAGCAGCGAAACCTTGAAAAAGAGGCTCGACCGCTGCGGCGGCTGAGTGTCCGTATTTTCCTTGCCGAGCATGGGCAAGCCTATGCCGAATTGATCCCCCCGGAACTCTTGATTCAAACCAAAGCCGAAACACACGGCATCGAGAGGAACAACTTCCGTCAGCGACCCTGGCGCGGCAGATTTCGCCGCAAGACCTGTATGGTATCGCGAAGTCTGCTCATGATCGACTGGACCGTCTTTCTCTTTGCTCGCTTTCACGTGAACGGGTCACGTGAAGAACTCTGGAATTTGGTTGATAATCCCTTCTGAAATACTTTCATTTTTTGGTCGACCGAGGTTCCGGGTCGAATGGAACGAAGCCGGCAGGATGCCGGCAAAACGAGACGCCAATTCCTTCCTCCCTGAAGAAGAAACAAACGCCGCCTTCTTCAACCGCGTGACCAGAGTCGACCAAAGTCTCCATGCGATCGCCCTGATCGCACTAGAATAGCCATTTTTTGAGCCTTCGGTCCGCAGGAAGGAAGCCACCTTGAGCCGCCAAATCCCGACGCCGCCCCCCGCCGGCTCCCGCCTGCTGATGTCCGGCAACGAAGCGGTCGCCCGCGCCGTGTGGGACGCCGGCGCGCGCGTCGCCGCCGCCTATCCGGGCACGCCCTCGACCGAAATCCTGGAAAACGTCGCGCGCCATCCCGATATCTATGCCGAATGGTCGGTCAACGAGAAAGTCTCGCTCGAAGTCGCCATCGGCGCCTCGCTGGCCGGCGCGCGCGGTTTCTGCGCGATGAAGCACGTGGGGCTGAACGTCGCCGCCGACGCGCTGATGACGCTGACCCTGACCGGCGTGGTCGGCGGCCTGGTGATCGCGGTCGCCGACGACGTGGGCTTTTCCTCCTCGCAGAACGAGCAGGATTCGCGCTTCTGGGGACGCTTCGCGCACCTGCCCATCGTCGAGCCCGCCGATTCGCAGGAAGCCTACGACATGGCGCGCGCGGCCTTCGATCTCTCCGAGCGCTTCAATGCGCCGGTGATCCTGCGGCTCACGACCCGCGTCTGCCACGTCAAATGCCTGGTCGAAGTCGGCGAGCGCATCGCCCGGCGCGCCGCCGCCGGCTTTGCCAGGAATCCGGCGCGCTGGGTGATGGTGCCCGCCCATGCGCAGAAGCGCGTGCCGGAAGTGTTCGCGCGGGAACAGGCGCTGCGCGAATTTTCTGAAACGACGGCGTTGAACCGGCTGGAGCCGGGCGGCGACCGGCGCGTCGGCTTCGTCGCTTCCGGCCCCGCCTACCTGCACGTGCGCGAATCCTTCCCCGACGCGCCGGTGCTCAAACTCGGCTTCTCGCATCCGGCGCCGATGGACAGGGTGCGCGAACTCGCGGCACAAGTCGACACCCTGGTCGTGGTCGAGGAAACCGAACGGCTGCTGGAAACCGAAATCTGCGCCGAGGGCATCCCCGCGCGCGGCAAGGACATTCTCCCGGCCGCCGGGGAACTGCCGCCGCACATCCTGAGAAAAAGCCTTGCCAGGCTGCTGCCCGAACTGGCCGGATCGGCCGAAAACGCATCCGCCGCGCTGCCGGTCTTTCCGCGCCCGCCGACGATGTGCGCCGCCTGTCCGCATCTGGGCGTGTTCTACACGCTTTCGCAGCTCAGGAACCTGACCGTCGCCGGCGACATCGGCTGCTACACCCTGGGCGCCGGACATCCGTGGAACGCGCTGGATACCTGCATTTCGATGGGCGCGTCGATGGGCGTCGCGCTCGGACTCGACAAGGGGCGCGGCCCGGACGACGAAAAAAAGAAGATCGTCGCCGTCATCGGCGATTCCACTTTCATGCACATGGGTATGCAGGGCCTGCTCGACATCGTCTATAACCGCGGCAACGTCACCGTGCTGCTGCTCGACAACCGCACCGTCGGCATGACCGGCGGCCAGGACAATCCGGACAGCGGACGCGACATCCGCGGCGAGGAAGCTCCGCGCGTCGATTTTCCCAGGCTCGTCGAGGCGCTGGGCGTCGCGCCCGGGCACGTCCGCGTCGTCGATCCCTACGTGCTGCCGGTCCTCTTCAGGACACTGCGCGAGGAAACGAAACACGACGGCCCCTCGGTGGTCATCACCCGGCGCCCGTGTGTGCTGATCGACGACTACCGGCGGCAGGCCGCCTATGAAGTCATCGAGACCACCTGTACCGGCTGCGGCAACTGCGTCGAGATCGGCTGCCCGGCGATCCACGTCACCCGGCGCGAGAAGGTGGTGAAGCCTTCGGGCAGGGAAGTGGAACTTGCCTTCGCGTGCATCGAGACGACGGCCTGCACCGGTTGCGGGCTGTGCCTGCAACCCTGCGCGCCGGAGGCGATCCGGGTGGCGAAGCCGGCGGTGAAAGTGGAGTTCGGGTGAGTGGCGATGGCCTGCGCGACGAGAATCCGGGCAGGCTGTCCGACCTGTTCACAGGCATTCAATCCGCATCGGTTCTATTGCTGACAGGCGCATGGCGTCCGGATAGAATGGAACCCGCTTTCTTTCCCCGCCGATCGAGAAATTGGTGATTCATGACATGTAGAAATGGAGCAAGACACATGGTTTCTCAGACTCAACTGGCGAACGCCATCCGCGTTCTGGTCATGGACGGCGTGCAGGCGGCCAACTCGGGGCATCCGGGCGCGCCGATGGGCATGGCGGAAATCGCGGTGGCGCTGTGGAATCGCCACCTGAAACACAATCCGGCCAATCCGCAGTGGGTCGACCGCGATCGTTTCGTGCTGTCCAACGGGCACGCCTCGATGCTGCTCTATTCCCTGCTCCACCTCACAGGCTACGAGCTGCCGCTCGACGAATTGAGGCGCTTCCGCCAGTTGCGCGCCAGGACGCCCGGCCACCCGGAATACAGACACACGCCCGGTGTCGAGACGACCACCGGCCCGCTCGGGCAGGGGCTCGGCAACGCCGTCGGCATGGCCCTGGCGGAAAAACTGCTCTCGGCCGAGTTCAACCGCGACGGGCACCGCATCGTCGACCATTACACCTACGTCCTGCTCGGCGATGGCTGCCTGATGGAAGGCATTTCGCACGAAGTCTGCTCGCTCGCCGGCACCTGGAAACTGGCCAGGCTGATCGCCCTGTATGACGACAACGGCATTTCCATCGAAGGACGCGTCGACGGCTGGTTTGCCGACGACACGCCGAAGCGTTTCGAAGCCTACGGCTGGAACGTCATCCGCGGCGTCGACGGGCACGACGTCGACGCCGTCGACCGGGCCATCGCCGCCGCCAAGGCGCAGTCCGCCCGTCCGACGCTGATCTGCTGCAGGACGGTGATCGGCAAGGGTTCGCCGAACAAGGCCGGCACGCACGAAGTGCATGGCGCGCCGCTCGGCAGGGACGAGGTCGCCGCCACGCGCGCCGCGTTGGGGCTGTCCGGCGCTCCGTTCGAAGTGCCGGAGGACGCGCGCGCGGCATGGGATGCGCGCGCCGTGGGGAAACAGCGCGAGGAGGAATGGAAGGCGCGCTTCGCCGCCTATCGGGCGGCTCATCCGGAACTTGCCGCGGAATTTGCGCGCCGCATCGGCGGAGGCCTCGCCGCGGATTATGCCGCCCGCTCCGCCGCGCTCCTCAAGACCGTCGCCGACCAGGGCGAATCGATCGCCACGCGCAAGTCCTCGCAGAACGCCATCGCCGCGCTCGCTCCGCTGGTGCCCGGATTCCTTGGCGGCTCGGCGGATCTCGCGCCGTCCAATCTGACGCAGTGGAAAGGCGCCCGCGAAATCCTGCCGGAGACCATCGACCGGGGCGGCGACTACCTGCACTACGGCGTGCGTGAATTCGGCATGGCCGCGATCATGAACGGCGCGCGCCTGCACGGCGGCTTCCGTCCCTTCGGCGGCACTTTCCTGATGTTCTCCGAATACGCGCGCAACGCCATCCGCATGGCCGCGCTGATGCGGATCAACCCGATCTACGTATTCACGCACGATTCCGTCGGCGTCGGCGAGGACGGTCCGACGCATCAGCCGGTCGAGCAGACGGCCACGCTGCGCATGGTGCCCAATCTCGATGTGTGGCGTCCGTGCGATGCCGTCGAGACCTTCGTCGCCTGGCAGATCGCGCTGGAGCACGAGGAAACGCCGACCGCGCTGATCCTCTCCCGCCAGAACCTCGCGCATCAGGCGCGCGACGCGGCGCAGATCGCCGCCATCCGCAGGGGCGGCTACGTGCTGAAGGATTGCTTGGGCGCGCCGCGCGCGGTGATCATCGCTACCGGCTCGGAAGTCGCGCCCTCCATCGCCGCGCAGGAGGCGCTGGGCGGGAGAGGCATCCCGGCGCGCGTCGTGTCGATGCCTTCGCCGTTCGTCTTCGACAGCCAGGACGCCGCGTACCGCGAAGCCGTGTTGCCGCGCGGCGTCCCGCGCGTCGCGGTCGAAGCGGGCGTTTCGGCCGGCTGGCACCGCTACGTCGGACTGGAGGGCGCGGTGGTCGGCATCGACCGCTTCGGCGAGTCCGGCCCGGCCGCGCAGGTCTTCGAATTCCTTGGCATCACCGCGGCCAGGGTGGCGGAGGCTGTCGAAAAGGTGATCGGGAGCCAGGCCGGGTAAAGAGAACCGGGAGTCCGCCGGCAGCCGCTGCGCAGGCTCAAGGTACACGCGACCAGGGTATCGGGAACGAGTTGATTCTCGTCCCGATCCCCATCGTCTCCCCGCGGATCAACGATCTGATCCGCTCTTCCAGGTGGTCATTCATATCCACCTCTTGCGATATTCCGGGATTGAATCCCGATCGTGTCCATTTTCCTACCCCTTCACACAGATCACCTGCTTCAACCGATGCAGAACCTCCACCAGATCCGACTGATTGGCCATCACCGTGTCGATGTCCTTGTAGGCGCCGGGAATTTCATCGACCACGCCCTTGTCCTTGCGGCAGATCACGCCTTCGGTTTGCTGAGCCAGATCGCCTTCGGTAAAGGTCTTCTCGGCTGCCGTGCGGCTCATCCTCCGCCCGGCACCGTGCGCGCAGGAAGTGAAGCTCTCCGAATTTCCCTTGCCCTGAACGATGTAGCTTTGCGCCCCCATGCTTCCGGGGATGATGCCCAGATCGCCTGCGCGCGCGCGAATCGCGCCCTTTCGCGTCACCCACACGTCGTCGCCGAAGTGATGCTCCCTCGCCACGTAGTTGTGGTGACAATTGACCACTTCGCTCTCCACGTCGAATTCCGGCAGGTGACGGCCCAGCGCCTTCAGGACCAGGTCGAGCATGCATTCGCGGTTTTGCATCGCGTATTCCTGCGCCCAGGTGAGCGCCTCGACGTAATCGTCGAAATGCTCGCCGCCTTCCGGGAAATAGGCGAGATCCCGGTCGGGCAGGTGAATCATCCAGCGTTCCATGTCCTGGCGCGCGAGTTCGATGAAATACGCCGCCAAGGCATTGCCGATGCCTCGGCTGCCCGAATGCAGCATCACCCAGACCCGGTCGGCCTCGTCGAGACAGACTTCGATGAAGTGGTTGCCGCCGCCCAGCGTGCCCATCTGGTTCATCCATTTCGAGAATTTGCCGAAAGCCTTGAGCAATGAGGGATGCTTTTCGGTCATCTTGTCCAGGCGGGCCTCGAAGGGCATGGCCGCGTGCAGCAACACCTCCCTGTCCCGATGCTGGGCGCGGCCCACCGGAACATCGCGGCTGATCTGGTCGAAGACCTTTCGCAAGGATTTCTCGTCGATGTCGTTCGCCGTCAGCGACAGGCGGCAGGCGACCATGCCGCAGCCGATATCGACGCCGACCGCCGCCGGAATGATCGCTTTCTTCGTGGCGATGACCGAGCCGATGGTCGCGCCAATGCCGACATGCACATCCGGCATCGCCGCGACGTGGTGGTAAATGAACGGCAGGCTGGCGATATTGGTCAATTGCAATTTCGACCTTTCGTCGACTTCGTCGGTCCAGATTTTCACCGGAACGCGCTCTGTGGCGAGGACTTCCTTGATGGGCATGTTTTTCTCCAAAAAATACAGAATCGTTCTTTTGCAACGCGCATCCTTGTCCATTGGCTTGGCGCCGCGGCGTCAGGCCAGGCCGAAAACCCGGCTGTATTCCGGCACGCGCGCCACCAGAAAATCCATCTGGTCGGCCAATATCTCGCGCGAGGAAAGGATGAAGTGTTCCCACAGGCACGGGGCATAGGGCACGAACAACAGGGACAGGCCGCGCGCCTGTTCCGGTCTTCGTCCGCCCTTGCGCTGATTGCAGGCGCGGCAGGCGGTCACCACGTTGGTCCACACGTCCTTGCCGCCCTGGACGCGCGGAATGACGTGATCGCGGGAGAGATCGCGAGGAGAAAATCGGCCGCCGCAGTACGCGCAGGTGTATCGATCGCGCCGGAACAGCAAGGCATTGGTCAAGGGCAGCTCCTCGCGCATCCAGACATCCGACTTGCGACCGGCCAGGGCGACGATCGGTCGCAATTCGACGATCGAACGTTCACCGCGGCGATTCCATCCGCCGCGAAAGACGAAAATCCGATCGCCCCATTGCCAGGCGATTCCGCCCGTCACCGCCTTGGTGACGGCCTGTTCGGCCGAAAGCCACTGCGCCGGATTGCCGGCGACGTCGAGTCCGAGAATCTGTACCATCGTTTTCACCTTCTCGCGCCTTTGCGAAGCGTTTGTGTTGATCCGGACGCGGTTGAATCGGGTATGCCCGGCAGGAATCGAACCCGCAGTCTCCGGCTTCGCAAGCCGGCGCGCTCTCCATGAAGCCACGAGCATGACGCGCTCCCCGCCGAATCGAACAACGTCCTCCTGCTCTTCAGACAGGCGCGCAGACCACTCGCGCCAGAGAATCTTTTGATGGAGTCAAAAATCTGACGCCTTGATTGGAGAGCTTTCCGGAAATGGCCGGCTTCGATCCCGGGCGTGTGAGGGCGCCCGGCATCGCCGCCGACATTTCCACCGCATCCGAATTGTAAAAGAACGACCGCGCCGTCTGGCGACACGGACCTTCCGATCGGGGAAGGATTCTTGAAGCAAAAAAAGCAAGGCCCGGATTCCTTTTCGGAAATCCGGGCCTAGATGAGTGTCTTTGCCGTGGAAAGGCGGCTTATGCCATGTCTTCCCTTGACCTGGATTTCCGACAACGCGGGTTGAATGAATCGTCCCGGCGCATGAATGGCTGTTCATTCCCCATACGCTGGCGAAGGAATCCGCTGAATATCGGATAGCAGCGTGTCGCCAGGGAGATGAGGAGATTCGTTTTCATGATGTGTCCGGTCGCGGGAGACGGACTTGAACCGTCGACCTTCGGGGTATGGGCCCGATGCTCTACCCACTGCGCTATCCCGCTTTGGTTCCTTCGTGGCTTGAAGTGATTTTGAATGGGAACGGATTATGTTGGCTCATTTTGCAAAAGTCAATCGTTTCATGAAAATATTTTTGCTTTAGTGGTATTTTTGCTACACTCGTGTCGTCGTTTTGTGAGGATCGACACATGTCTCAAACCGAACCCGCCGAAGCCACGACAGGTGGCCCGGTCACGCTGGCCTTTCGCATCCGTGTCGTCATGGCCGAGCGGGGCATCCGTTCCGTCGCCGCGCTGCAAAGAATGCTCAAGACCATCGGCATCGATATTTCCGTCCCCCAATTGATTCGCATCGTCGACGGCCAGTCGACCCATGTCTCGACCACTGTGCTGGGCGGACTCGTCACCGTTCTTCAGTGCGGCATCGAGGATCTCATCGCGGTGAACGCGCCGGATTCGCGGACGGCCAGGGCGCAAGCCATTTACTGAGCGCCTACCGGACCTTCGATGAAGGCAGGGGCATCGGCGCCGCGGCGGACCGTTCCGCCCGCGCCACCTCGATGTCCGCCCCGGCGGCCCAGGCGACGACGTCTTCGCGGCGCAGGGCGGCGGACATCAGGTCGGGGAAGATATCCGGCGTGCAGGCGAAGGCCGGGACGCCGAGCGCCGCGACCTTCGCCGCCGTCGATTCCGCGTATCCGGGCCGTCCCTGGTCGGTGGGCGCCAGCAGCACGATGACATTCACCCCGCTTCTGGCCAGCGCCGCCAGGCGGCGCAGCAGATCGTCCTCGTTGCCGCCTTCGTAGAGATCGGTGATCAGCGCGAGACGCGCCTTTTCCGGGCGTCCGATGCGCTCGGCGCAGTAGGCGACGGCCTGGTTGATGTCGGTGCCGCCGCCCAGTTGGATGCCGAACGGCACTTCGACCGATCACCGCGGCGAAAATGGAGGCATAGATCACCGAACTCGCCATCGAGCCTGACTGGTCGACGCAGAGCACGACTTCGTCGAGATCGACCAGCCGGCGCTGGCGGCGCGCGAAGCCGATCAACTTTTCGGGCACGACGGTCCGGTATTCGGACTGGTAATGCCGCAGGTTGGCGCCGATGGTGCGCGGCCACTCGATGTCGCGCGGGCGCGGACGGCGCGTGCGCCTCGATCGGTCGAGCGCGCCGCGAATGGCTTCCGCCGTCTTCCGTTGCAGGCGCTCCATGAGTTGGGCGACGATCTCGCCGATGACCTGGCGCGCCATGTCGCGGGTCCTGTCCGGCAGGACACCGCGCAGCGAGACGAGATCGGCGACGAGATTCACGTCCTTTTCCACAGCGGCGAGGAATTCCGGCTCCATCAGCATCTGTTTCAGGCCGAGGCGCTCGAAGGCGTCCTTTTGCACGATCTGCCGCGGAAAGAAGGAACGAATGTCGCCGATCCAGCGGGCGATGGCGCGCGGCGAGGAACGTCCGGGACCGCCACGGCCCTTTTTCTTTTCCACTTCCCCGTCGCCATAGAGCGCGGTAAGCGCGGCGGAAGGCCCCGGTCGGCTTCTCCCAGGGCCGCTTCCTCCGCGCCGACGGATTCGGGCGCGTCAGTCATTGCCTTTCTCCTCAACCAACGAGGCGCGCAAAACCTCGAGATGCGTACGCCATGAGTCCTGGCCATCGGGCGCGAGGATAAAACCCGCCGGCAAGGCCGGGCCCTGGCCGAGGACGGCGGCGAGCAGGCGTTTGCGTTCCATGCCGTCGAGCCGGGAAAAGACGCGGCGCAGGAGCGGCAGGTGGGCGATGAAATCCGCTTCGTCGAGACGATTGATCCAGTCATCGACGGCGTGGCGCAAGCCTTCATCATGAATGAGGCGGGTGGCGGAAGCGGAGAGGAATCCTTCGAGAAAACCCGCCGCGTCGAGCGTCGGGGTGCCGGGCGACGGGCGGCTTCATGTCCGGCGCGACGAGCATCGGCAGGATCGGGGTGGCGTCGGACGGCCCTTCGATCAGCACCGCGACGGGATTCGTCTCGTCGAGCGCGCGCACGAGGCTCGCGGCCGAGCCCGGCCCATGGTGGCGGATGCCGAAGAAGACGACATCCTCCGGGGCTTTCGTCATCTCAGAGCGCCTCGTTGAGCGCGGCATACCAAGTGGAATAATCGCGGCGCTTCTTCAGCACCGTTTCCAGATATTCCTCCAGCACCGCCTTGTCCTGCGCCGGGTCCTTGGCGATGGCGCCGACCACGTTGGCCGCCAGTTCCGGCGCGCCCAAGCGCCCGTCGTTGAACCAGGCCATCTGCGACAGCCCGCCGACCAGCGTGGCGGTGGACAGCGAGCCGGAGGGCGTCTTCAGCGTCGTCCTGCCGTCTTCCGTCGCGCCGGAGCGCAGTTCGCGGAAGGTGGTGAGCACACGGGCGATTTCTTCCCGCGCGTTCTTCGGCACGGGCAGATCGAGGCCCGCCACCATTTCGGCGACGCGCCGGGTGACGATGGCGACTTCCTCGTCCATGCTGTCCGGGCATAGGTATCTACACACTCCGAAACAGCGGCGCACCGGATTCCCCTCCCCCGCTTGGCGGGAGATGGTGTCCCGCACTAGTGTAGTGTCTCTCAAATACCTTTACAACCGATCCGGTTCGGGATACACTTCAGTCATGGTGATGACAGGAGAGAGGTCATGGCCGGGAAACGGATCGAGCTGGATGCGGATGAAAAGCGGGAATTGAGCAAGCGATTGCGTTCCAAGACGGAATCGGTACGTG
>JAITIQ010000099.1 GCA_031279425.1 Accumulibacter sp.
AAAAGCCTGGTCGCTCCATCCCGTTTCATGCTCCCGGCTCGTGGTACCATCGAACGCGACATCCCGCCGTCTCGCGTTCATCATGGAGAGCTTCGATCCGAAAGTGCTGCTGGCCACGCTGACCGAGCTGCCCGGAGTTTATCGCATGATCGACGCGCAGGGCAGGGCGCTGTACGTCGGCAAGGCGAAGAACCTGAGGAAGCGGGTTTCCTCCTACTTCCGCGAAAACCATCCGAGTCCGCGCATCGCCTGGATGGTCGCGCAGATCGCCAGGGTGGAGACGACGGTCACGCGCTCGGAGGCCGAGGCGCTGCTGCTCGAAAACAACCTGATCAAGAAGCTGGCGCCGCGCTACAACATCCTTTTCCGCGACGACAAATCCTATCCCTACATCGTTCTCTCGCACGACCGCTATCCGAGGCTCGCGTTCTACCGCGGAGCGACCGACCGGAATGCCGACTATTTCGGCCCGTATCCCTCGGCGGCGGCGGTGCGCGAAAGCATCAACCTGCTGCAGCGCATGTTTCGCCTGCGCACCTGCGAGAATTCGGTGTTCGGCAACCGCTCGCGTCCGTGTCTGCTGTACCAGATCAGGCGCTGTTCCGGGCCGTGCGCCGATCTGGTCGCGCCGGATGACTACGCGCGGGACGCGCGCATGGCGTCGATGTTCCTGCAGGGCCGATCGCCGGAGATCATCGCGCAGCTTGGCGAGATGATGGACCGGGCCGCCACGGAACTGGCCTTCGAACGGGCGGCGGTATGCCGTGACCTGATCTTGTCGCTGCGCCGCGTGCAGGACAGGCAATACGTGGAGAGCGCGCGCGGAGAGGATGTCGATGTGCTGGCCTTCGTGGAAGAGGGCGACATGCGCTGCGTCAACCTGGCCATGGTGCGCGGCGGCCGGCATCTCGGCGACAAGCCGCAGTTTCCGACCAACGCCGGCGACAGCACGCCCGCGGAGGTATTGACCGCTTTCCTGTTCCAGCACTACTCGGCGCATCCGATCCCGACGCGCATCTTCGTCAATCTGGCCCTGCCCGACTCCGATGCCGCCGAGACGCTGTCGGAACTGGCCGGGCGGCGCGTCCCCGTCGCCGGGCCTCATCTCACCCTGCACAAAATCTGGGTCGACATGGCCGAGCAGAACGGACGCCTGGCGATCACCGCCCGGCGCGGCCAGCTCGCGCGCCAGGAAACCCGCCTGGACGCCCTGCGGGAAGTTCTCGGCCTGGAACCCGGCGAAGGGCAGGAAATCCGCATCGAATGCTTCGACATCAGCCATACGCAGGGCGAGCTGCCGGTCGCCTCCTGCGTCGTATACCAGGGGAATGGCATGCGCTCGTCCGAATATCGGCGTTTCAACGTCCGCGACGTGCCGCCGGGCGACGATTATGCCGCGATGCGCCAGGCCGTCCTGCGCCGCTATGAAAAGGTCATTGGCGGCGAGAGTCCGGCGCCGTCGCTGGTGCTCATCGACGGCGGCAAGGGGCAGCTCGGCGCCGCCGCCTCGGCGCTGGAGGAGCTGGGTCTCGCGCACCTGCCGATGCTCGGCGTGGCCAAGGGCGAAGGACGCAAGCCCGGCCTCGAGACCCTGGTCTACCCGGACGCGCGCGAACCGGTACAATTGCCGGCGGAACATCCCGCGTTGCATTTGATCCAGGAAATCCGCGACGAGGCGCACCGTTTCGCCGTGTCGGGCCACCGGCTGCGCCGCGGCAAGACCCGCAAGACCTCGCGCCTGGAGGACATCGACGGCATCGGTCCCCGGCGGCGCAAGGCGCTGATCGCGCGCTTCGGCGGATTGCAGGGCATTGCCGGCGCGGGAATCGATCAACTGAGCGCCGTTCCCGGCATCAGCCGGGATCTGGCCGAGAGAATCCACGCGGCCCTGCACTGATGCCCATCAATATCCCCATCCTCCTCACCTGGCTGCGGATCGTCCTGATTCCGCTGCTCGTCGTCCTCTACTACGTGCCCGGATCGTGGCTGCAACCGGTCGGCCGCGACCTTGCCGCGACCGTGGTGTTCGTCGTCGCCGCCGGAACCGACTGGCTGGACGGCTACCTCGCGCGCCGCTGGAACGAAACCTCGGCCTTCGGCGCCTTCCTCGACCCGGTGGCGGACAAGCTGGTCGTGGCCGCCGCGCTGATCATGCTGGTCTGGCTCGGCCGCGTCGGGGCGCTGATCGCGGTCATCATCATCGGTCGGGAGATCACCATTTCCGCCCTGCGCGAATGGATGGCGCAGATCGGCGCGCGCAAGAGCGTGGCGGTCTCGATGGTCGGCAAGATCAAGACGACGGCCCAGATGATCGCGATTCCGATGCTGCTGTATCACCGGCCGATCGCCGGGCTTGACGTCCGGATGCTGGGCACCTGGCTCATCTATGTCGCGGCCGTGCTGACCCTGTGGTCGATGGGGTATTACATGCGCATGGCCTGGCCGCATCTTGTCGAACAGGATCGCAAGACCGGCGCGGAGCGTTGACAGGCGGCGTCAGGTCGATATAATGCGCCCTTGCCTTTTTTGCGGGAATAGCTCAGTTGGTAGAGCGCAACCTTGCCAAGGTTGAGGTCGCGAGTTCGAGACTCGTTTCCCGCTCCATATCGACTTTCCGAGGATGCCCGCCACTGTTGTGGCCGATCTGTGCCGCAAGCCTCCCACCGGCGCTGAGTCTTGCATCACCGATCTCGCCAGACGACACCTCGGTTTTCAATGGCTACGCCATCAGAGGGAAGGCATCACCTGCGATTTGATCGGCGGCACGGATCGGTCTTCCCAAGCTTCACCAGCACGCTGACTTCCCCTCCCCCGCTCGGCGGGGGAGGGTGGCCCGCAGGGCCGGGAGAGGGCGTCGTTCCCTCCGGCGCGAGAGCGCCGCTGATCAAAAAGGGGAGGAATGAACGAACGCTCATCCACCACTCTTCACCGCCAAGAAATCAGAGCGTCGCTGCGCATGCCTGCCCCCCCCCTCTCCCTGGCCCTCTCCCCCCTGCGGGGGGCGAGGGGAATCCATGGGGAGAACTCGTCATTGCCCCGGGCCATGCGCCGTGGCAATCCAGTTCGTTCTGCCCAGCGCGAAGCGCCGCGGTCGGGGTGGGTAGATACCTGTGCCCTTTTGCAAGGGGCATCGGGCCACTCTGCTACGCTTGACAT
>JAITIQ010000025.1 GCA_031279425.1 Accumulibacter sp.
CCCCGGTCACCTGCCGCTGGAAATGCAAAATGGATGAGGTGTCCGTCTGAAGGGTTATTTGCAGAATGAACTACTGTGCTCGATCCAGCAAGCGCTCGAGGATGCGCCGGTAAACCGCCGACAATTGCGCCAGCGCGGCGATCTCGACGCATTCGTCGATCCGGTGGATGCTCTCGTTGACCAGGCCCAGCTCGATCACCTGCGGGCAGATTTCGGCGAGGAAGCGGCCATCGGAGGTGCCGCCGTCGGTCGAGAGTTCCGTTTCGCCGCCGAGTTCGTCGCGGACGGCCTGGCGGGCGGCTTCCAGCAGTTTCCCGCCGCGGGTCAGAAAAGGCCTGGCGGCAAGCGTCCAGGCGAGCTCGCGGTCGAGGCCGTGGCGGTCGAGGATGGCTCCGAACCTGGATTGCAATCGTTCGGGCGTGCTGGCGGGCGAGAAGCGGAAGTTGAACAGGATTTCGACTTCGCCGGGAATGACATTGGTGGCGCCGGCGCCGCCGTGGATGTTGGAAACCTGCCAGGTGGTCGGCGGGAAGTGCTCGTTGCCCTGGTCCCACACGGTGGCCGCCAGCTCGGCGATGGCCGGCGCGGCGAGGTGGATCGGGTTCCTGGCGAGCTGTGGATAGGCGACGTGGCCCTGGATGCCCTGGACGCTCAGCTTGCCGGAAAGCGAGCCGCGCCGCCCGTTCTTGATCGTGTCGCCCAGGCGGGAGACCGAAGTGGGTTCGCCGACCAGGCAGAAATCGATGGCCTCCCCGCGCCGGGTCAGCGTCTCGACCACGACCGCCGTGCCGTCGATGGCATCGCCTTCCTCGTCGGAAGTGAGCAGCACGGCGATCGAACCCTCGCGCGCGGGGGGTCCGGCGATGAAAGCTTCGATGGCGGTGATGAAGGCGGCGACCGCGCCCTTCATGTCCGCCGCGCCGCGGCCAAAAAGCCAGCCGTTCCGGCGCGTCGGCTCGAACGGCGGGCTGGTCCATTTTTCGCTTTTGCCCGGCGGGACGACGTCGACGTGGCCGGCGAAGCAGAACAGCGGCCGGCCGGCGCCGCGGCGCGCCCACAGATTGGAAACGCCTCCCCGGTCGATGTATTGCACGGCGAAACCGATGCGCCGCAGGCGTTCCTCGACGATGGCCAGGGTTCCCGCCGCGTCGGGCGTCACCGACGGACAGGCGATCAGGCGTTCGGCCAGTTCCAGCGTCGCTTCAGTCATGGCCCGTCCCGGTCAGGGAATCGTGTCGAGATTGAGCGTGAATTCCTTGAAGGAAGCCCCGCTGTCGTCGATCTCGGTGAATTCCAGGGGTTCGATTCTCTTTTCCTCTTTCTTTACCAGTCCGATCCCGGAATTGTTGATGAGCCAGGAGAGATTGGTCGGCGAATCCGCGTTGGCCAGGGCTTCATCGAGCGTGATGGTCTTTTCGGTGTATAGACGGTAGAGGTCCTGCTCGAAGGTCTGCGATCCCTGCGCCAGGCTTTGCTCCATCGCCTCCTTGATGGCCTGGATCTCGCCGCGTTCGATCAATTCCTGGATATGGCGGGTGTTGAGCAGCACCTCGACGCTCGGTATCCGCCGTCCGTCGGGCCGCGCGACGAGGCGTTGCGAGATGATGGCCTTGAGGCTGGCCGACAGGTCGAGGTAGAGCGCGGTCCGGTTCTCCAGCGGAAAGAAGTTGATGATGCGATTGAGCGCGTGGTAGCTGTTGTTGGCGTGCAGCGTGGCCAGACACAAATGCCCGGTCTGCGCGTAGGCGATGGCCGCCTGCATGGTGTCCCGGTCGCGGATTTCCCCGATCAGGATGCAGTCGGGCGCTTGGCGCATGGCGTTCTTGAGCGCCTGTTCCCAGCCCAGGGTATCCATGCCGAGCTCGCGCTGGTTGACGATCGACTTCTTGTGCTTGAACAGGAATTCGATCGGGTCCTCGATGGTCAGGATGTGCCCGCTGCGGTTGGTGTTGCGGTAATCGAGCATGGAGGCGATGGTCGTCGACTTGCCCGAGCCGGTGGCGCCGACGATCAGGATCATCCCGCGCTTTTCCATCACCAGGTCGGTCAGGATCAGCGGCAGGTTCAGGGTGTCGATGGCCGGGATGTTGCCGAGGATGAAGCGCACGACGATCGAGATCGCGGCGCGCTGGCGGAACAGATTGATGCGGAAATTGCCGACTTTCGGCACGCCGAAGGAGAGATTCATCTCCATCGTCGCCTCGAAGACCTTGGCTTGTTCGGGCGTCATCAGCTCGTAGGCGATTTTCTCGATCATCGGCGGGGTCATCATTTGCTGATTGACCGGAGCAGTCTGACCCTGGATCTTGATGTGGATGGGGATGCCGGCGGAAATGAAAAGATCGGAAGCCTGTTTTTCGGACATCAACAGGAAGAGTTTGTCCAGGATCATGTCGTTCTCCGCCGCCTATCCTTGTGAAGTTCCCGGTTTCGACACGCTTTTCAGTCGCCGCGCAAAAGCTCGTTGATGCTCGTCTTGGCGCGCGTCCCGGCGTCCACCTTCTTGACGATGACCGCGCAGTAGAGGCTGCAACGGCCATCTTTCGACGGCAGGCTGCCCGAGACGACGACCGCTCCCGGCGGGACGCGGCCGTAGCTGACCTCCCCGGTCTCGCGGTCGAAGATCCGGGTCGACTGACCGATGAAGACGCCCATCGAGATCACCGCGCCTGCGCCGACGAGGACGCCCTCGACGATTTCCGAACGCGCGCCGATGAAGCAATCGTCCTCGATGATCGTCGGATTGGCCTGCAAGGGCTCCAGCACGCCGCCGATGCCGACGCCGCCCGCAAGATGCACGCGCCTGCCGATCTGCGCGCACGAGCCGACGGTGGCCCAGGTGTCGACCATCGTTCCCTCGTCGACGTAGGCGCCGATATTGACGTAGGACGGCATCAGGATCACGTTCCTGCCGATGAACGAGCCGCGCCGGACGGTGGCCGGCGGCACGACGCGGAAACCGCCGCGCCGGAATTTCTCCGCGTCGTACTTGGCGAACTTGGTCGGCACCTTGTCGAAATAGCGCATCGGACCGCCTTCCACCATCACGTTGTCCTCGATGCGGAACGAGAGCAGGACGGCTTTCTTGATCCATTGATGGGTGATCCATTCACCGTCGATCTTCTCGGCAACGCGCAGCGTGCCGGCGTCGAGGCCGGCGAGCACCCGATCCACTGCTTCGCCCAGTCGGGCGGGCGCCGTGCCGGGCGCGAGGGAAGCGCGGTTTTCCCAGGCGTCTTCGATGATCCGTTGGTATTCCTGCATGAGATTCATCCCAAAGAAATGACAAATCGTTGGATCCGGAGCGCCGCCTCGACACATTCGGCGAGCGGCGCGACGAGCGCGACGCGCACGCGCCCGGCGCCGGGATTGACGCCGTGCGCGGTCCGCGCGAGAAAGCTGCCCGGCAGCACGTGGACGTTCTGTTCGGCGGCGAGAAGACGGGCGAATTCGGTATCCGCGATCGGCGTCTCCAGCCACAGATAGAAGCCGGCGTCCGGCGGTGAAGCGCCGAGCGCGTCCCGCAGCAGAGGCGCGACGGCGGCGAATTTCCGGCGATACTGCTCGCGGTTGGCGACGACGTGCGCCTCGTCCCGCCAGGCGGCGATGCTGGCCGCTTGGAAGGGCGGGCTCATGGCGCAGCCGTGATAGGTGCGGTAGCGCAAATAATCCTTGAGAATGGCGGCGTCGCCGGCGACGAAGCCGGAGCGCATTCCGGGTACGTTGGAGCGCTTGGACAGGCTGGACAGCATGACCAGCCGCTCGAAATTCCGGCCCAGCGTTTTCGCCGCCTGCAGGGCGCCCGGCGGCGGAGCGTCCTCGTCGAAATAGATCTCCGAATAGCACTCGTCGGAAGCGATCACGAAACCGTATTGATCCGAGAGCGCGAACAACTGCCGCCAGTCGTCGAGGTTCAGCACCTTGCCGGTCGGATTGGCCGGGGAGCAGACGATCAGCAACTGCACGCGCCGCCATTCCTCTTCCGCAAGGCTGCCGTAGTCGAAAGCGAAATCATTTTCCCGCACCGAGTTGAGGAAGCGGATGTCGGCGCCGGAAAGATACGCGCCGCCTTCGTAGATCTGGTAGAACGGATTGGGACTGACCACCAGCGGCACATGGCCGCGGCTGGTGTCGACGACCGCCTGGATGAGGGAAAACAGGGCCTCGCGCGAACCGTTGACCGGAAGGATTTCGGTGTCCGGATCGATGGCGGCAAGAGCGTAGCGCCTTTTCATCCAGTCGGCGATCGCCTGGCGCAACGCCGGCTGTCCGGAGGTGGCGGGGTAATTCGACAGGCCGTCCAGCCCGGAGACCAGCGCCTCCTTGATGAACGCGGGCGTGGCGTGCCGTGGTTCGCCGATGTACAGTCTGATTTCGGTGAGTTCGGGATCGGGCGTCACGCCGGCCATCCACCGGCGCAGTTTCTCGAACGGATAGGTTTGCAGCTTGTCCAGATGAGGATTCACAGCGACGTTTCGAAAAGGAACCAGTGGGCGATTATAAAGGAGCGGAAAGAGGAGTGATGAGAAAACCACTGCGGGAGGCAAGGTGCAACATCACCACCATCGGCGGCGGCACCGGAACCTTCCATGTCCTCTCGGGCCTGGGCAGGAACCGGAATCTGAATCTGGCGGCCATCGTCGCGGTCGCCGATTCGGGCGGCTCGACCGGGGAACTGAGGGACGAATTCGGCATCCTGCCACCGGGCGACGTGCGCCGAGCCATCGTGGCCCTGGCCGAGGATACGGGCATGGTGCGCCGGCTGTTCGAGTACCGCTTCAAGGAAGGGCGGAGCATCGCCGGGCATACCATCGGCAATCTGCTGCTCACGGCGCTGACCGACATCACTGGCGATTTCGAGCGCGGCATCGAGGAACTCTCCGAAATGTTCAGCGTGCGCGGCAAGGTGATTCCGGTGACGCTGGACAACGTCAGCCTGGGCGTCACGCTGGAGAACGGCGAGAGGATTCTCGGCGAAACCGCCATCGACGTGCCCGCGCACGACGCGGGCATCCCCATCCGGGAAGCCTTCCTGCTGGGCGGCGGCCGGCTCAACCCGAGGGCCAGGGAAGCGATCGAAAACTCCGACTACGTCATCGTCTGCCCCGGCGATCTGTATACCAGCATCGTTCCCAACCTGCTGTGCCAGGGTATGCCCGAAGCCTTGCGCGAGTCCGGGGCGAAGATCGTCTACGTGTGCAACGTCATGACCAAGCGCGGCGAAACCAACGGCTTTTCGGTGGAGGATTTCGTCCGCGTCCTCGAACAGTACCTCGGGGAAGGCACGATCGACTACCTGCTGGTCAACGACGGCGAATTGCGCGCCGACCTCCTGCGGAAATATGAAAGGGAGGGCAAGACGCCAGTCCGCCTGCGCGACCGCTCCTCGCTTGCGCGCCGCGGCATCAGGATCGTGGAGCGCGATTTCACCAGCGAAACCGATCTCATCCGCCACGACCCGCGCAAGCTCGCCCGCGCCATTGAGGATTTCGCCAGCGGCTGGATTCGATAGGGAAAACGAATCGAGCGCGGGCACGGAGCGCCCACGGGCTATTTCGCCGCAGGCTTTTCCTCGGCAGCCCGTTTCAGCACCGCCATCGTCTGCGAGTGGTGGTTCTTCCGGGCATAGTACAGCGGCGTATGCCCCTCGGCATCCTCGCTGTGCATGTCGGCCCCGCAGTCGAGCAGGAATTTCGTCAGTCTCGGCTGCCCGGTGGCCGCCGCCAGGTGCAGCGCGGTCTGGCCTTTCCCGTTCCTTGCCTGGAGGTCGGCCCGCCGGGTCAGCAGCAGTTCGACACTGGCCCGTCCACTGGAAATCACCGCGACATGCAGAGGGGTCATCATGGCGTGATCCCCGGAGTTGACGTCGGCGCCGTTCATGATGAGCAGTTCGAGGATCTCCGTCCGTCCGTAAAAAGCCGCCAGGTGCAGCGGCGTCCTGTCCAGCGCGTCCGGCGCGTTGACGTCGGTTTCTCTTTCGATGATCTTTCTGACTTCGTCGACGCTCCCCGCGATGACGGCCTGGAACAGGGGGGGTGGATCGTCAGCCAAAGAAGGCATGGCGTCCGCCTGCTTCTCGTCCTGCCTCCCGCATCCTCCACAACCAAGGATCAGGAACCCGATGAGCGCCACGACGACGATCGCGACGGCAGGTCGATTCTGGCGGATCATGAGATATTCACGGCTCATTTCTTCCCCCGCGCCGAGGTACAGTGGAGTTCGTGAAAACGTCATTTTATACCGTTGCGCGGCGATGTGTGCCGCCCCGTGCCGATGGGTGATCGGGCGCGGTTGAAAGTGGAGGAAAGCTCATGGCAGGCCGCGATAAACGCATCGGTCGCGGACGTTCCGTCCGGCTCCATCCCCGCGCGCGCCGTTCGTCCGTACCGGTTTTTCGCAACGCCGGAGTCCTCCGGAGCGTCGGCGTCGCGCTCAGTGGTAACGCGCCTCGGTCAGATCGATCTGGCGCACCAGCCGGCGCGAGACTTCGTCCGAAATGCGCTTGCCGCGCGCCAGGCGGAAAATGGTTTCGCGTTCGGCCCGCAGGGCCGCCAGCCGCAGGGCGATTTCGGCGCGGTCGGCGGCGCGCAGATATTTTCCGTCGGTTTCGGAATGTTGCTCGTCCGGGCCAAGCCGGTGTTGGTAGTCCGCCATCACCCGCACCGCCGCTTGCGTATAAAGCTCGGCCTCGGCGGCATGGTCCGTCGACAGCGCGTGGCTGGCTTCCTCGATCGCCTTGATGGCTTCGGAGGCGGCCTCGCGCAGGGCTTCGCTTTCTTCGTGCGCCTCGGCGGGTTCCGCGGGGATGCTCACGTCCAGCCCGCGCAATACGCGGGGCAGGAGCGCGCTGGAAGCGACGAGCGAAATCAGGATGACCATCGCGGCAAGAAAAATCGCCACATCCCGCGCCGGAAAGGGCTGACCGCCAGGCAGCAGCAGCGGCAGGGACAGCACGCCCGCCAACGTGATCGCGCCTCGCACTCCGGATAGCGACATCACCGCCACGATGCGCGGGTCCGGCGCGCTCGCCGCCTGCCCGTCGCGCCGGGCATTGAACAGGGTCAGGCGCAGCGACACCCATACCCAGGCATAACGCAGCGCGGCCAGGATGACGGCAATCGCCAGGGCATAGACCACCAGCCACAGGCTCGACTGCTGCCCGACTTCCCGCACCGAAATCGCGGCGCGGCTGAGGATGGCCGGCAGTTGCTCGCCCAGCAGCACGAACATGAGGCCGTTGAGGGCGAAGCGCGCCATGTCCCAGACGGCGGCGCGCTGCACCCGCGTCGTGGCCAGCGCCCGTCCGTTCAATTCCACGTAGCTCATGGTGATGCCCGCCGCGACGGCGGCGAGAATGCCGGAAGCGTGAAGATTTTCGGCCAGGAGGTAAGCGCCGAAAGGCATGAGCAGGTTTACCAGGATGGCGGAGCCGCTTTCCTCGCCCCAATGACGCGACAACCAGCGTTGCGCATGGCTGATGGCGAGCGTCGTCACAATACCGATCGCCAGTCCGCCCAGCGCCAGCCACAGGAAGGTGAGCGAAGCCTCCCGCAGCGAAAAGCTGCCGGTCATCGCTGCCAGCACCGCGAAGCGGAAGCACACCAGGCCGGAGGCATCGTTGAGCAGCGATTCGCCTTCGAGGATGTGCATCAAGCGTTTCGGCACAGGCCCGCGCGAAACGATGGACGACACCGCCACCGGGTCGGTGGGCGAGACCACCGCCGCCAGCGCGAACGCCACCGCCAGCGGCATCGAGGGAATCATCCAGTGAATGAGATAGCCCGCGCCGATCACAGTGAAGATCACCAGCCCGAGGGCCAGCTCGATGATCATCGCCTTGTCGTGGAACAGGCCGGCCTTGGGGATGCGCCAGCCGTCGAGGAAGAGGAGCGGCGGCAGGAAGACGAGGAAAAATATTTCCGGCTCCAGCCGCACCGCGCTTTCCGAAAACACGGCCACCAGCGCCCCGAGCGCGATCTGCACCAGCGGCATGGGCAGCGAAATCGGCAAGGCCCGGGTCAGATGACCGCTGACGACCACCGCCAGCAGCATGGCCAACACTACTTCGATCGAATGCATCTTCCGCTCCGCGAATCCTTTC
>JAITIQ010000203.1 GCA_031279425.1 Accumulibacter sp.
AGGAAACTCGCGGGCGTCATCCAAAAGAAGGACACGGAACGCGCCCCAAGGCAAAAATTGTCCTCGTCATCGATTCGATGGTAGACCATTTTCGGTGCCGAAATCCGGTTCATCCGCTACTCAAGGCCTGCCGAGCCTCATGCAAAAGTGCGTCACGCCGATGTAGAGACTCAGAATCGCCAGATTGCTGATGAAGAACAGAACGACTGGTCTGGACGGGTCCCAGAAATCGAACGAAAACCCGCGGAACAGTTTCGAGCCCATATCCCTGTCATACGAAGCCCACACGCCGAGACTCATGGACAGAACGGCCAGAACGCGCAGCGCCGTTTTCCTGAACCGGCTCTCGCCGCGTATTCCGGTCATTTTCCGCGCCGCATGGAGGACGACCGTCCAGTGCATGCCGGCGTGAATGCCGATGAGCGCCAGTCCCCAATACGCCGCGATGCTGTGGATCTGCCTGAATTCCATGCTTCCCGGCAGATGCAGGAAGCCGAACACCTGACGGGAATTGGCCATGCCGCATCCCGCGAGAAGCAGCATCGCCAGCAGGAGACTTGAGTTGATGACGGTATTCAACGTCCTCCGAAACCCGTACCTGCCCTTGAAAACGTTCCGGAACCAGCGTCGGTTGAGGAGGCCATGCACGACGAACAGGGCGCACAGGGCGACGCCGATCCATTCGTGCGGCGCGTTGCCGGTGATGCGAAAGGCGAGCGTCGCGACGAAGAGCAGGGGCATGACGAGGTCGATGGAGAGCTTTATCGCCGTCGCGCGCGGGTACTTTCCGGTCATCCCGCGCGCGGATTCCATTTCTACATTCATACGGAATTTTTTTCCCGTCATCGCGCGGCGCAAAGCGCCGTGGCGATCCAGATTCCTGTACCGGCCACGCTCGCGCCCGCCTTCAGAAAACGCCGGCGTGTAATGTCCCGATCCCTCAACGCGCCGCCTCTTCTTCTTTCACGCGCTCCCACCAGCGGCCAAAAGGCCGCGCCGATCCGTCCAGCGGGACCGGCTCGCCGATCATCGGCGTCAACAGACGGAACGGCTGGCCCGCGCTCGCGGCGGTAATGCGCTGGAATGGTTCGTCCCACGGATGCTTGGCAATACAGAACCGGCCGACGTGCGCCGGGAGCAAGGCCTTGGCCCGCAGATCCCCGGCGGCGCGCACGGCCTCTTCCGGCGTCATGTGCACGTAGGCCCAGCGCCGGTCGTATTGTCCGTTGTCCAGGACGGCCAGATCGAAGCCGCCGAGCCGCCGCCCGATCTCGGCGAAGTGCGGCCCGTAGCCGCCGTCGCCGCTGAAGAAGATCCGCCGCCCCGGCGTTTCCACGGCGAAGCCCGCCCACTGCGTCCGGTTCCTGACCAGCAGGCGTCCGGAAAAATGACGGGCGGGCAGCACGTGGAGTTTCCACTCCTCATCCATCCGCAGGGTCGAAAACCAGTCGACCTCGCGGATTTTTTCCCTGGCGTATCCCCATCGTTCGAGATACGCCCCGACGCCGAGCGGCGTGACGACCCAGCGCGTTTTCGGCTCCAGTTCCCGCACGCTGGCATAGTCCAAGTGATCCCAATGATCGTGCGTGATCAGCAAGCAGTCGATTTCCGGCATGTCCTCGGCGACATAGACGCTGGTGCCGTCGAATGCCCGGTTGACGAAAGGGATCGGCGCGGCATAGGTGCTGAATACCGGGTCGATCAGAATGCGCCGGCCCGCCAACTGGACGAAACACGACGAGTGCCCGAACCAGACCAGCACGTCGGCATTTCGGTCCAATGCCTGCAAATCCGTCTTTTGAACCGGGATCGGCGCCTCGGGACGCAGGCGCTCGCCGCCGATCAGACTGGAAAACAGGACGGAAACGGTGCTGCTGTCTTCCGACAAACCCGGTGTCGGAATCAGATTCTGAAATTGTCCGTCGAGGTAGTTGGGCGAGTTCCGGATCGGCATCATGGCATCCCCTGCGGTCGACGCGCCAAATTTCGGGTGCTGGAGATACGCGCAGGCGCTCGCCGCGCCGCCGAGCAGTCCCATCAGGATCAGCCGCCTCCGGCGTTGCGCGCCTTTGCGGATCGTGCCTGTCTTTTCCATGCGCTTTCAGTTCCCGGCCGACTCGATCGTAAGCTCCACGGAAACGGGTTCCTGCAGCGCCGCGACGCCGCCCTCGATCCGCCCCAGCCGGACGAGTCCAGCGGAATAGCCAAAATCCCGGTAGAAGATCGACAGATTGCCCCAGGGCGCGTAATAAGCGAGATCACCGGCTGCGGGGTCGTATCCGGCGGGCGTGCCCGAGGTGGAGAGCTTTTTCTGGAGATCGGCGATTTTCTCGGTCGACGCGTAATCCCGCAGCGTCAACTTGAGCGGCAAGAGCAAAAGAAAGTCGCGCGCGGCCGCGTTGTCGTCCAGGGTGGCAGCGAGCGTTTTCCCGTCGATCGCCAGACGAATTTTCATGACATTTGCCTTTCTGGCGGAGCTTTCCGTCATTGCGCTCCGGGTCTTGGCCGCGTCGCTTTCCGCGCCGCGCGCCGTATGTTGGAGGCAGATCGACAACACGGCGGCCATGAGCCACGCTTCCACACTTCGTTTGTTCATTGTCCGTCGTCTCGCGCTATTTCGCCCACCGGTCGCTTCGTTCGTCTGTTTTACGCGCCATTCTCGGGATTTCAGGCATTTTACGCTCCCCAACCGATTTTCCGGAGCCACCCGGCGACCTCGTCTCCCAGCGAGCTTCCGCCGCCGTAATGGATGGAAAGGGCTTCGAGTATCTTCGCCTGCGGACACAGCTTGGCGATGGCGGTGACGCTCTGGCCCAGACGGCCGCCGCCGTGGCTGCAAAACGGCGCGATGGTTTTGCCGGCGAAATCGTATCCTTCCAAAAAGGACGCGATCGGCATGGGGATCGAGGCCCACCAGTTGGGATAGCCGAGGAAGATTACGCCGTACTGCCCCATGTTTTCGGCGCGATTCCCGAGCGCGGGCCGGGCCTGCGCCCGCTGGTCCCGCAAGGCTTCGTCAAGACAGGTGTTGTAGTCCCTGGAATAGGGGGGGACGGTCTCGATCTCAAAAAAGTCGCCGCCGGTTTGTCGATGGATTTGCCGCGCTATTCCGCGGGTGTTGCCGCTCCAGGAGAAGTATGCTACGAGAATTTTTGCCCGCCCTTCCCGGGCCGTGTTTTCCGGACTCTGCGCCATGGCCGATCCGACGAGGCCAGAAAAGCACAGCGAGGGCATGCCGGCGGTACTTGCCGTGATCAGGAATTTTCTGCGATTCATTCTGAATCTCCTTTGTTTGTGACGAGTTCGTGGTTCTATGACATCCCGCATATTCTCCGCCACACGGATCTCCTGATGCCATGGCGACGATGGCATCCTCCGATCAGGGGAAGGGCAGTCAGTTTGTGGCTGCGCCGGAGGAAGGCATGGATTGCCACGTCGCGCGGCCCGCGCCATGACGAGGGGATTCCTTCGTAATGACGAGTCCCGATGAGTTCCCCTCCCCCGCTTGGCGGGGGAGGGTGCCCGAAGGGCGGGAGAGGGTGTCCTTCCCTCCGGCGCGAGAGCGCCGCCAACCAAAGGACGAAGAAACGAAACGCCCGTCCACTCTCCCCCGCGAAAGAAACCGCGGCACTTCGCGCCAGAGGCCTGGCTCCCCCCTCTCCCGGCCTTCGGCCACCCTCTCCCCCCTGCGGGGGGCGAGGGGAACAGGAAGTTTCGTCATGGCGAGGGCTTTCCGATGAATTCCCCTCCCCCGCTCGGCGGG
>JAITIQ010000210.1 GCA_031279425.1 Accumulibacter sp.
GAAATCGGCTATCCACAGGCGTGGATCGAGGCGCAGTTGTCCCACAGTGATCCGAACGCGATTCGCGCGGCCTACAATCACGCCGAATATGTGGAACAGCGCCGCCGGATGATGCAGGACTGGGCGGATCGGCTGGATTTGTGCGAGCAGGGCAAGATTGAGGAGGCCAGCCGACACCTGATCGTTCATCTGGAAAACGTCAATATCCCGGAAAAACCGGCAATACATTACATGCCACAGCAACTCGCCAGCGCGGTTTATTGAAGCCAGCGTTGAGGCCCGTGAAATGAAAAAACCGGCGTACTGCGCGCCGGTTTTTTTCATGGTTCTGTCTTTGTTTTTTCCGCGCCTTGCAGAATCGAAAGATAGGGATTGTTGGGCGGCGTTTCATCAAACAGGCATTTGGGGTCTTTCAACAGATAGCCGTGCAGTCGATGTGTTTTACGAGGCCCGGCGACTTCGCAATTCCAGATATTGAGGCCGTTATCCTGCTTACGGTGCAGGGAAAGTTTCTCGAATCGTTTCTGTATCCATTGCCAATCGGATAGTTTGTCTTCCTTTGCCAGCGTGGATACTTTCGGGTTCTCCTGCGCATAACGCTGGAAAATGCCGGGACTGGCCAGATAGACCGTATCGGCCACTGTATGCACCAATGCCTTCGCGTCATTGATGATGAGGACGCGGCTGGCAATCCGCTGGCGCAGCCAGGCGATGAAATGCTCGCCGGAAGGTTCCTGCGGGGTGTTTTTCGGTAATGGCGTGTGATCGGGTTCCGCAATGGCCGTGTCGGGGATCGTTTGAACTGCTTCAGTAGTTTTCTGTTGTGGTCGTATCTCTTCTGGTGCTTCTTCTTCCGATGGAACATCAAACAATTCCAGCAGACGGTCTACGCCGTCCGAAACGTTCGAGGGCATGGAATCCACCGCGTTTTCAATGGATGCTGGAGCAGTCACGGGAATGTCGGCAGGCGCGGCCAAGGCTTCATCCGGCGCATCTTCTACGACCATCACTGTTCCCGCGAACGGTTGCGGACGTTCCTCGCCCACCTCCCAGATCAGCGCGGGCGACAAGCGCAGAAAAGTAAAAGTGTTCGACCAGCCGTTGCTGCCTGTTACGGTCGCCTTCCAGATCGCTTTGCCGTCTGGTGTCGGCAGCAAGAGACCATGATCCTGCAACAGATCGAAGAGCGTCGCGTTGCTCGCCGGAATACCCGCGATACCCTGCGTCAGCAGATGCGCCCGCAGCTTGTCGGAGGCGGTCTTGCTCACCAACCAAAGGGTATCCTGTGTCAGCCATCCATCGGAGGCTTGCGGCTGGTTCAGTTTCAATTCTTCCTTCAGGAGATAGCGCAGACCATCAAGCAGTTGCCGTGGCAGGCTGTGCCGGGGCGCGACCATCGCGCGGGACGGGTCGCCGCCAAGCGCCTGGGCAACCGAGGCGCGGTCGGCCTGGATCACCAGTTCGCCCAGCGCGCCCGCGTGCTCATACTGCCCGGCCAGCACATACAGAAGCGCTGACCAGGGGGCGGGGTATGCGCTCAACCAGTCAAGGATTGCGGGCGTCAGAATGCGGCAATACAACAGCCCCGCAGCGGCGCTGTGCAGGCGATACTCCCGCTCCTTGCGATAACGGAAGCGATACGGCTGCAACATCGGCCCGTGCCAGGGATGCCAGAGGGAACCGTCGGCCAGTTCGACATGGAGGTCGACGGCGATTTTGCCGACATCGTGCAGGAGCGCGGCGTAGGCTGTGGCAGCCGTCCAGGCTTCGGACTGCGCCGCCTGTTCTTCCGGGGTCACGCCGACCGGCAACAAGCGCGCCTGCCGCAGTTTCAGGGCGCAGGCGACGGCTTCCAGCCCGTGATCGAGCATCCCGCCCGGATAGGCATGGTGGTGGTTCTCGGAAGCGGGAAAGCTCTGCGCCAGTTCCGCGTAGCGCTCAAGTGGATGCTGGTACAGCAGCACGAACTGGGCGCGAGAAAGCGAGGTGTACTGCCAGATCGTCTCCAGCAGCCTCTGACGGCGGGGCGAGGCAAGAAGCGCTGCGGCGGATTCGGGCCGCGTCAGCCCTTTGGCCGTTTCGGGCGCTTCTTGGCCGGAAGCTGCCGCAACTGGAGCGGACGGAAATTTTTGACGGAGACGAAATAGCGAAAACATGATCTGTGCGGAAGCCTGGTATTCAGGAGGAAAGATAAAAAGCCCTTTGCGGCCTTTTACGGGTAGGCCCCTTTCCCTTGGAACCCCTTCCTTTCCCGCCTTTTCCTTTTGGTTCAAAAACCCTTTCGTATCGAGGGAAAGGGGCCGACGCCGAGTCCCGCGGCAACGTCCTCCGGCAAAAGCCGCAAGACACCGCCGCAGGCTGGCGCGATTTCAACAAATATTGAATCCGCCGCAATCTCGCAGAAAAGCCGCGAATTCTTGGACGTTCTCGATAGAGAATTGGTAATTCGTCTCAAAATTCGCCACCTTCCCCGTTCCGCCGCAGCGATGGCAAAGCAACAGGCAGGGGCTGGTGGCGGGCGGTTCGGCGCGCCGTCCCGTCCCGCCGCAGAGCGCGCATATTTCGGGAGGAAGCGCCTTGAGGCGCGCCCGATAGCGTTCCTCATACCGTTGCGTTTCCCCCGACACGAGCGCTTTGGTCAGGCGATCGGACAAAGCCTGCGCGGCGTACTCTTCCAATTCCCAGCCATCGTTGGAATGGCCGAGATTATCGGCAGGGATGAGATCGGGGGCGATTTCCTCGCAATACTGCCACAAGGGGCGCCACCACCAGATGCTGTTGTGAAAACAACTGCCCTGTTCGGAAACCGGGGATATTCCCAGCACGTGCATACCCATGATTGATGCTCCTTCAGACAAGCAGGAACCGCCATCCGAATCGGAATGGAGGCTCCCGATGAAAAAAAAGGGCATCCTGGCCGTGGGGCGGGAATGCCCCAACGGGGAAGAAAAAACGAATCCGGGAACTCGCCGGGAGGCGGGCTGCGGCGCGAATACCGGATTGGCCGCATGGTGTCGCTTCACGAGCGACATGTCCGCAAAAAAGCGAACGTCAAGCCGCGCGAGTAGAGCATGGAAGGAAGGGCGGAGCGAGCAACAATCGGCAGGACAGCACGCCCGCATTCATGGCGGCATGGGGAACTCGCCACAGTTTCCGCGCTTCCGCTTGCGTTGCGCCTTGCCCTGAATTACAGTGGGAGCGATAGTTCAGGAGCATACATCAATCATGGCGACACAATTGGCATATCGGATGGGGCGAAACGCGGGACGGGCGTGGCGCGGTCTCGACCGGCGCGCGATGAACGCGCTGGCGGCGACGGGTTTGCCCGCAGGCATCTCCAAGACGCTGCTCTGGGGAATCAAGCTCATCGTGCTGGGCGCGGCCTTGTATGTGGCGTTCTGGCTTGCATTGGTGGGTTTCATTATCGTGGTGGCGATATGGGGCTGGTGGAACGCCGCCCCCAACTGGATGCAAGAGGAACCCGAGTGGCGGGATGGCTTTGAGGGGTTCGGGCTATACAACTACGACGGTGTCCGTATTGATTACTGCAATAGCGATAACTATTGCTGCAATGACGATTGAGAACGGCTCGGAAATCATTTCTTTGATATGTTGCGTATCGCAAAATCCACCCCCTTGCTTCCCGCGCCCTTGGCATCGGACGTTGCCTTGGTGAACCCATCCAGGTAGTTTCCGGCGCGGATACCCGCCCAAGTCAACGTGGTAATCCAAAAGGCGGGCAGCACGATAAACATCGCCCCCATCACATAATTCAAAAGCATGTCCCCGAAGGTATTGTTGAGGCCGATGAGCGGATTGAAATTGCTGTGCGGTCGATCCGGGTGCAGGCCCCAGCCGCCCCAGCCGTAGAGCGCGTCGAGAATCGTGCTGTCGACCCAGCGCGCCAGTTGAAACCAGAAATCGACGAAGAAGAGCGCGAAACACACCACGCTCAGGGTCGTGAGCGCCTTCAGTTCATAAGCGCCGATCACCAGCACCAGCGGGATACAGATCACGAAGGCCATCTTGAGGAAGGCGAGCACCATCGGCAGCGCCTGCCGCAACACATCCAGCGCCGGGAACACGCCCAATGCGCCCACCGCCATCCCGGTATCGCTGGCAATGCGGTTCACAATATTGGGCAGCGTCTTGTCGATCTGCCCGCCGTAATCGGTATAGACCGCCCCCCGGTTGAGCTTTTGCTGGCGCGGTGAAATGACCGCCCGGATCACCGAATCATCCACCTCCGTCTGCGATAAAAATCCCGCCCACTGGCCGACGCGGGACAAAAGCGCGGGATCGACCTGCTTGAGCAGGCGGGCGCGCAATCCCTTGGGGGCGTCCGACCACTATTCCCGGCAGGTGGGATAGCCGCCGCCGCTCTCGACTTCCAGCAGCCCCGCGTCGCGGGTCGTGTTGTATGGCCAGGCGTCACGCGGGGTTTTGGAATGATCGGTATCGTAATAGCCCGGCTCGTCCAGGAAGAAGCGCGAGCCGATCCAGGTCACATCGTTCATCGCCTCCTCGTCCAGTTCGGGACGGTTCATGAACAGGCGGGCGCGGGAGGGGCCGTAGCAATCGTGGGTGAAATCGGCGACCTCCTGTGCCAGCACGGGATCGTCGATGCGGGTCGCGTCGATGTCCATGCGAATCTGTCGCAAATCCGTGCCACAGGGGATGGCGGCGACGGACGCCCCCGTGACCGCCCGCGAGATCGCGTGCAGGAAAAACCACCAGACCGGCGCCTTGGCCGATTGGTTGTTGAGCGTGGAGAAGGACTGGCTCCAGCCCGTTTCTCCCGGTTGCGGAATGTTCACCTGACACTGTGTCGAGCGCGATTCATCGAATTGGATGATATTGAGGTCGACGTCGATGAACGGGATGCCCGCGAACAGCACCACGACAATGGCGACCCAGACGCGGTTTTCGATGCGGACGGACGAAAGCACGCCCTTGTTGCCTTCATCCGCCCCTTCCGCCCGTGCCTTGAGCCATTCCTGAAGGACGATGACGATAAACGGCAGGGCAAAGAGGCCGGAGGCGACGAGCACCTCCCAGATGCCGTTATGCACGATCCAGGCGGCAAGCGTCAGGTAATACTCCAGATAATCGGTGGTGATGAGGGTCATGGTTTTCCGTTCGAGGATTACAGGAAGCGCGCACCTTCAAGCGCGATGAAGGTGAGCGCCGCCGCGACTTCGACGCGCCGCAAGCGGGCCTGCGCGCTGGCGTTCGGTTCGCGCGCCAGGAGACGCGCCCGCATCCACCGCCAGCCCCACGCAATGCCCGCGTAGAGCAGCAGACGCCAGACGAAGAAGCACGTCGCGTTCACTGTCATCCAGCCCTTCCAGGCGTCCATGCCGCCCAGAAGACGAATGCCGACGAGATTGACGGCGAGGGCAAGGAACAAAATCAGGCTGCTCCAGAACAGGGCGCGCGCCAGTTTGCCGAGCCAGCCGAAACGAAGTTTCATGGATTTGTGCCAGTAGACGGACGTTGCAGGACATCCAGCCGGTTCCGCACCGGATCACCCTCGTATATCCCGCGCGAGCCGCCCGCGCGGACGCCGTGACGCTGGAGGATCGCCATCGGCGCGTTGTTCGCAAGCGCCTGGCGAATGTCCAGTTCGGTCTTCAAATTCTGGATTTCCCGGTCGAGGATGTCGCCCTCCTGTGTAACGGCCTTCTGTGCCAGCTCATTGGCCGCCACGTTTGGTTCCATGCGTCCGGTGAGCATCGTGCGCTGCAACAGCAAGGCTTTTTCCAGGGCGCTGGCCAGCGCCACTTCGGAGGCCAGCCGCTCGGCCAGCACATTTCGGTCGGGTTCATCGCGCAGGGCTTCGATCACGCCACGGGTAATCGGCAATGAAACGCTGCCCGCTTCCTGAAGATTGGCGACGGTCGTGGGTTTGGCGCCGGAGACAAGTTCCTGCAAGGCTTTCAGCTTGGCTTCGTATTCTTCCTGGATCACCGGCGTGAGGCCGACGCCAGGGGTGGTCTTCGTCTTGGCGCAATTCTCGCAAGTGCGTTGTTCGGTTTCCCCCAGGACGCGCGTGGCGAATTTCACCGCCGCCTGGGGCGATGCCCAGGTCTGGCAGGCCAGACGATT
>JAITIQ010000227.1 GCA_031279425.1 Accumulibacter sp.
TGCGGGACGAAGGTATAGGCGCCGTTGGCCTCCAGGGTGAAGGTGCCCAGCGTGCCGCCGGAAGCCGAGTAGATCGTCACCTCCGTGCCCGTGTCGGCGAAGATTTCGTAGGCTTCGTCCACACCGTTGCCATCGGCATCGACCCTGAACTGGGTCACCACGGTCTTCTCTCCGTAATCCGGGTCGAGTATATCGTTGGTGAGGACGTTGCCCTTGACCGTGGTGTCCTCGGGCGTTCCCGCCACGTCATCGACCAGCCGGATGCCGTCGTTGGTGCCGGTGAGGGTGATCGTCACCTGCTGATCGTCGTAGCCGCCGTGGCCGTCGTTGGCGCGCACGGTATAGGTCAGCGTCAGGATCTCGCCCTCTGGAATGAAGTCGAAGGCCTGCGTGCCGGAATCGAACTTCCAGGTGATGCCATGCGGATTATCCTGCGCCGTCGTGCTCGGCTCTCCCCCGGCAACCGAGAACATGGCGAGTAGCGCCGCCTGGTTCAATCCGCCGGGCAGCATGCCCGCGGCGGAGCCGCCGATCTGCACGCCGCCGGTCTTCGCCACCGTCACCGTGTCCGTGGTGTCGACGTCGTAGATGGAAAGCGTGCCGCTGGCCGTGAGCGCGGCGTTGGTCTCCGTCAGACCGGCGCTGGCGGAATCGTCCGCGCGCACGGAAATCTCCGGCGCGTCGTTGGTGCCGGTCACGGTGACGGTCAGGGTTGCCGTGGCGGTGTCGCCGTCGGCGTCCTTGACGGTATAGGTGAAGACGTACGGGACTTTCTGCCCCGCGGCCAGCGATTGCGCCGCGGTATTGTCGAGCTGATAGGCGTAGCTGCCGTCGGCTTGCAGCGTCAGCGTGCCGTGCGGCGTCTGGATCGGCTGGCCGAGGACGCCGGACTGTCCGTTGTAGACGACGCCGGTCACCGCCGTGGCGGCGTTGGCGTTGTCGGCGCCCAGATCGTCGTTGGCGAGGACCTTGCCGGTGGTGGTCAGTTGCGTGTCTTCGGTCACCGAGCCGGTATCGTTGACGAGCCGCGGCACGTCGTCGACGATGTTGATGACCAGCGTGCCGCTGCTGCTCTCGCCGCCCAGATCGGTGATCGTGAGCGGGATATTGTCGAGAATGGAATCCGCCCCCGTCGCGCTGTGGGTCTGCGCCTCCTTCAGCGTGTATTGGTAGGAAAGTACGCCGGTGGCGGAGTGGTAGCCGGTGAGCGTGAGCGTGCCTTCGCCGGTGTCGATGCTCTGCGGACTGGTCCCGAGCGCCGCCAGTTGCGCCGCCGTGACGATCGTGTCGCCAATGGCGACGCTGACCAGTCCTCTCGGCGCGCTCACCAGGATTGCGCCGGCGGCAGTCTCGCTCGTGTCGCCCGCGCTGGTCAGGCCGCGCTCGGAAACAGTGTTGTGGAAGGCCGTATCGGAAACGCTGCCATCGGAATCGTTTTCGTCTACCGCCGTGATGGAAGGCGGTCCGGCCAAGTACGGACGATCGCCGCCGTTGATGAGATCGAGGATTTCGGCGCTCGACGGAGTGCCGAATTCATAGCCCAGGGGATCGATGCCTTCGCCGATGCGCAGCAGGCGGACGAAGGTCGGTCCGCCCCCGGCGCCGACGCCCGCGCTGCTCGCGCCCGCCGCCGTTTCTTCCAGCAGGGCGTCGAGGCTCTGCCCTTCATTGAGCGCGGTGACGATGCGGTTGAATTCCTCGCCGCCCACTTTGACCGCCGCGTCCGTGGCGTCCGGGGCCGACTGGCCGAGGACTTCGGCGTCCATCACCAGGGTTTCGTTGGCGCCCAGGGTCAGCGCCTGACCGTCCAGCGCGGCCAGATCGACGAAGCTGCCGTCGCCGGTGACGATGGACTCGCCGTCGTAGATCAGATCGCCGACACGTAGGGGACGCAGGGAGCCATCGGCGGCCTTGGCGAAGACTTGGCCCTGAACGGCGGAAACTCGCGCGACGGGAACGGGGTTTGCCATGATGTGAATCCTCGAGGATGATCGACGGAGCGAATCTACGGAACCATCCGCGCCAGGTAAAGATGTACCAAAGTACAATCCCCCGCCCGGACCGATTGACGCGAACCGGGAGCGCCGGCATCTGGCGGCTTCGTTCCGTCTCTTTTGCCGGCGGGACGCCCACGCTCCGGGTTTTTCACGCCGAAGCAGGAGCGGGGAAGCCATATGGTTTTCAGAATCCAGTTCAATGGAGACGAAATCACCAAAATCAAGGTCTTGAAAACCAAAAGGATCTCCCTATCTAGGGGGCATTCGGGGGATCGTACCGACCTCCGCAACCCTGGAAAGGAGATTGATATGTACTACCGTTCCCTGTTCTCCCGCGACCTGTTCGCCGAATTCGACCGGCTGCGGCGCGAAATGCAGCAATCGTTCGACCCGAATCCGAGCATCCGCGGCCTGACGCACGGCTTTCCGGCGCTCAACATCGGCGGCACGCCGAAAGCGGTCGATATCTACGCGTTCGCGCCCGGCATCGATCCGGCGGCGCTCGACGTGCAACTGGTGAAAGGCATGCTGACCATCGCCGGCGAGCGCAAGATCGAACCGATCTCGGAGAAGGCCGCCCGGCACATCGACGAACGTTTCGCCGGGCGCTTCCAGCGCGTCGTCTCGCTGCCCGACGACGTCGATCCGAATACCATCGAGGCCAAGTACCGCGACGGCGTATTGCACGTGCGCATCCTGCGCAAGCAGGAAGCCCAGCCGCGGCGCATCACCATTCAATAAGGAGACAGATCATGAGCGAAAACACGGTTGCCAAAACCGAGGAAACCACCCGCAGCGAAGCCGCGCTGCTGCCGCCGGCCGACGTCATCGAGGATGACGAAGGCATTACGCTGTACGCCGATCTGCCGGGTGTGCCCAAGGACAAACTCAACCTGCACGTGGAAGCGGACACGCTGAGCATCGAAGGCGAGGTGGCCCTCGACCTGCCGGAAGGCATGGAATCCAGCCACGCCGAAGTCGGCCTGCCCCGCTACCGCCGGGTGTTCACCCTGTCCCGCGAACTCGACGCGGGCAAGGTCAGCGCCGAATTCAGCCAGGGCGTGCTC
This sequence comes from Accumulibacter sp., assembly GCA_031279425.1. GTDB lineage: Bacteria > Pseudomonadota > Gammaproteobacteria > Burkholderiales > Rhodocyclaceae > Propionivibrio. The sequence goes on from JAITIQ010000227.1 coordinate 3,065, forward strand.
AAGCTGCGCATTCCCAAGGCCGAGCACGCGCAGCCGCGGCGCATCGAAGTTCAGGTGGGCTGATGAGTCCGGACTGGCAAGGGCGAGGCGTCCGCCTCGCCTTTTTCGGTCGGAGCATAATGGAGACGCTCGTCCCGTTCGACCGGCGCATAGGTTGGTGAGCTTCCACCTTGTGTCGGTGGAATGGGTCGGTTGAACAAGGCCGAAGGCCGCAGTCCAACAGTGGTTCTTTCCGAAGCGAAGCGTCGCCGATTTTGAATATCAGCGATGCTTCGCATCCTTGCATACGATCCCCGGGCTGCGCTTCGCTTGTCCAGGCTACGCTCGCTGACTCACCTCAAGCCATGCGGGCTGGTTTTCGGCGAATGTGGAACTCAATCCACGCCCCCGCGTTGCCGCTGTCCTGCTTGTCCGTGAAGATACGAGTTCCGGCGAGGCGCAGGCGTCTGTCGCGAGCTTTCGACTGGTCCGGTTCCTGGCCGGAACGCGCCGCCCGATCGTCAAATCGTCCGGGATGCGACAGCCGAGGAAACTCGCCAGATCGATCCGTTTACTCGCCGGTGAAGTATTCCGGATAGCGTTCCGCCACCAGCGGCAGGGACTGGAGCAGCGTGCGCAGATGCCCCTCCATGCACAGCACCGCCTGATCCGACTCCCCGGCTTCGATGGCCTCGACGATGCGGGTATGCTCATCGGTCAGTTGCTGCATGGGCGTCGCCAGATCGAAGGTGAGGAAGCGCACGCGGCTCATCTGCGCCTTGATGCCCTCGGTCACCCGCCACAGGTATTCGCGTCCGGCGTGCAGGGCCAGCGCACGGTGGAATTCGTCGTCGAGCCGCAGGTAGGACAGATTGTCGCCGTGCTGGATTTTTCTCTGTTCGGCGACGATGGCGCGCAGCGTCTCGATGAGTTCCGGAGTTTTCCTCTCCGTGACCTCGCGCACGATCGACACTTCGATGATCTCGCGCAGATGGCGGGCCTCGAAGACTTCCCTCACCGATATCCGGCGGACGTAGGTGCCGCGCTGCGGCAGTATTTCGATGAGATGCTCCTCGCCCAGCTTGATGAATGCCTCGCGCACCGGCTGCCGGCTGACGTTGAACTTCCTGCTCATCTCGATTTCGGAAATGGCCTGGCCGGGCGTCAACTCGCCGCGGATGATCGCCGCGCGCAGGATGCGATGCAACTGCGCGCCAATGGAAAGAGCCTCCTGCGGACGAAAACGTCCGTTCAGCGCGTCGGTCGTGTTGGTTTCCATGGTGAAAACGGGATGGGGTCAGAATCGAGGCTCGGCTGACGAGCGCCATGAGTGACCATGGCGGCAAGCGGCTACCGCGCGGCAAGGAAAGATGCGGTGGTACGCGAGCTTCTCGCCCGCTTCACAGGGGTTTTTTGCGAGCAGGACGATCACGAGCATGGTTTGTGCTCAATCAGGAGATGGGAAGGTATTTGAATGGGAAGGTATTTTGATGATAGTTGAATTCTAGTATACAAGCGGATTAGAATATCCACCACTTCCTGAACGGAGACGAGCATGCGACTCAGCGAAAAGAATCTGCTCCGATTGCCCGCCAGGGTGCGGCGCCCTTCCTACGATCGCGGCAAGCTCGCGGCTGCGATCGTGCATCTGGGTCTGGGCGCGTTCCACCGGGCGCATCAGGCGCTGATGACCGAGGCCGTGCTCGCTGCCGGCGATCCGGCCTGGGGCATCGTCGGCGCGGGCATGCAGTCGTCCGCAATGCGCGACGCACTCCAACCGCAGGATGGTCTGTACACGGTGACGGAGTTCGGCGCGGATGGCGAGCGAACCAGCGTCGTCGGCGCGATCGTCGAGGTGCTGGGCGGCGCCGAGGACGCCGAGAAAATCCGCCTGCTGGCCCGGATGAGCGAGGCTTCCACGCGCATCGTCAGCATCACCGTGACCGAAAAAGGCTATTACCTCGATCCCGCCACGGGCAGTTTGCAGCTCGAGGCGCCGGCCATCGCGGCGGATTTCGCCCACCCGGCCGTGCCGAGAACCGTTCCGGGGCTGATCGTCTACGCCCTGCGCAATCGCCGGGCGGCGGGCGTGCCGCCGTTTACCGTCTTGAGCTGCGACAACCTGCCCAACAACGGCAAGCTGGCGCGCGCGGCGGTACTCGCCTTCGCGCGCGAAGTCGACGGAGATCTGGCCGCCTGGATCGAAGGGGAAGTCCATTTTCCCTGCACCATGGTCGACCGCATCACGCCGGCGACGACCGACGCCGACCGCGCGCGCGTCAACAGCCTGATCGGCCTGGAGGACGCCTGGCCGGTGGTGACCGAGGAATTCGCGCAATGGGTGATCGAGGACCGCTTCAGCATGGGCCGGCCGGACTGGACGCTCGGCGGCGCGGTCTTCTCGGACGAGATCGAGCGCTGGGAGAGCATGAAATTGCGCTGCCTCAACGGCTCGCATTCGACGCTTGCCTATCTCGGACAACTGACCGGCCGCGAGACGGTTGCCGAGGCCATGCAGCTGCCGCTGATCACCGACGTTCTCGATGCCCTGTGGGCCGAACTCCGCGCGGTGTTGCAGGCGCCCAGGGGCGTCGACACCGCCGCTTACGTCGAGCAGTTGAAACGGCGCTTCCGCAATCCGGCCCTGAAGCATCGCACCGCCCAGATCGCCTCGGACGGCTCGCAGAAATTGCCGCCGCGCCTGCTCACGCCGCTGCGCGAGCGAATCGCCGCGGGGCTGGCCTCGCCGGCGATCGCCACGGCCATCGCCGCCTGGATGCACTTCGTGCTCAGGACGGCGCGCACGGGAAGCGCGCTCAACGACCCGATGTCCGCCGAGATTCTGGAGCGCGCCGGACACGGCGTGAAGGCGAGTGACATCGTCGGCGGCCTCTTGGCCATCGAAAAAATCTTCGGCCGGGACGTGCCGGCCAACACCGCCTTTTGCGCCGAACTGCTGGATAAATTCATCGATCTGGCGAAAAATCCCGCCGTCGCCACGCTGGGCGAGATACGCTTCTGAGGTACCGCCGTCTACGAGAACAGGAGATCAGCGCATGGCCCGCATACTGCTCACCACCACGTCGTTCCAGGACACTCCCGGCCCGCACCTCGAGCGCCTTGCCGCTTCCGGCCACGAGGTCGTCCGCGAACGCGGCCCGCTTGCCGAAAAACGCATGCTCGAACTCGCCGGCGGCTTCGACGCCTTCCTCTGCGGCGACGACGGCATCACGCGCGCGGTCATCGAAAAATCGCTGCCGCGGCTGAGGATCATCGCCAAATACGGCATCGGGCTGGACAAGATCGACGTCGCCTTCGCCACCGAAAGAAAAATCCCCGTCACCTACACGCCGGGCGTCAACCACACCACGGTCGCCGAGCACGCCTTCGGGTTGCTGCTCACGCTGGTCAAGGATTTGCACTTCCACATCGCCGAGACCCGCGCCGGACGCTGGACGCGCCACACCGGGCACGAAATCGCCGGCAAGACGCTGGGCATCGTCGGCCTGGGGCGCATCGGCAAGGAAATGGCCATCCGCGCCAACGCCTTCGGCATGACCTCCGTCGGCTACGACACCTTCTGGGACGCCGATTTCGCCGCGCGGCACCAAGTCAGGCGCTGCGCGGCGCTCGATGAGCTCTTCGCCGCTTCCGACGTCGTTTCGCTGCATACCAACCTCACGCGGGAGACGCGGGAGATGGTCAACGCCGCCTCGCTCGAGCGGTTCAAGCCCGGCGCGCTGCTCATCAACTGCGGGCGCGGCGAACTGGTCGCTACCACCGCCGTCGCCGCCGCCCTGCAAAGCGGCCGGCTCGGCGGCTACGGCGCGGACGTGCTCGACGCCGAACCGCCGCCGCCCGACCATCCGCTGCTCTCGGCGCCGCGTTGCATCGTCACGCCGCACATCGGCTCGCGCACCTACGAAAGCGTCGAGCGCCAAGCCGGCATGGCGCTGGAAAACCTGCTGCTCTTCCTCGACGGCAAGGCACCGCTCGCCCAGGCCAACCCGTTCTGACCGACCCGTCGCGGAGCGCGAAAGAAGGCATGAGCCGCATTCAAGGCGGAAAGCGCTTTTCAACCTCTCCACATCCTTAGCGAAGGCCGAACATGGAAAACTTCCGCGTCATTCCCACGGACGAACACAATGCGCTTGTCGAGGCCGCCTACCTGAAGCGCGGCTATACCGCTGACGAGGCGCGCGCCGCCGGCAGGATGGCCGCCGCCGCCACCTGGCACGGCAACCGCACGCACAACGCGATCAAGGCGCTGCACCTCGATCGGCTTTTCGGTTCCGGTCAGGGCGGCTGCGTCCCCGGCGCCGAAATCGAAAAGATTCCCACGCGCTTTCCAGCCGTCGAAGTGTGGGACGCCCACAAGAAGCTCGGCCAGGCCACGGCGCTCCTGGCCATCGAGCGCGCCATCGAGCTGGCCGACGAATTCGGCACCGGCACCATCGCCGTGGATAACGCCTTCCACTACCTGTGGGGCGGCGGCTACGTCATCGAGGCGGCCCGGCGCGGCTACATCGCCTACACCTGCTGCACGGCGGCGCTCACCGAGGTCGTTCCCCCGGGCGGCAAGTTCCCCACGCTCGGCACCAACCCGCACAGCTGGGGTCTGCCCACGAGCGAGGCGCTCGGCTATCCGCTGGTCATCGACTGGGCCACCTCGGTCGTCGCCATGGGCCGCGTGCAGCAGCTCGCCCGCGAAGGCGGCGCGCTGCCGCCCAACGCCGCCGTCGACGTCGACGGACAGCCGACCACCGACCCCGCCAAGGCGGTCTCGCTGCTTCCCTTCGGCGCGCACAAGGGCTACGGCCTGTCGCTGATCAACGAACTGTACGCCGCCTTCATCGGTGGCTCGACGCCGACGCTGCGCTGCCGCGCCCCGGTAGCCGGCGAAAAGCAGACCCCGGCGTTCTATTTCCAGGTCATCCATCCCGAAAGCCTCTCGGCCCGCCGCTTCGCCGCCGGGCGCACGCAGAGGGAAAACGTGCAGGCCGTGCTCGCCGACCTCTTCGGCCACGGCAACGAAGCCTGCACGCTGCCCGGCCAGATCGAGGCCCGCGCCGCCGCCCGCTCGGAGAAGAACGGCGGCCTGCTGTTCAGCGAAGCCGAAATCGCCGCCCTGAACGAAATCGCCGCCGAGGCCGGCCAGCGGCCGTGGGAGATCGGGAAGCTGAAAACCGCCGAGTGATCTGCGCATGTCAGACTGCCGCTGTTTCAATCCGCCGTTCGACTACCAGGACTACGATACGTCGCCCGTAGGCACCGACATGACCAACGGGCGATATGGCGAGGTGACGCTCAAGACCTGCAAGCATTGCGGCACCATCTGGCTGAACTACCACGTCGAGTACGAGTCCTATACGGCCTCCGGCCGCTGGTTTCGAGGTCCGATTTCCCGCGCCGACGCGACCAAGATGGCACCCGAGTCCGCGATCGCCTACCTCGAGCGGCTGCCTTGGTATTTCGCCGGCGGCAGCTATTTCCGGTCGTGCGGCGAGCGGTGGTCGGGACCGATTCATGCGGATCTATGATTTCAAGTCCATTCCCGCGCTCTTGGCGCGGGGTCTGATTTCGGCTTCCAAGAGGCGAAGGAACCTAGCCCCTTGGGTCAAGGGCGGGGTCGATGCTCCGCCCCTAAGGCCAAAGTCTCAACCTTCGCACCTTTCTTGCGGGCGGGGTTTCAAACCGGAGTTGGTTTTACGATGAAAAGCGGCAACGCTCTCCCGGTACCATGCCGATGATTGTGACATGGGCGGCACGTCCGCTTCCAGATCATCGATCACCGCCTGATCGCGTCCGGTCAGCGCGCGCAGTTCCACGAGCTGTTGCGGCACGGCGATGCTGTCGCCGTCTCGAATGTCGATGAACGGCCATGGCGGCAAGCGTTACCGGCGCGACGAGAAAAGATGCGGCGGTACGCGAGCCTCCAATCACGAACCGTGCCCGGAATGATCGAAATTCACCGCTACGGCAGATTAATTTAATGCTGGTCATATATTTGCACCGTCATTGCGAGAGCCGAAGGCCCGTGGCAATCCGGAGGACAGAGGACAGTCAGTTTGCGGCTGCTCCGAAGAAAGGTCTGGATTGCCACATTGCTGCGCGCCTCGCAATGACGAGCGTGGTGTAGATGCGCATTAGTTTGTTAATATGCTCTAATCAAGAGGAATCGTTGAGTTGTTTTTGAACCGATCCTGACGGAAAGGTAGGATTTCATGCTTCTTGCCACGGGTCATTTTGCCGGTATCGCGGCTACGCTCATCGTGATGATCGTCGTCGGCCTGTATGCAGGCAGCAAAGTCAGGTCGGACGCCGATTTCGCCACCGGCGGGCGGCAGGCGGGCTGGCCGGTGATCTCCGGGGCGATCATGGGCACACTGGTCAGCGGCGCATCCACCATCGGCACCGCCCAGCTTGCCTTTCAATTCGGGTTTTCCGCCTGGTGGTTCACCCTTGGAGCCGGTTTGGCCTGCGCCGCCCTCGCCTTGATTACCGCTCGCAGGTTTTACCAGAGTTCGACGGAGACCATCGCGCAGTATCTCGCGCAGACCTATGGCGCGGCCATCGGACCGATTTCCACCGTCTTCGGCGCCCTGGGAATGTTCCTCAGCGTAATCAGCCAGGTGCTGGCCTTCATCGCCCTGATGACCACCATGTTTTCCATCGGTCCGCCGGCCGCGGCGGCCGTCGGCATCGTCTTCGTCCTCTGCTACGTTCTCTTCGGCGGCGTCTGGGGCGTCGGACTGGTGGGCGTCGCCAAGCTCGTCCTGTTGTACGTCGCCATGATCAGTTGTGGTGCCGCCGCCCTGTTCCTGTTTGGCGGAATCGGTGCACTGCGGGCCAGTTTTCCGGCCTTTCCCTGGTTCTCGCTTTTCGGCCGGGGCGTCGACAAGGACCTCGCCGCCGGTTTTTCTCTGATCGTCGGGGTGCTCTCCACCCAGACCTACGCCCAGGCAATCGCCGCCGGGAAAAATTTCGCCGCGGCCCGCAAGGGCGCGCTGTGGTCCGCGCTGCTCATCCCGCCCATCGGACTGGGCGGCATCCTGGTCGGCCTGTTCATGCGGGCCAACTTCCCCGCCGTTCCGTCCGGCGAAGTCCTGCCCACCTTCATCCTCCATCATCTACCGCCCGTTCTGGCCGGAGTCGTTCTCGCCACCCTGCTCATCACCGCGGTCGGCGGTTGGGCCGGACTGCTGTTCGGCATCTCGACGATGTTCACCCGCGACATCTATCAGCGCTTCATCAGACGGCAGGCCCCGCGGCGCGAGGCCTTGCTGGTACAACGCGGCGCGATCGTCGTCATCGCGCTTCTCTCGGCCCTGGTCGCATCGGGCAACGCCGGATCGCTCATCCTCGGATGGAGCTTCCTTTCCATGGGCCTGCGTGGCTGCACCATCCTTTGCCCCCTGCTGGGCGCAATGTTCTTCCCGCGCCACCTCACGCCCGCGGCCGGCGTCGCCGCCGCTTTCGCCGGGCCGGCGACCAACGTCGTCTGGTTCCTGGCTTTCCCCGAGGGACTCGATCCGTTGTACCCGGGCATCCTCGCCAGCCTGGCGGCGCTGCTGATCGTCAGTTGGTTTACCGGGAAAAGACGTCGTCACCCGCCGGATCTTGCCTCATAGAGCCAGTCGTCATCGATTCGCCAGGGACGGGAAAGGCGCCGAGGATCGACGCCATTGCGGGCGGGACGATCAGCGCTCCATGGCTTCCTTTACGTGAAAATCCGGGGAGCACGGGCGTCTCGCCCGCTTCGCAGGATTTTTTTCAGGCGGAGCATCGTTGGATCGAGTCGGATTTTGTGACTCCAACTCCCACCGGATTCTATAATCCTGGAAACCGCAGTGACCACTGATTTCTTCCATTCAAGGCCGTGTAATGGCAAGCTGTTCTGGTTTTTTTACCCCTCTCCCATGGTGATCTCGTGACGCGCCCATGAGCGCCGCCCCGAGCGTGCTGGCAGTGTTGCTCCTCCTGGCAGGCAGGAAGCCTGCCGCGTCATCGCGCTTTGCCCGCCACTCCGGGACGGCACTCACGGGCGCTTCCGAGCGCGGTTTTCAGGATAATTCTTTTCAGAGGAAAATCATGTCTTTCATGCAAATGGCCGCGCTGGTCAGCGCTCTCGCCCTGTCGTTTCCGGCGGCGGCCGCGCCCAAATCCGCGGCCAGGCCCGCTGCCGTCAAACCAGCGGCGGGTCCGGTCGTGCTGGAACTGTCGCACCAGCTCGACGAGATCAGCGCCGAACGCCTGGAGCCGTTCATCGAGAACTTCAACCAGCGGAACAAGGGTGTGCGAGTGAAAATCGTCCGGCGCGCCGAGGGCGAAGCGCCGAAACAGCTCAACCTGGCAACCAGCGAGGAACACGCGCGGTTTTTGGCCAGCAAGGCGAGCTTCAAGCCGCTCTCCCAGGTGATGCGCGAGGCGAAGATGGCGTTCGATCCGGCCAGGCTTTCCCGGGAATTGCGGAGCAGCGCGATCTACGTCAGGGGGCAGTTGCTGGCCTTGCCGGTCGCCTTTTCTACGCCGGTCCTGTACGTCAACAAGCAGGCCTTCAAGAAGGCGGGCCTCGATCCGGAATCTCCGCCGAAAACCTGGGATGAGACGCAGGACGCCGCCGGAAGACTGGTCGCGGCGGGCAGCGCGTGCCCTTATACGACATCCTGGCCCGTCTGGGTCCTGATCGACAACATCAGCGTCTGGAACAACGCCCCGGTCGCCGATGCCAGGGGGCAGCCGGCCTTCAACGGCCTGTTGCAGATCAAGCACGTGGCCATGATGGCTACCTGGCATAAATCCCGATACTTCGTCTATTTCGGCCGGCGCAATGAAGCCGATCAGCGTTTCGCCAATGGCGAATGCGGCATGCTGACCAGCAATTCCTCGCTGTACGCGACGCTGCCGGAAGACCTGAAGCAGCACGTCGGCGTTTCCCCGCTGCCCTATCACGACGACGTGCCCGGCGCGCCCCGGAATACGCTCGCCGAAGGCGCTTCGTTGTGGGTAAAGGCCGGGTTGAAGCCGGCGGAGACGCGGGCCGCCGCCCAGTTCGTCCGTTACGTGCTCGGGCCGGAAGTGCAGATCGAGCTGACCCTGGCCGAAGGCTTCCTGCCGATGACCGGCGTGGCGCGCGCGGCGGCGGGGAGCCGGCTGAAGAAGGCTGATCTCGACGGCCTGCAGGTCGCCTGCGAGGAACTCAAATGTACGGGCAAGGGCGCCGTTGCGCCCCCCCTGCGCATCTCGCAGATCGAATCCTTGCGCCGGATCGTCGAGGAAGAACTCGAATCGGTATGGGCCGGCCGCAAGCCGGCCAAGGAGGCGCTGGACGTCGCGGTGCAGCGCGGCAAAGCGGCCTTGCGGACGAAAAAGCGTTCATGAACCCGTTGCGGGGGACAGTGGAGCGAGGAATGAATTTCACTCATTGGGTGAAAGCATGGATGTTCGGCAACTGATTGTTCTTCGATGTTGTTTCCAGTGTGGCCAACGGAGGAACGAGTTGATTCACGGCTCCAAATTGGATACCCTCCCGTTTCGGGAACGTCCTGCGATCCTGACAGTGTCATTCATCCAAATCAGAGAGGTGTGCCATGTCCGAAGTGAACGATTTTTCGAACGGCAGTAAAGAAAAACTGGTCTCCGACATGAAAAGCGTGGTGTCGGATGCCGAGGAAATCCTGCGCGCCACAACCGATGTCGCCGGGGACAAGATCGGCGAGCTGCGCGAGCGCATCGCCGATCGCCTGCGCGATGCCAAGCTGCGCATCGCCGACGCCGAGGAAACGCTGCTCATCCGGACCAAGGCGGCGGCGCATGCGACCGACGACTACGTCAACGAAAATCCGTGGCGCGCGGTCGGCATCGCCGCCGGCATCGGCTTGCTGCTTGGCGTCATCATCGGCCGCCGCTGACCGCGCTGCCGACTGATATGGCAGAAACGGCCGGCGGGGCATCGGCCAGCTTCTCCGCCCTGAGAAACATCGCCGCCACCTTGCTGGCGACGTGCAGAACGCGTCTGGAGCTTCTGGCCAACGAGATCGAGGTCGGCAAGCTGCGCGCCGTCGAACTGATGCTCATGGGCATCGCCATGGCGTTCTGTTTCGGCGTCGGCATCCTCTTGGCCGTCGCCTTGCTGGTGGCGCTGTTCTGGGAACAGCGGCTGGCGGTGCTGGCCGTCTGCGCGCTGGCCTTTCTGGTATTCGGCGGTTTCCTGCTGGCGCGCGTCCGGCAGATGTCGAGCGGGCCGAACCGGATTTTTTCCGCCAGCGTGGCCGAACTGGAAGAAGATCTGCGCCAACTGAAGGCGGCGACCGGTCATGAGCCGCCAGCTCGATGAGCTTCTCCTGCGGCGCGGCCGGCTGATCGAGCGCATCGCCGGGCAGCGCGGGGCCCTGCGTCACGAGACCGCGCCGGTGGCGCTGGCCCTGGGCAGGGTCGATCTGGTCATCGCTGGCGTCCGATCCGGCGCGGAATATTTCTGCCGGCACGCGCTGGCGGTTTCGCTGATCGCGGGTTCGCTCCTGCTTTTCCAGCGCAAAGCCACGCTGCGCTGGGCTGGACGGGCCTTTGCCCTGTGGAAATCCTGGCACGCCGTGCGCAGCGCCCTGTCCAGTCTGGAGAGCCGCGTTCGTTGAGCGATACGTGTGATTCCATTGCTCATGGCCTGACCCGGAATCCCGGCGATCGAGAGCGTTTCCCTGCAGAGAGTGTTGCCCTGCATATAGACAGATACACAGTGACTATATAGAGCATCAGTATTTTTTGTGCAGATGCCGCGTTGAATTCTATGCTTGTAGTATAACGATTTAATTCTTGTGCCGCATACCTATCTATAGACGAACGCTCTCCGGCGATCGTTCCGGATCAGACCGGGAAGGAAGGACAGGAAACAGGAAACAGGGAAAAGGTCATGCTAGAAAAAGTGCGCATCGAGAACGCGACGAGAGAACTGGGCGGGCGAATTCTGTGGTTTGCGCTCTTCGCGGTCTTTTATTATTCGACGGCGTTTGCGGGCATCGTCGATTTTTTCATGAAAACCCCGCCGGAGAAATGGACGGAGGAACGAATCCAGAATGCCCTGGGCGCGTTGAAGGAATTCGGGTTTACCATGGGTATGCTCCGGGAATTCCTCGGATTCCTTGCCCTCAATTTCTTTTTGCTTTTTTTGTGTTTCCTCCTGCTGCTGTGGATTGGGAAGCAGATGGCGCGCGCCCTGCGCCGGTCCGAGACGGAAGGCCGGTTGGCGGGAGTGGCTTGCGGATGCCTTTTCCTCTTTGCGTATGACCAGATGGTTTTCAGGACGGATTACTGGAATTCCATCTATTTTGTCTCGGTGGCCTCGATTCTCATTTTTCTGACGATGGGAGTATGGAAACTGGCTTCGGGAGCCCGTGACTTTCGCGGCGCGAAGAGAGGCTTTGCGGGTTTGGCGCTCTTCTGCGCTTTTCTGCCCTGCGTTTTCAGCCTGGCGATTCCGACCATTCCTCAGTATTTTCCCGGATATTCTCTTTTTTTCGTGAGCTTGTTCTTGGTGGTTTTGTTTCTGTGCGCGCACGGAATTTCCGTTCCTGAAACGCGCGCCATGGGCATGAAATGGTTCGGGGTTTCGCTTCTTCTTTGCCTGGCGCTCCTGTTTGCTCCTGTCGAGATGAAACCAAGCGGCGCGGACGTCATGATGCGGCTTGCTTCGATATTCTGCGGCGCCGCCTGTCTGTTTGCTCTTTTTCGGGCGCGGGCGTGTTTTCGCTTCCGGATGTCACTGCCCATTGCCTGCTCCGTCTGCTCCGTCTGCTTCGTCTCGTTTCTTTTCGCCCCCTGGGATATCTTTCAGGAAGACCGAAGCGGGGAAAACCGGGGGAAAAACATCGTCATCATCGGAGTGGATTGCCTGTCCCATGAAATGATGGCGCGCGCCAACCGATACGATGTCGCGCCCGTCATGGAAAAACTGATGGAGCAGGGAATCCGGTATTCCCGCGCCTATACGATTCAGGGGCGGACCTTCCCTGCCTGGGTCAGTATCCTGAGCGGAGTTTCTCCGCAGGAACATGGAGGCGTTTTCAATCTGCGTAATCAGGAAAAAATCCGGAAGGATCTCCTGTTTACCTTTCGTCTGCGAGATCTTGGATATGAAACCATATGGGCGCTGGACGAGCGGCGTTTCAACAACATGAATGAAAGTTATGGATTCGATCAGATCGTAGGCCCGAAGATGGGGCTCATGGAATTTTTTCTGCAGGAAATCACCCGGTTTCCGGTCAACAATATCCTGATTCAATTCAATGTCTCGAAGAAACTTTTCCCATATGCCCATGGCAACAAAGGCTACGGAACGACCTACAACGCCGATATTTTCATCGAAGAGGCGATTTCCGCGGTGAGAAAGACCAGCAAACCGGTTTTTTTGGGCATTCACCTCGAGTCGGCGCACTATCCGTGGGATACCCGTTATGCAAGAGAGGTCGGCTGGGACATGGAGGTTCCGCATCCATCGATTCGTTCTTTTTTGCAGAGCATGACGGTCGTTGATCGCCAGATCGAAAATCTGCTGAATGGCCTGGCGCGGGAAGGAATATTGAATGACGCCTTGGTGATCCTGTTGTCGGACCACGGGGAAGGATTCGGCATCCGGGAACACTCCATTGATCTGGAGCGTCACGGGCTGATTCATGAAGAAGACTGGGGGCATGGAAATGAAGTGTGGAGCGATTCCACCAATCATATCATTCTGAGCGCCCTGAGGTTCAGGAACGGCGGCATTGTAAACGCTCCGGAAACCCATGATGAGCAGGTTTCGTTGCTGGACATCCGGAGCGCGGTGGAGCGTTTTCTTGAAAATGACGATATTCATATAGAAGCGGGCGAGCCTTGCATAACGGTGGAAAGCGGTCTCAAGATGAGTCTGCTGACCATAAATCTAAATATGAACCTGAACCACCTGGAAATCATCGAGCGCGCTCTGCCGTTTTACCGGATAGACCAGGAAGGATTGGTAAGTCTGCGCGAGGGTGAACCCCTGAAAAAATTGCTGGCAACCAAGGATATCGGCGTTCGTTGCCGGGACAGAGTCACCTGGTTCTCTCCGAAAAACGATCGCTACATCGCTGTCGCCCTGGACGAGCGGGGACTTCCGGAAAAGTTGATTCCCCCCCCCAGCCCCGATGATGTCGCCAGGATTTCCCGCTATATGGCGGGCTATGGGTTGAAAAGAGGCGGGGGATGACCCACCGCCTCAACATGGACGGTCCGCGCGCCGTCGCGCAGCGCAGCGGCTTCGCGCGTCTGCAAAAGTTCCGCAAGTCCCGCGCCGCAGCCCACGCTTCATCCAGGATTCCCGCCGAGGTCGGGGAGCACCGGCATCCCGCCGGCTTCGCTCCGTTCCAACTCCCAGGCTTGCTTCCGGGATGTGACGCGCGGGCCGGCCGCCTCCTCCCCCGGCCGAATGCGCCGGCAACCTCTTCAAGGATCTCGAAGACGGGAGCCTTTTCAAGCCGGAGGCTCGCGTACTGCCGCATCTTCCCCACCACGCGCGGGGGATGCCCGCCGCCACGGCCGTTCATCGCGCCCGTGAGCTGAACCTGGCTTCCAATCCAACCAGGAATTCTCGATGTCGGATCCTGCCGCGTCAATCCGGAAATTTCGTGGTATAAACCGTCACCCGATAAGAGGGCGATTGGATTCAAATGCCTTTTGGCTTTTACGTCATTATGGCGGCGCAATTTTTTTCCGCGCTCGCCGACAACGCTTTGCTGATCGTTGCCATCGCCGCCCTGCGTGACATGCAGGCGCCGGAGGCCTACGAGCCGCTGCTGAAGAGCTTTTTCACCGTCTCCTACGTCGTGCTCGCCGCTTTCGTCGGCGCCTTTGCCGACTCGATGCCCAAATGGCGGGTCATGCTCATCAGCAACACCATCAAGATCGCCGGCTGTGCCATGATGTTCTTCTCCGTCGACCCCATCGTCGCCTACGCCGTCGTCGGACTCGGCGCGGCCGCCTATTCGCCGGCCAAATACGGCATCCTCACCGAATATCTGCCGCATCGCCTGCTGGTCGTCGCCAACGGCTGGATCGAAGGGCTGACCGTCGGCGCCATCATTCTCGGCGTGGTCATCGGCGGTACGCTGATCCAGCCGGCCGTCGGCCACCGCCTCCTGGCCACCCACTCCGTCTTCGCCAGCCTGGGTATCGACACGGCGGGCGCGGCGGCGCTGTGCGTCGTCGGCGCGTTCTACCTCATCGCCGCGGCATTCAACTTCTACATTCCCGATACCGGCGTCGATCACAAGCCGCTGCACAAGAATCCGTGGTACCTCATCCGCGAGTTCCACCATTGCCTCGCGCTGCTCTGGCGGGACCGCCTGGGGCAAATCTCGCTCGCCGTCACCACACTCTTCTGGGGCGCCGGCGCCACCTTGCAGTTCATCGTGATCAAGTGGGCGGAGGTATCGCTGCACCTCGATCTTTCCAAGTCGAGCATGTTGCAGGGTGTCGTCGCCATCGGCGTGGCGGTGGGCGCGGCGGCGGCGGCCAAGACCATCACGCTGAGAAAATCGGTGCGGGTCATCCCGCTCGGCATCGCCATGGGCATCGTCGTGCTGGCGATGAACTTCGTCTATCACACTTGGCTCGCCGTGCCGCTCTTGATCATCATCGGCGTGATGTCGGGCTTTTTCGTGGTGCCGATGAACGCCCTGCTGCAACACCGCGGACACATCTTGATGGGCGCCGGCCATTCGATCGCCGTGCAGAACTTCAACGAAAATCTGTCGATCCTGATCATGACCGGCCTGTATTTCCTGATGCTCAGGGCCGACCTGTCGATCCACTGGGTCATCACCCTGTTCGGACTCTTCGTTTCCGTCAGCATGCTGCTGGTCAAGCGCCGACACGAAATCAACCAGCGCGAATACAATGACATGGTTCACCTCGACGATCGCCTCACCCATTGATCAGGAGAAACGGCAATGCAAAAGCGCAGGCTCGGCAAAAGTGACCTGGAAGTCTCGGCCATCGGGTTGGGCTGCATGGGCATGACCGGTTCCTACGGGTCGCCGCGCGACAGGCGAGCCATGATTTCCCTGCTGCGCCAGGCCGTGGAGCGCGGCGTGACATTCTTCGACACGGCGGAAGTCTACGGGCCCCTTCGCCAACGAGGAACTCGTCGGTGAAGCGCTCGCCCCCTTGCGCGAGCAGGTGGTGATCGCCACCAAGTTCGGTTTCGACATCGATCCCGTCGGCAAGTCCCGCCGGACGAGTCGTGGCTCGCCGGCGCTCGACAGCCGTCCCGAGCATGTCCGGGCCGTCGCCGAAGCCTCGCTCAAACGTCTGCGCACCGAATTCATCGATCTCTTCTACCAGCACCGCGTCGACCCCGAGGTACCGATCGAGGACGTGGCCGGCGCTGTGCAGCGCTTGATCCAGGAAGGCAAGGTGCGGCACTTCGGGCTGTCCGAGGCCGGCGCCGGAACCATCCGGCGCGCGCACGCGGTCCAGCCCGTGACCGCGCTGCAAAGCGAGTACTTTCTGTGGTGGCGGCGTCCCGAGGAGGACATCCTGCCGACGCTCGCAGAACTGGGCATCGGCCTCGTCCCGTTCAGCCCCCTGGGCCGGGGTTTCCTGACCGGCGCAATCGGCGCCGACGCCAAATTCGGCAGCGACGACATCCGTTCGAGCTCGCCGCGCTTCACGGCGGAAGCATTGAAGGCCAACCAGGCGCTGATCGACCTCATCCGCCGGCTTGCCGCCCGCAAACAGG
>JAITIQ010000105.1 GCA_031279425.1 Accumulibacter sp.
CTTTCCGGATTGGAAAACGCCAGCGAGTAGCCGTAGATGAACCATAGCGTCGTCGTCAGGCAGAAAATGACGAAGACGTGCATGAGCACCGAGAGCATGTTCTTGGCGCGGGCCAGCCCGCCATAAAAGAGGGCCAGGCCGGGGATGGTCATCAGGATGACCAGCATCGTGGACGTCAGCATCCAGGCGGTATCGCCGGTATCCAGCTTGGCCACTTCGGCGGGCGCTTCTTTCGTCCCGGCGTCGATGATCGTGACGGTTTCTTCCACGACCACCGGCCCGCCGCCGACGTCCGCTTCCTGAGCGAAGGCGGTTCCCGCCGCGCCAAACGCGAGTGCCGCGACTGTCATCAAAATCGTGAATGATTTTTTCATTTTCACTTTCTCCGTTTTACAGGGCGTCGGCTCCGGTCTCGCCAGTGCGGATGCGAATGGCCTGTTCCAGATCGAAGATGAAAATCTTTCCATCGCCGATCTTGCCAGTGGAAGCGGATTTCTCGATGGCCTCGATGGTCTGGTCGAGCAGATCGTCGCGGATGGCGGCTTCGATCTTGACCTTGGGCAGGAAATCGACGACGTATTCGGCGCCGCGATAAAGTTCGGTATGCCCTTTCTGGCGTCCGAATCCCTTGACCTCGGTAACGGTGATGCCTTGCACGCCGATGGCGGAGAGCGCTTCGCGCACTTCATCGAGCTTGAAGGGTTTGATGATGGCACTGACGAATTTCATTTTTTTCTCCTGTGAGCGGGCCGGGGCGGCCCATCCGCCCCGGCCCGGAATCGGGAACGACCGTGGCTAGAATGACTTGCTGACGGAAAGAATGATGCGGGCATCGGCATCGACGCTGTCGGCGTCGTCGATATCGGTGTCGACGTAATGCAGGCCGAGACCGAAGCCGCCGAGGGTGTAGGTCGCGCCCAGTTTCCAGTCCAGGTACGACACGCCGGGGCCGGTGATGCGCTGCTTGCCGACATGGGCGTCCAGGCTCAGGTTCTTGAGCACTTCATAGGAGGCCGACAGGTCGAGGTAGTCGCTGCCTTTCGAGTCGGGCGCGCCGAACAGGTCGGTGAAGGCGCGCGAATATTTGAACGACACGAATTTCCACGAGAAGGCGACGTAGCCTTCGGTCGTGTTCGGGTTCTCCAAGCCGGTCGCGTTTTTCCAGGCGCGGTCGAAATCACCCGGATAACCATAGTGCAGCACGCCGATGTCGATGCCGAAATCGCCGAATTCCTTGGCATAACCGGCGTACAGGTCGAGTTCGACGCTGTTGCCCGAGGAGGAATCGGTGCCGCGCTCGGCGTCGCGCAGCCACGAAATGCTCGAACCCCACACCCCGACGTAGACGCCGCTGCCGTGCTTGAAGTCGAAACCACCCTGCAGGGCGACGCGTTCGTTGGTCTGCGAGATGCCGCGATAGGCATAGTCGCTGACCAGGCTGACGTTGGCGCTGAAAGGACTCGTTTCTTCAGCGCGGGCGGCACTGGCCAACGACAGCGCCGCGACCAGCGCGGGGAGCATGGTTTTGGCATGTATGCGCATGGATGATCTCCTGAAAACAAGGTAATGAAGTGGTCGTACGGACGTGGGTGAATTGCGGCAGCTGTCATGCACGCTTCGTGCCAGCCGCGTTATTTTCTGTTTAATCAATGACTTGATTTACGAAAAGAAGGGCGGGGACACCGTCATGGTGCATCCACGGCGCGCCATCGCACCGTGTAAGCGCATATCGCGCCGAGTCATGAAAATGGAATGATGCCGCCTTCGCGGCGACATGGATCATGCCGTTTCGACTGGAAAGCGGAATCCGCTGTTGCCAGGGCGCAACACTGCCTGCTTCTCCTGTGGTTTTCCGCGCGAATACTTTTTGACAGTCATTTCTTGCGCTCGCATAATGCGTCCCGTTTTCCGTCCAACCGGAATTTTCCAGGGAGGTTTCCATGTTTCGCCACGATCAGGAAGGAGTTCGCCACACGCGCTGAGGCGCCCGATACCGGAGACATGGAGACCCGGCCCGGACGTTTCGATGCCCCGAGCCAGGCCCAAATCCATGAGGAAACGCGTCGCCATTGACATTCATCGGCGCCGTTGTCCGCCGTGGTTCCTTCCAGACGAAAGCCCTGGCACGAAGCCGGGGCTTTTTCGTTTATCCCGCCCGGATACCATGATGGCATCCGGGCCGACGAAGGAAGACATCATGGCCATTCATCTGACCCTGAACAAGGGCCGCGTGCCGGTCAGAATCTGGACACGCGAACTGGAATACGAGGCGATGCGGCAGCTCATCAACCTGTCGCAACTCCCTATCGTTTCACACCCCATCGCCGCCATGCCCGACGTCCACGCGGGCAAGGGCGCGACAGTCGGCTCGGTGATCCCGACCAACGCCGCGATCATCCCGGCAGCGGTCGGCGTCGACATCGGTTGCGGCATGTGCGCGGTGCGCCTGAGCCTGAACGCCCGCGACCTGCCCGACAACCTGCATGGCATCAGGAGCGCGATCGAGGCCGCCGTGCCGGTCGGCTTCAACCAGCACGAGCGCAGCAAGGTGCGCGGCAGCGCCCACGCCCGCCAGGCGCGGAAGATGTCCGACCGGCTCGACCTCATCGTCGGCAAACATCCCGGTGTCATGAAGATGCAGCGGCACTTCAACGAGACCTGGGCCTGCCAACTCGGAACGCTGGGCGGTGGCAACCACTTCATCGAGCTTTGCCTCGACGAGGCCGATCAAGTCTGGGTAATGCTGCATTCGGGCAGCCGCGGCATCGGCAACGTCATCGGGCGCTATTTCATCGCCGCCGCGCAGAAGGACATGCGTCGCCACCAGGTTCATCTGCCGGACCGGGATCTGGCGTATTTTTCCGAAGGCAGCGAACTGTTCGACGATTACGTGGAAGCGCTCGAATGGGCGCAGGACTACGCGATGGAGAACCGCCGCATGCTGCTCGCGCTGATCCTGGAAAGCCTGGCCTCCGGCCTGCCGCCGTTTACGGTGAGCGAGGAGGCGATCAACTGCCACCACAACTACGTCGCCCGCGAAGAGCATTTCGGCCAACGCCTGTACATCACGCGCAAGGGCGCGATCCGCGCCGGCGCGGGCCAGTTGGGCATCGTCCCCGGCAGCATGGGGGCGAAGAGCTTCATCGTGCGCGGCCTGGGCAACGCGGCGTCCTATTGCTCGTGCTCGCACGGCGCGGGCCGGCGCATGAGCCGGAGCGAGGCGAAGCGCCGCTTCACCCGCTTTGATCTCGCCGCGCAGACCGAGGGCATCGAGTGCCGCAAGGACGGCGGCGTGCTCGACGAGATCCCCGGCGCCTACAAGGACATCGACGAGGTGATGGCCAACCAGTCCGACCTCGTGGAAGTCGTGCATACCTTGAAGCAGGCGCTCTGCGTCAAGGGATGAAGACCAGACATCGTTGCAAACCACCAAGGAGAACCGAAATGACCGCGTTCCAACCCAGCGAAATCCCGCCCCGGAGCGTTAGCGCGCGCCGGAGCATGACTCCGGCATTCAGGAAAATCAGGAAGAAAACCCATGGACATCAGAGAGATCGAGGACTTGCGGGCGATGCTGCCCGCCGGCCGCACGCTGTTTAGCTATGCCAAACACCAGTACGGCCTGCAACTCCTGCGCTATGCCGCGCCCCGGCCGACGCCGGTGGCCGCTCTGCGCCAGACCCCGGCCGCGCCCCTGCTGCAGAAGCCGCAGGTCAGGACGGCCCTGGCTCGCTGCGGCAGGGAAGTGGGGCGCGAGTTTCTCGACGCCCAGATCGCGTGCCTGCCGGCCCCGGAGCATTACGCGCTGACCTTGGGCGTGTGGGCCGCCGCAACGAGCCGCGGACGCGCTCCGCAGACGAGCCGGCGCGGCGCCAATCTCGTTTTGCAACTCAATTTCTCCAACCGGCACAACCGCGCTTTCGAGCGCCTGCTCAAGCCCAAGGACGGATGGGAATTCAACTGCCGCGGCCACCCCGCGCTGCATGACGAACGCGCCTTGCGCCGCTACACCCTGGCCTGGGCGCGGCTGGACATCGATTTCGACCGGGGCGAGGCGCTGATCGAGGAAATTCAGACGGATTGGATACGGCGGGCGTCGTCGTTGCGCCAAACGGTGGAGCTGGTCATGCAAGGCCGGATGCAGCGCCCCCGCTACCTGCAGAACCGGTTCGACGGCAAGGACGCGGACATCGTCGAGTATTGCGAACGCCATCTCGCGCCGCACCGCGAACGCTGGGACGAAGCCATGCTGAGCGCCGTCCTTTTCTTCCTGCGCGAGGAACTGGGCATCGCTGGAATCTGGACGCACACCGCGCGATCGGGCGTCATCCTCAAGCAGATTTACGGCGCGCCGCCCGTTTCGCTCTACAGTGATTTGCCGAAGCGCTTCTGTTTTCGTGAAAGCGAATCCCTGCCGGAATTCCTCGCGCGCGAAAAGAAGAGCGTCCGGCGGCTGCGCGGCCAGCCGCGCAGCCGTTTACAGAAATTCATGCTGTGAAGGAAACGGTCATGACCCGCAGACAAAGACATATGCGAGAAGAACGCCTGCTGATTCCGCCGTCTCCGCCACCGCGCAATCTCCTTGTCAACGCGGAGAAAATGCGGCGCGGCGTGGAAATCCACGAAAAAAGCCGGGGCGCGGAACGGCGCGAACTGCGTATGAGACTGGCGCGCGCGATGAGAGGTGATTATTCCGCGTTCGAGGAATAATCCTGGAAACCGCAGTTGATCACTGATTTCTTCCATTCAAGGCCTGTAATGGCAAGCTTTTCCGGTCTTTTTGCCTCTCCCCCATGTGGTTCCGTTCTGTCTTCCGTCTTCTGGTACCCATGCGCACCGCCCCGCAGCGCGCTGACCGCCTTGCTTCTCCTTCTCCGGCATCCGCCTGCCGCGTCGTCGCGCCTTGCCAGCACGCTCCGGGACAGCACTCTGATCTAAAAGTCAGAAGGTCAGCAGAAGGCGGTCATGCACCTCGTGATCCTCAAGGCTTTGGCCATCCATTTGAAATCTTTTCAGCATGGAGCGGCCTGCGCTGACGAATTCCTCACGCTCAAACAGGCCATCGGGTATTGACACATCACATGTTTTGCGACCTGAATATTTTGTTCCGTCAATACTCAACGCAACGTATACGCCCCTTGCCTTGCACGAAATGATCGAATCGAAAAGGCGTTTCAATGAGAATGCCTGCGCGCCATACAGAATTGTTTGACTATCTGCATAGGGAGGGTCGCAATAGACCAAATCCCCCGGCCTTGCCTGATCCATGGCGTCCGCAAAGTCGAGACGCAAGAAACTCGTCCCCTGGGTTCTCTCATGCCAAATGTCTACTCGCTTTTCAAAATTCTCCGGAGATACTGGATCATGCGCCCCGACAGGAGTGCTCATATGACCATCGTTCTTGCGAAATCGAACGACCCCGCCGTAACACGCCCTGCACAGAAAGAGAAGGTCGGCTCCATTGGGTTGCACGTTAAAGCTGGCAAGAACACGATCATAGGCTCCCTTCTTGCCAAGCTCGGAGATTAACGCATGACGCTCCGAATACTGATGCTTCAGTTCTTCAGGATCGTTGTGAAGGGTTTGCCAAATTTGAACCAGCGGCGCAAACGTATCGCTTGCCAGTGCTCTTTTTGGCGCCAAGACGCCCAAAACGCCGCCACTGCCAAGAAACGGCTCGAAGTACGTGCCGAACTGCTGCGGGAAGTGGCGGATGATCGCATCAGCCAGCTTCTGTTTGTTGCCTACCCACTTCAAGAGTTGCGCACGAAACGATTCGCTCCCGCCTGAACCTGGGAGAGGCGCGTCGTCGAGCGTGAATAGTTCGGGCTGTGCGAGGACGGCAGTGGTGTACATGGTCGGGTGTTCGTGGTTTCTGTCCTTCATCCTAACATTCTAATTTTGAATATTCGGCATGGGGTTGAACGAACTCGAAACCGCCACGAAACGCAAGGTGCAGCATGTGTTATTTATCGACGATTGCTTTACGTGGCGGAAATGCGGCCGCTCATATCTATGTCGCATGATTGATACGCTTCCCATGGGCGACGAGATCATATTTGGCCGCGAGTTGCCCACACGCCTTCCTGTGATCCGATTCCGCGCCGATGCGACGCTCCGGACGCCGGAGAGCGCCCTCCCCGCCATGGCGTAGAATGGCGGTCTCCGGCGGACGGCGCGAACGTCCGCCATTTTCCCGCCGACACATACGGATGAGCACATTCCTCGCGCAGGAGGCCCTGGTCTTCGTGGATCTCGAGACCACCGGCGCCAATTTCATGAACGACCGCATCATCGAGATCGGCCTGGTCGAAGTCACCCGGGAAGGCGTGCTCGAATGGAGCACGCTGGTCGATCCCGGCCGGCCCGTCCCGCCCTTCATCACCGCCTTGACGGGCGTCGACACGGCGATGCTGGCATCGGCGCCAGCCTTCGCGCAACTCGCGTCGGAACTCCTGGAACGACTCCGGGGCCGGCTGTTCGTCGCCCACAATGCGCGCTTCGACTACGGTTTCCTCCGGCACGAATTCAAGCGCAATGGCATCGATTTCCGCGCGACGCGCCTGTGTACCGTCAAGCTTTCGCGCGCGCTTTTCCCTGGACACCGCCGGCACAATCTCGATACGCTGGTCGAACGTTTCGGCATGGTCACCGGCGACCGCCATCGCGCGCTGGCCGACGCCCGCGTGTTGTGGGATCTCTGGCGGCACTGGCACGCGCTGCTGCCGGCGGAAACGATCGCCGGGGCCGTGGACCGGATCATCGGCCGGCCCGAATTGCCGCCGCAGATCGACCCGGCGCTCCTCGACGATCTGCCCGAAGCCCACGGCGCCTATGCCGTGTTCGGCGAGGATGGCGCGCTGCTCGCCGCCAGACGCGCGGTCAACCTGCGCCAGCAGGTCTGCGCGCATTTCTCGCCGGATCGCCGCGAGCTGCCGCAGGTGCGCGCGGCGCGGCGAATCGAATGGCGCGAAGCCGCCGGAGAACTCGGCGCCCGTCTGGGCGAACTCGAACTTTCCGCGGCGCGGCGCCGGCCGTCCGGAGAACCTTGCTCCTGGCGCCTGATCCGCCGTGGCGACGGCGGCTTTCTTCCGGCACTGGTGTTCTCCGGCGACACCGATTTCGCCCATACCGAAGACCTGTTCGGCCTGTACCGCAGCCCGCGCGAAGCCATCCTGGCCTTGCGCAAACTGGCGGAGGCGCACGGCGTGGACCTTCAATTCGATGGCGCAAAAGTCCTCCCCGGCAAAGGAGCGGGC
Source organism: Accumulibacter sp. (assembly GCA_031279425.1). Lineage (GTDB taxonomy): Bacteria > Pseudomonadota > Gammaproteobacteria > Burkholderiales > Rhodocyclaceae > Propionivibrio. The sequence continues at coordinate 7,260 of JAITIQ010000105.1, forward strand.
CCGCTGCAAGGCGCCCGGCTGATCGCTGCGCTCGCCAGATACTGCATCCGTCCCTGGCCCTACCCCGGCCCAATCGCCCTGATCGAACGCGATGATTTCGGCATGCGCGAGGATGCCCATGTAATCCTGGACTGGGGTTATCTTGGGACGGCCGGAGACGCTGCGACGCTGCGTCTTCTGCTCGAAAAGGCCGCGGCCAGGGACGATTCGGAACGGCCGCGCTTCGACGCCGAAATCTACCGCATCGTCGGAAAATTCCTGCGGGAAGGGCGGCTTGCGGTGATCGACGACTTTTCCGGCACTCCTTGAGTCTCTTGGAATCGACAATGCTCCGATGCGGCTCATTTCTCCGGCGCGGAGCGGATCAGATGCTCGAATGCGGCGAGCGAGGCTTTCGCGCCTTCGCCCATGGCGATGACGATCTGCTTGTACGGCACTGTCGTGCAATCGCCGGCGGCGAAGACGCCGGACATCGAGGTTTGTCCGTGGTTGTCGATCTCGATTTCGCCGCGCGGGGTCAGTCTGACTTCGCTGCCTTTCAGCCAGTCGGTGTTCGGCAGCAGGCCGATCTGCATGAAAACGCCTCCCACATCGAGGCGCCGCGTCTCGCTGCTGGCGCGGTCCACGTAGATCAGGCCGTTGACTTTCTCGCCGTCTCCGCTCACCTCGGTGACCTGCGCCCGAGTGATGATCGTCACGTTGGACAGGCTGCGCAGCCGGTTCTGCAAGATGGCGTCGGCGCGCAGATCCGAACGCACGACCAAGGTCACGTGCGCGACGATGCCGGCGAGGTCGATCGCCGCCTCGACGCCCGCATTGCCGCCGCCGACCACCGCCACGCGCTTGCCCTTGAACAGCGGGCCGTCGCAATGCGGGCAGTAGGCCAGCCCGCGCGCCTTGTACTCCTGCTCACCCGGCACGTTCATGTTGCGCCAGCGCGCGCCGGTCGCCAGGATCACGGCGCGGCTTTTCAGGCTCGCGCCATTGGCGAGGCGCACCTCGGTCAGGCCGTCCGCGCCGACGGCGATGCTCTCCGCGCGCTGCGGGATCATGATGTCCACGTCGTGCTTGCGCACGTGCCGCTCCAGCGTGGCGGCCAGGCGCGGCCCTTCCGTTTCCTCGATCACGACCAGGTTTTCGATGGCCAGCGTGTCGTGCACCTGTCCGCCGAAGCGCTCGGCGACGATGCCGGTGCGCACGCCCTTGCGCGCCGCGTAGATGGCCGCCGCCGCGCCGGCCGGCCCGCCGCCGACGATGAGGATGTCGAAGGCCTCCCTGGCGGCGATTTTTTCAGCCTCGCGCGCCACGGCGTCGGCGTCGAGCCGGGCGATGATTTCCTCGATCGTCATGCGGCCCTGCCCGAAGGGTTCGCCATTCAGGAAGACCGTCGGCACGGCCATGATCCGGCGTTCCTCGACCTCCTTCTGAAACAGCGCGCCGTCGATCATCGTGCTGCGGATGCCGGGATTCTGCACAGCCATCAGGTTGAGCGCCTGGATCACATCCGGGCAGTTGTGGCAGAAGAGCGAAATGAAAGTCTCGAAACGGAAACTACCGGACAGACCGCGAATCTGTTCGAGGATCGAATCCTCGACTTTCGGCGGATGGCCGCCGGTTTGCAGCAGCGCCAGAATCAGCGAGGTGAATTCGTGGCCCATCGGCAGGCCCGCAAAATGAATGCGCGCCCGTTCTCCGGGGATGCCGACGGAAAACGACGGACGCCGCTCCTCCTGCCCGTCGAAGCGAACCCGCACCTTGTCCGACGATTCGGCGATGTCTTCGAGCAACGCCCTGATCTCCCGCGATGGGTCTGTCTCGTCGAGCGAAGCGACGAGTTCGATCGGTTGCCGGACACGTTCGAGATAGGTCTTGAGCTGGGCTTTTATGGCGGCGTCGAGCATTTTTTCATTCTCCGGAACGGCAAACAACCGGCGCGGCCAAGTCACTTTCCTTGTCGCGCCGGTCGCCTGCGATTTTCGTCACACTATGGATTCCGGCCTTCGCCGGAATGGCGAATTCGACTTACATCAGCGTTTCCTCAGATCTTGCCGACGAGGTCGATCGAAGGCGCCAGGGTCTTGTCGCCTTCCTTCCACTTGGCCGGACAGACTTCGTTCGGGTTCTTGCGCACGTATTGCGCGGCCTTGACCTTGCGCAGCAGTTCCTGCGCGTTGCGCCCGATGTTGCCGGCGTTGATTTCGATGATCTGAATCCTGCCGTCCGGATCGACGACGAAAGTGCCGCGCTCGTCGAGACCGGCCTCTTCGATGTAGACGCCGAAGTTCTTGCTGATGACGTGCGTCGGATCGCCGACCATCACGTACTGGATCTTCCTGATCGTCTCGGAAGCGTCGGCCCACGCCTTGTGGGTAAAGTGGGTATCGGTGGACACGCCGTAGATTTCCACGCCCAGCTTCCTGAATTCGGCGTAGTTGTCGGCGAGGTCGCCCAGCTCGGTCGGGCAGACGAAAGTAAAGTCGGCGGGATAGAAGAAGAACACCGCCCATTTGCCCTTGATGCTGTCCTGCGAAACTTCGAAGAACTTGCCGTTCTGGTACGCCTGCGCCTTGAAGGGGAAGACCTGGGTGTTGATGAGGGAATGGCTCATGACACGACTCCTTGCGAGTGGTTGGGAAAAACGCTACGGAGGAATGATAGGACGGTGTCGGATGTTTTTGAAATTGATTGTATCAATGTGGTCAATAGCCTGATTATATCGACCCCCCCGTGCGCGGCCGTCTCCATGGGCGTTTCTTTCGAGGCAAAAAAAAGCCCGGAGTCGATTCCACGCCGGGCTTTTTTCAGGAGAACGATGGGAGCGGGTTTCATTTCTCCTGTTGCGTGTTCGTCGTCTCGACAGTCTGCGCGGGCTTCGCCTTGAGGCAGGCGCTCATGAATTTCTTGCGCTCGTCGCCTTTCAGTTCCTGCTTGCCGGCCTCGGCGTTGCAGGTCTTCATTTTTTCCTGTTGCGCCTTCTGAGCCGGGGAGGGTGTTTTTTTCTCCGCATTGGCGGCGCCCCACGCCAATCCCGTCGAAAATACGAATGCAGCCAGAACAGCCATGAACCTCATTTCATCTCCTCGTCATGATGGTCGTGAATGGGAAATGCAATTCTACGCAATTCAAATATTTCCGTCAAGCACCGCCTGCTGCTGCTGGTTGATGAATTCGCTCATGCTGTCGATTCCGCGCAACTGCAGGATGTAGTTGCGCACGGCCGCTTCCAGCAGGACCGCGAGATTGCGCCCCGGCGCGACGTGGAAGCAGACCTTGCGCACCGGTATGCCGAGAATCTCCTGCGACTGCGTTTCGAAGGGCAGCCGCGTCATGTCCTTGCCGCCGGGCATGTTCCTTTGCAGGTGCGCGATCAGTCTGAGCTTCATCTTGTGGCGCGTGGCCATCTCGCCGAAAATCATGCGGATATTGAGGAGCCCCAGGCCGCGCACTTCGAGGTAGTCCTTGAGCATGCTCGGGCAGCGGCCTTCGATGGTCGTCGGCGCCGTCCGCGCCAGTTCGACGACGTCGTCCGCGACCAGCCCGTGCCCGCGCGAGACGAGTTCGAGCGCCAGCTCGCTCTTGCCGATTCCCGATTCCCCGGTGATCAGCACGCCCATCCCGAAGACCTCCATGAACACGCCGTGCGCCGACACCGTGTCGGCAAAGCGCTTGGACAGATAAAGATGCAGGAGGTCGATGACCACCGAGCAGGATTTCGTGCTCTTGAACAGCGGCGTACCCGTCGCTTCGCAGCTTTCCGGCAGGCCGTCCGGCGGCTCGGTGTCGTCCGCCAGGATGATCGCCGGCGGCTCGTTGGCCATCAGGTCGTCGATCAGCCGGCGCCAGCGCTCCTCGCCGATCTTCTTCGCCCATTCCTGTTCGGCCCTGCCCATGACCTGGACGCGGCGGCCGTAGATCAGGTTGAGGTGGCCGACGACGTCCGGACCATAGTTCTCCATGTCCTGGAGTTCCACGTGGCGGTCGACACCCTCGGCGGCAATCCAGTTCAGCTTGAGTTTCTCGAAATTGTCCTGGTAGAGCTGGGTGACGGAGAGCTTGCGCGTCGAGGCCATGCCGGAACCTTTCGCCATCATTCGAACGTCTGCTGGACGGTCTGCGCATCCCGCGCCATCGACAAGGCGTCGCGGCAGGACGCCTCGGAGAAGCGCTCGGCCAGTTCGGAAAGAATCTGCAGGTGCTGTTCGGTGGCCTGCTCGGGCACCAGCAGGATGAAGAACATCGACACCGGTTCGCCGTCCGGGGAATCGAAAGGAATCGGGTTCGCCAGCCGGATGAAGGCGCCCAGGGCTTTTTTCAAGCCCTTGATGCGTCCGTGCGGAATGGCGATGCCCTGGCCCAGTCCGGTCGACCCGAGTTTTTCGCGCGAGAACAGGCTGTGGAAGACGGCGCTGTTGGCCACGCCCTGGTTGTTCTCGAAAACCAGTCCGGCGTACTCGAAAACGCGCTTCTTGCTGCCCGCCTCGAGGTCGAGGACGACGTTTTCCAGGGGCAGCAGTTGGGAAATCTGGCTCATGTGAATGGGATGGAAGATCTGATATTGGCCGATGGTTCGGGAATGCGGCTGGCAGGACGAGGCGCGGGACGAATCCGACCGGCGGTCGAACCCGTCTTGCGCCCGCGCCTACTCCGCGCCGTTGTGGTCGGGCTTCTGGCCGCGACGGTGATCCTGCAGTTTCTGCTTGTGCTTCTGGACCTGTCGGTCGAGCTTGTCGGCCAGCGTGTCGATCGCCGCGTACAGGTCTTCGTCGATCGATTCCACGTAAATGTCCTTGCCGGACAGATGCACCGTGGCTTCCGCCTTCTGCTTGAGTTTTTCCACGGACAGAACCGCGTTCACCTCGATGACGTGATCGAAATGGCGTATCACGCGCTCGATCTTTTCCGTCACGTATCCATGCAGCGCCGGAGTGATTTCGAGGTGGCGTCCGCTGATTTGCAGATTCATAGATTGCTCCTTTCAAAGGAATGGCCGCCCGGGCGACCGTCACGAGAGGCCGGGAAAACCGCTAGAGCGCCTTGCGCAGCTTGACCGGAGGAATGCCGAGGGATTCTCGGTATTTGGCGATCGTCCGGCGCGCGACGACGATTCCCTGCTGGCCGAGCAGGTCGGCGATCTGGCTGTCGGACAAGGGTTTCTTCGCATTTTCCGCTCCCACCAGTTGCTTGATCAGCGCCCGGATGGCCGTGGCCGAACAGGCGCCGCCCACTTCCGTGGCCACATGGCTGCCGAAGAAATACTTCAATTCGAAAATACCACGCGGCGTGGCCATGTATTTCTGCGTCGTCACGCGGGATACTGTCGACTCGTGCAGACCCAGGGCGTCCGCGATTTCCCGCAGGACCATCGGACGCATGGCCACTTCGCCGTGTTCGAAGAACTGGCGCTGGCGGTCGACGATGGCCTGCGCCACGCGCAGAATGGTATCGAAGCGCTGCTGGACGTTCTTGATCAGCCAGCGCGCCTCCTGCAACTGGCCGGACAGGCCGGACCCCCGCTGCCGCGAGAGAATCCGGGCATACAGGCTGTTGATGCGCAGGCGCGGATAGGCGTCGGCGTTGATGCTCACCGTCCATTGTCCGCGCGCCTTGCGCACCACCACGTCGGGCGTGATGTAGCGCGCGTCCAGGACCGCGTACCTGGCGCCGGGGCGCGGATCGAGCCCGCGGATCAGGATTTGCGCTTGGCGCAGTTGCTCATCGTCGCAGCCGACGAGCTTCTTCAGCTTGGCGAAGTCCCGCCCGGCCAGGAGATCGAGATGGCCGTCCACGATGGAGAGCGCGAGATCGCGCGTGTCATCCCGGAGCAGGGCTTTCAACTGCAGGATCAGGCATTCCTGCGCGTTGCGCGCCCCGACCCCGGTCGGATCGAAATTCTGCAAATGACGCAGGGCGATCTTCAGTTCGTCGAGTTCGATTTCGAGTTCGGCGGGCAGCGATTCCGCCAGGTCCTCCAGCGACTGAGTCAGATAGCCGTCGTCGTCCAGCGCGTCGATCAGGCATTGCACCAGGGTACGGTCGCGCGCCGGCAGGGCCATGAGGCCCAGTTGCCGCGACAGGTGCTCGCGCAGCGAGGTCGCCGCCGCCTGGACGTCGCGGAAATCACCGTCATCGTCGTCGAACGATCCGGAGGAATTCGCGTAGCCGCCGCTTTCGGGCTCGCCCAGCCAGCTTTCCTCCTCGCCGGAAACCGTCGCCGGTTCTTCCTCGGTTTTTTTCTCCTCGTCGTTGGCCACCATCGGCAATTCGGACGCCGCCGGCGAATAGACTTCGTCGTCGCGTTCGAGCAGCGGGTTTTCCAGCAGGTATTTTTCCAGTTCCTGCTCGAGATCGAGCGTAGACAACTGCAGCAGCCTGATCGACTGCTGCAGCTGTGGAGTCAGCGCCAGATGCTGCGAAAGCTTGAGCTGGAGAGATGGCTTCATTTACCGGAATGCGGGCGGTTGCCGCGTTTCTGGGACGAGCCGGAAAGACGCGACGGGACCGATCCCGCATCGCGCTCCGTTTCGTTCCAAAAAACACCTGAAAAAACAGTTGGCAAAGTCACTGGCAATTTATGGTTACAGGCGGAAGTTTTCGCCGAGATAAACCTTGCGCACGTTTTCATTATAAATGATTTCGTCCGGCCGGCCAGCGGCGAGCACGCCGCCTTCGTTGAGAATGTAGGCGTGATCGCAGATGCCCAGCGTTTCACGCACGTTGTGGTCGGTGATCAGCACGCCGATGCCGCGCTCCTTGAGATAACGGATGATCTTCTGGATGTCCAGCACGGCGATCGGATCGACCCCGGCAAACGGCTCGTCGAGCAGGATGAAGCGCGGCTCGGTGGACAAGGCCCGGGCGATTTCCACGCGCCGCCGCTCGCCGCCGGACAGCGACGCCGCCGAACTGTTGCGGATGTGCGCGATGTGCAGTTCCTCCAGCAGCCGCTCCGCGCTCTGGTCTACTTCACCGGCGGGCAGGCGGCGCAGTTCGAGCACCGCCTTGATGTTCTCGATGACCGAGAGTTTGCGGAACACCGAGGCTTCCTGCGGCAGATAGGAAACGCCGAGCTTGGCGCGCCGGTGGATGGGCAGATGGGTGATCTTCCGCTCGTCGAGGAAAACCTCGCCTCCGTCACAGGCGATCAGGCCCACCACCATGTAGAAGCAGGTGGTCTTGCCGGCCCCGTTCGGACCCAGCAGCCCGACCACTTCGCCGCTCCTCACTTCGAGGGAAACGTCCTCCACCACGGCGCGCTTCTTGTAACGCTTCCTGAGATTGCGCGTCGTCAGCGTGCTGCTCCGGCGCCCGCCGGAATCGATTCCGGAATCGCCGGCCGCGAGTCCGGCCGGCCCGGCCGGGATCTCTCCGCTTTCGTCGCCGGCCGGCACGCCCGCGTCGTCCATTTCACTCATTTTCGTGCTCGCCGCGCAGGACGCGACGAATCGTCTCGTCGGAAAAGCCCCGGCGCATCAGGAAATTCGTCTGCCGCGCCCGCTCGGCGGCATCGGACGGAAGCCCGGCGCTTCCGTACCTGCGCCGCCACGCCCCGGCGGCTCGCGCCAGTTCGTCCCCCGCTCCGGCCAGCACGCTGTCGGCCAATTCGCCTTCGACCCCGGCGGCGCGCAATTCCCGCGCCAGGCGCGCGTTGCCGTAACGCGCGCCGCGCGCCCGCACGCGCGTTGCCGCGTAACGTTCGTCGGAAAGCAGGCGGCCCGCGGCGAGGTCGTCCAGCACGGCTTCGATCTCCTCCGACGACGCGCCGCGCGCCGCGAGCTTTCGCTCCAGTTCGACGCGCGCGTGCTCCCGGCGGGCGAGCAGTTTCAGCGCGAACTCGCGCAAGGCCGGTTCCGTCATCGGCGCCTCATTGCGCGGCGTCTTTCGGCGCTGGCGAAGGGACGCCCACCGCCGCGCGGATCCTGGCCTCGATCTCTTCGGCGATCTCGGGATGGGTTCTGAGGAACTCGCGCGCGTTGTCCTTGCCCTGGCCGATCTTCTCGCCGTTGTAGGAGTACCAGGAACCGGATTTTTCGACCAGCTTGTGCGCAACGCCCAGTTCGACGATCTCGCCCTCGCGCGAAATTCCCTCGCCGTAGAGGATGTCGAAGATCGCCTCGCGGAACGGCGGCGACACCTTGTTCTTGACGACCTTCACCTTGGTTTCGTTGCCGATCATCTCGTCGCTCTTCTTGATCGCGCCGATGCGGCGGATGTCGAGGCGCACGGAGGCGTAGAACTTGAGCGCGTTGCCGCCAGTCGTCGTCTCGGGGCTGCCGAACATCACGCCGATCTTCATGCGGATCTGATTGATGAAGATGACCAGCGTGTTGGTGCGGTTGATGTTGGCCGTGAGTTTGCGCAGTGCCTGGCTCATCAGACGGGCGTGCAGGCCGGGCAGCGAATCGCCCATCTCGCCCTCGATTTCGGCCTTGGGCGTAAGCGCCGCGACCGAATCGACGACCACCAGATCGACGCTGCCCGAACGCACCAGCATGTCGGCGATTTCGAGAGCCTGTTCGCCGGTGTCGGGCTGCGAGATGAGCAGGTCGTCGAGTTTCACCCCGAGTTTCTGCGCGTAGGTCGGATCGAGCGCGTGCTCGGCGTCGATGAAGGCGGCGGTACCGCCGAGCTTCTGGATTTCGGCGACGACCTGCAGGGTCAGCGTCGTCTTGCCGGACGACTCCGGCCCGTAGATTTCGACGACCCGTCCGCGCGGCAGGCCGCCAACGCCGAGCGCGATATCGAGGCCCAGCGAGCCGGTGGAAACGACTTGCAGGTCCTTTTCCACGCTGCCCTCGCCCATCTTCATGATCGAGCCCTTGCCGAACTGCTTTTCGATCTGGGCCAGTGCGGCGGCCAATGCCTTTGCCTTGCTGTCGTCCATCGTGCTTCCCTTTTGTCCTGAAAAAGTAATCGAACCCCAACGGACACAGAGAAAAACGAGGACCCGGCTTTTTCCCTGCGCCTTGCGCTCTGGCGAATTCTGCGTTGAAAACGGCTGCAAGCGTTCGGGCGATTATCTCATGTTCGTCGCCATCCTTGATGCCAAGGATCCGTCGAACGCCATCGCGGCCTGGCGAAGAATACGGCCGGCAATCGCAAGGGGGCGGCAATCCCGGATCGACCGGATCAGAACCCCAGACCCCGTCCCGCGCCGAGCAGCGTGGCGATGCCGAGCGCGCCGAACGTCGCGGCGGCGACGGCACGCATGGTGCGCGCCGGAATGCGTCCGGCGAGTCGTTCGCCGAGCAGCACCGCCGGAACGTTGGCGAACATCATGCCGCAGGTCGTCCCGGAGACGACCGCGTAATACGCATCGAAACGAGCCGCCAGGGCCACCGTGGCGATCTGCGTCTTGTCGCCCATTTCGATCAGGAAGAAGGAAATGAGGGTGGCGCCGAAGACGCCGAATTTCGCAAGCCTCGCCTCCCTTTCGTCGAACTTGTCCGGGATGAGCGTCCACAGGGCCATGGCGACGAAGGACAGACCCAGGATCCAGCGCAGCGTTTCCGCGGCCAGCAGCGACGTGAGCCAGGCGCCGAGGGCGCCGGCGAACGCGTGATTGAGCAGGGTCGCCAGCAGGATGCCCAGGCAGATCGGCGCGGGCCGACGGTATTTCGTGGCGAGAAGAAAGGCGAGCAACTGGGTCTTGTCCCCGATTTCGGCCAGAGCGACGATGCCCGCCGAGATGAAGAAGGCTTCCATTCGATGTGTTCCCGGCCGGACCCGACGATCGACCCTGCGGCTTCTCCGGCCTGAACGAAGCGGCATGGTCAAAGGTCTTGCCTGGCTGGACGGCTGCCCGCGCCACGCCTGTTTTTGGCGAGCATGTTGACGCAGGCCCTTTCGCTGGAAGGGAGGCTACTCCCCAATGACGGCGGCCATTATACCCGATACGCCCGGTTCGTCCGGAATCCGCGGCGGGCCGCTTCCCGCGTCACGGCTCGATCGTCACGTACTCCACGCGCACCACCTCCACTTCCCGCCATCCGGACGGACTCTGAAAGCGCACCGGATCGCCCTCGCGCGAGCGGGTCAGCGCGCGGGCCAGCGGCGACACCCAACTGATCCGCCCGCGCGAAAAATCGGTCTCGTCGATGCCGACGATCTGGTACGTTCGTTCCTCATCCTGCTCGTCGCGGACCGTCACCGTCGCGCCGAAGAACACCTGGTCGTGGTTTTCCCGGCGCGCCGCCGGATCGACGACCTCGGCGAGATCCAGGCGTCTCGTGAGAAAGCGGATGCGCCGGTCGATCTCGCGCAGACGCTTCTTGCCGTACAGGTAGTCCCCGTTTTCCGATCGGTCGCCGTTCGATGCCGCCCACTGGACGACCTCGACGACGCCCGGCCGTTCGACGCGCAGCAGGCGGTCGAGTTCGTCTCGGATGCGCGCGTGGCCGCCGGGCGTAATGTAGTTGCGGGCGCCCTGGGGCAGACTCGGCGACGTATCGACGCCTTCGTCGTCATCGTCGTCGGTCTCGCGGGTGAAGGCCTTGTTCATGATCTGCCGAAACGCCATGCGCTGGAAGCGAATCATTTAACCACAACACACCTGCGAAAACATGAACCGCGGCGTCCTCCCCGCCACCGCCCGCCGTTGTTTTTTCGCGCCGGAACGCCTACCATTGCCGCTTGAAACAACAAGGGCTGCATCCGGTGGACGACCGGTAGCCGATCGTGATCTCTCCGCTGACCGCATGGATGAACCTGAAGAACCGCGGTTGACGCAGAGAACGCGGAGAAAACTCATGAGGACGCAGAGAAAAACCGGAGAAATTCATTTCACCCAATGGGTGAAACCCCGGTTTTCTCTGCGTCTCTGCGCCTTCTGCGTTGAAAGCGGTTCCAACTGCCGTTTATAGGATGAAAGAAACGATGCTGACCGAAAAGGAAATTGCCGACGCCCGCGCCACCCTGAACGAGCTTCAGGTGGAGCACCGCGACCTCAACCTGATCGTCGAACACCTCGCCGCGACGCCGCTGCCCCATCAGGATCAGTTGTTGATCCAGCGCCTGAAGAAACGCAAACTCGCCCTCAAGGACAGGATTTACCAGCTTGAGAAAATGCTGGTGCCGGACATTCCGGCGTGATCCGGCCGCCGTTTTCCTAAAGAACAAGCCTGCCCATCCCCCAGAACAGCGCGCCGATGGCCGCGCTGCACGGGATGGTCAGCACCCAGGCCCAGACGATGCTGCCGGCGACCCCCCAGCGCACCGCCGACATGCGCCGGGTCGAACCCACGCCGACGATGGCGCCGGTGATGGTGTGCGTCGTAGACACCGGAATGCCGAGCGCGGTGGCCAGGAAGAGCGTCAAGGCGCCGCCGGTCTCCGCGCAGAAGCCGCCGACGGGCTTGAGCTTGGTGATCTTCTGCCCCATCGTCTTGACGATGCGCCAGCCGCCGAACATCGTGCCCAGGCCGATCGCCAGGTAGCACGAGGCGATGACCCAGACCGGCAGCGGATCGCGCGCTCCGGACAGGCCGGCGGCGACCAGCAGCATCCAGATGATGCCCATCGTCTTCTGCGCGTCGTTGCCGCCGTGGCCCAGGCTGTAGAGCGAAGCGGAGACGAGTTGCAGGCGGCGGAACCAGCGGTCCATGTTCCTGGGAGAAACCCTTCGGCACAGCCAGGATATGAGGAGCAGCATCAGGGAGCCGAGCAGCATCCCCAGGAGCGGCGAGACGAAGATGAAAAGTATCGTCTTGACGAGGCCCGCGGCGATCAGCGCGGACGTGCCCGCCTTGGCCAGCGCCGCGCCGGCCAGTCCGCCGATCAGCGCGTGCGACGAGGACGACGGAATGCCGTGATACCAGGTGACGACATTCCAGGCGATGGCGCCGGCCAGCGCGCCGAAGACCACGTAGTGGTCGATGATCGCCGGTTCGATGGTGCCCTTGCCGACCGTCGTCGCCACCTTGAGGTGAAACACCCCGATGGCCACGACGTTGAAGAAGGCCGCCAGCAGCACGGCGGTCTGCGGCCGCAGCACGCGCGTCGAGACGATCGTGGCGATGGCGTTGGCGGCGTCGTGAAAGCCGTTCATGAAGTCGAACGCCAGGGCCATGGCGACGAGAGGCACGACGATGACGAGGCCGATGTTGACCGTATCCATGCGCTCTGCCGCTCAGGAATTCTCGATGATGATGCCTTCGATGATGTTCGCCACGTCCTCGCAGCGGTCGGTCACCGTTTCCAGCAGTTCGTAGATGGTCCGGTATTTGATCAGCTCGCGCACGTCGGGCTCCTCGCGGAACAGGCGCGACATCGCGCCGCGCATTTCCCGGTCGGCGGCCGATTCGAGCTCGTCGATCTCGCGGCACAGCTTGAGGATGCGCGGGCCGTTGTCCATCGAGGCGAGCAGGCCGACGGCGGCGCGCACCCGTTCGGCGCATTGCAGGCCGATCTCGCTCAGGCGGATCGCTTCCGGCGTGGCGCGCCGGATGTCGTACATCGTCACGGTCTGCGCGGCGTCCTGCGTCAGGTCGAGGATGTCGTCGAGGCGGCCGATCAGATGGTGGATTTCCTCGCGGTCGAGCGGGGTGATGAACGAGCGGTGCAATTGCTTCATCGTTTCGCGGGTGATCTTGTCGCCCGTCTTTTCGGCCACGTCGATCTGGTTGCACTGTTCCTCGGCTTCCTCGCCCGAATCGTTGAACGCCTTCAACAGGCCGACCAGCGCCCGGCTGCCCAGCACCACCTGCTCCGCGTGCGCGTTGAACAGATCGAAAAACTTCCCTTCCCTGGGCATGAATCGCGAGAACATCCTGTCCGTCCGTCCATTGAAACCGACGCGGATTATACAGAAGACGGGGAACGGCCGATTCGAGGCCCGAGGACGGCATTCCCTTGAAGCGCCTGCTTCCCTCCATCCCCGACGAAATCCCGGAACCCACCGACGACCGGCATTCCCTTAAAATGCCCGCTTCTTTCCATCCCCGACGAAACCCCGGAACCCCCGACGGACGGCATTCTCAAGGCTCATGTTCAACCCTTCCCGCAACCAGGTCCGCCTGTTCTTCTGCGAGTCCTGGCGCAAGCATCGCGAGCGCCTGCTCCTTGACGGCGCCGAGGCCACGGCGGCCGATCTGATCGTCGGCCATCCGGAATACCATGCCCTGCTGGAAAATCCGCAGGCGGCGATCGAACGGGAATTCACGCCCGAAAGCGGACAAGTGAATCCCTTCCTGCACCTGTCGCTGCATCTCGCCGTCGCCGAGCAGGTCGGCATCGACCAGCCGCGCGGCATCACGGAGGCGTATGCCACCCTGTGCCGCAGGCTCGACGTCCACGACGCCGAGCACGTCATCATGGAATGCCTGATCGAATCGCTCTGGCGCGCGCGGCGGAAGAACGCGCCGCTGGACGGCAAGGCCTATCTGCGCGGCATCCGGCGCCGGCTTCGCGGCTGAGGCGCGGCCAACGCTTGCCGTGCTCGAATCGGCGCCTTATCCTTGGCGAATCCACGAACCGTCAAGGAGCCGCCATGAAGATTCTGATTGCCGACAAGGTATCGCCGAAAATGCTTGCCGATCTCGAGGCGCTGGGCGGCGAGGTCACGCTGGCTGCCGACCTGACTCCCGAGGCGCTGCCCGGAGCGCTTCCCGGGGTGGAAGTCCTGATCGTCCGTTCCAAGCGGGTCACCGCCGCGGCCATCGAGGCGGGAAGCTCGCTGTCGCTGATCGTCCGCGCCGGCGCCGGCGTGAACACCATCGACATCGGGAAGGCGAGTGAAAAGGGCATCTACGTCGCCAACTGCCCGGGCAAGAACACCGACGCCGTCGCCGAACTGGCGATCGGTCTTTTGATCGCCACCGACCGCCGCATTCCCGAGGCGCTCATCGATCTGCGCGCCGGCCAGTGGCGCAAGAAGGAATACGGCAAGGCGCGCGGGCTCAAGGGGCGCACGCTCGGCATCGTCGGCCTGGGCAGCATCGGCCGCGCCGTCGCCCGCCGCGCGCTCGGCCTGGAAATGAATGTCGTCGGTTGGTCGCGCGGTCTGACGCCGGCAAAAGCCAAGGCGTTCGGCGTCGGCCATTGCGCGACGCTCGACGAACTGGCCGACGCCGCCGACGCCGTCAGCGTTCACCTCGCGCTGTCCGGCGATACCCGCGGCCTGATCGGCGGCGCCTTTTTCGAGCGGCTGAAGAAGGGAACCCTGTTCGTCAACACCGCGCGCGGCGAAGTCGTCGACGGCGCCGCGCTCAGGGCGGCGCTCGCCGCCGGTAGGATCCGCGCCGCGCTCGACGTGTTCGCGGACGAGCCGGCGGGCGGCGAAGCGCCCTTTGCCGATACCGAACTCGCCGCGCGGCTTTCCGCCGCCTCGCCGCACGTCGGCGCTTCCACCGATCAGGCCGAGGAAGCCATCGCCGAGGAAGCCGTGCGCGTGGTGAAGACCTTCCTGGAAACCGGCCGGCCGGCCAACGCGGTCAACCCGCGCAAGGTGCACGAAGGCGTGCCTCTGGTCATCCGCCATTACAACCGCGTCGGCGTGCTGGCCGGCGTGCTGGGCGAACTGCGCGCCGAAGGCATCAACATCGAGGAAATGGAGAACACCATCTTCGAGGGCGAGCTGGCCGCCTGCTGCGCGCTGGTGCTCGACAGAAAGCCGTCGGAAGCGCTGATGCGGCGCATCTCCGGAGCGGAAAACGTCATCCAGGCGGCGCTGAAGTGAACGATGGAGTGCGGCGCTTCCTGTTCGACGAGCTCGACGTTCGCGGCGCCGTGGTGCGTCTCGACGCCGTCTGGCGGAGACTGATGGACGGGCGCGGCTATCCCGCGCCCGTCGCCGAACTGCTCGGCCAGATGGCCGCGGTCACCGTGCTGCTGGTCGACAATCTCAAGCATCCGGGACGGCTGACCGTCCAGTTGCGCGGCAAGGGTCCGGTATCGCTGCTGGTGATCGATTGCAGCGAGCGGCTGAACCTGCGCTGCATGGCTCGTCATGCCGAGGAGGTCGCCGCCGCGCCGGCGGCCGAATTGTTGGGACACGGCGAGCTGTTGCTGTCGATGACCAGCCCCAGGCGGCGCAAGCCCTACCAGAGCGTCGTTCCGCTCGAGGGCGCGACGATCGCCGAAATCTTCGAACGCTATCTTCGGCGTTCCGAGCAACTGGCCGCGCACTTTAGCGTCGCCGCCGGAGAATCCGGCGCCGCCGGCCTGTATCTGCAGAAGATGCCCGCCGCCGATGAGCGCGATCCGGACGGCTGGACGCGCGTCGAGGCGCTGGCCGCCACCGCGCGGCGCGAGGAGCTTCTGGGCCTGTCCTGCGAGGACCTGCTCACCCGCCTGTTCCCCGAGGAGACCGTGCGCGTCTTCGAGCGCAGGGCGATCATCCACGACTACCCGCCGGACGCGCGCAGAATCGGCAACCTCCTGCTCGCCCTGGGGCGCGAGGACGTCTACGACAATCTCCGCAAGAACGGAGTCATCGTCGTCAACGACGAACTCTCCAACCACGAATACCGCTTCGACCGGCAGGACATCGACCGCCTGTTCAGCCGCGTGCCGGAAACGCCGAGGTCGGTGCATTAGAGCGTTTTCGGTTTGATGGATGACATTCATTCAGCGCCTCGTCATTCACGCTCCAGCCCGCATTGATCCCAATCCATCCCACATCAGCCGTCAGGAGAGCGCCTTGAAGAAAAAATCCATCATCCTCGCCGCCGCGGCGGTCGTGCTGGCCGCCGGATACGCCGCGTCGTCGTGGTATCTCGGCAAGCGGATCGAGACGGCGCTGGCGGAAATCGACGCGCGGATCATTGCGCAGCCCTGGCTCAGTCTGGTCCGCCACGACTACGAACGCGGGCTGCTGAGCGCCAGGGATACGATCGTCGTCGACATTCCGGCCGCCGCGTTCCGCCCGGCCCCGCCCGCCGGCAAGGAATCGGAGCAGGCCGTTCCGGCGTCCGGGCAGCCCCTGCGGGTCACGCTCAGGACCTCCGTCCGGCATGGGCCGCTGCCGGGATTCGGCGCGCCGGCCGTCGCCACGGCGAGCACCGTCGTCGAATTCGACGAGGCCGTCGCGGAGAAAGTGAAGGAAGCCTTCGGCGGCAAGCCAGCCGTGGAGATTCGCAGCTCGTACGATTTCGACGGCGGCGGGCGCTCCGCGATCACCAGCCCGCCGTTTACGATCGCCGTGCCCGGCCGCGTGGAAGGCAGCCGGATCAACCTGTCGGGAGACGGACTGGATTTCGCCATCGAGTTTTCCAGGGGGCTCGCGCAATACTCGCTGCGCGGCGGCGCTCCGCGCCTCGAAGGGGTCGGCGCGGACGGCGCGCGGTTCACCCTGAGCGGCCTGAGCGTCGATGGCGCCCAGCAGCGCCTGTTTCCCGACGAGCCGTTGCTGCATACCGGCGTACAGAAGCTATCGATCGTCGGGCTGGAAATCGATCCCGGTCCGGGACGGGAGCGGCCGAAGCTCGCGCTCAAGGATTTCACCTACGACGCCGAAGTATCGGCTTCCGGAGAACATATCGACGTGATCGCGCGCTTTGGCGCCGCCGGACTGGTCATCGACGAACAGGACTACGGGCCGGCTGCCTACGATTTTTCCATGAAGCACCTGCATGCCCGCAAGTTCGCGGTGATCTGCCGCGACCTGATGGATCTGCACGCCAAGGCCGGGATGCTGCGGGACAGGGAACGGACGCTGCGCGCGCTGGTGCCGCTGCTCTCCAACCTCGGCGCCCTGCTGCTGGAGAATCCCGTGCTGTCGATCGATCGCATCGCCTTTCGCACGCCCGAGGGAGAAGCGGCGGCATCGGCCAGCGTGCGGCTCCCGGATGTCGGCGCCGAGGATCTCATGCGGCCTTGGCTGCTGATCGGCAAAATCGACGCCGAAGCCGACCTGGCGCTGCCCGTCACGCTGGTCAAGACCCTGGCGCTGGCCGGCGACGAAAGGCGGAAGCGCGCCGAAACCGTCGACGGGGCGATCGCCGATTTCGTCGGGAAGGGCTACGTGGCCATCGACGGCGGCCTTCTCAGGAGCAGGCTTGCCTTCAGGGACGGCTCGCTGACGGCCAATGACCGGCAGGTCTGGCCTTGATTTCCGGCCTTGACGCATGTCGGACGCGCGATCGCCGGAGGGGAGACGGGCCGCTCTCGGGCGATTGCCGGGGTGAGGAAAGATGCGACGGTACGCGAGCCTCTCGTCCGCTTCACGAAGAGCGCCGCGCGGCGTAGCTCGGTCGTCACTGCGGCTTCGCCGCCTCGCGCCGCAATACCGGAAAGAATTCGCAGTCGTCGGTCAACATGTGCCGCGCCACCACGTCGCGCATGACGAACGAGAGCACTTCGCCGATCGGCAATTCATGCGCGAGGGCCAGGCGATGCAGTTCCAGCGCGCGGTTGGTCAGCGCGCGATGCTTCTGGACGTGCGCCTTGAGCTTCTCATAACCACGGCCCGCCAGGATGAGTTCCTCGTCGCGGAAATGCGTGGCCACTTCATTGATCAACTGTTCCAGCATTTCCGGCACCCGTTCGGGCGAGACGCTGCCGATGACGCGCACGATCGCGTTGGCGTGTTCGAACAGCTGCCGGTGCTGCCGATCGATGGTTTCCTCGCCGCATTCGTATTCCTGGCGCCAGGTCAGCGGTTTCACGCTGCGCCCCTCGCGCACTTCGGCGAGCTGGTCGCCTTCCCGCGCGCCTCCGGCGATACAGATCTGGGCGCGGCCAAGCCCCTTGGCGATGTACATGGCGTCGTCGGCGCTCTTCAACAGCGAATCCTCGTCGTTGCCGTTGTCGGGATAAAGGGCGACGCCGATGCAGCAATCGATATTCACGGTGATCTGATCCGTCAACTCGAACGGCAGACAGAGCGACTGGCGTATCTTGGTCGCCACCCCCACGGCATCCCTGACGCTACCGATGGTCGGCAGGATGGCGACGAACTCGTCGCCGCCCATGCGCGCCAGCGTATCGGACTCGCGCAGGCATTTCAGCGTGCGTTCGGCCACCATGCCGAGCAGAATGTCGCCGGCCGAATGTCCGTATTGATCGTTGACCGGCTTGAAACGGTCGAGGTCGATCATCAGCAATCCGAGATGGTGATGTTCCCGGCGCGCCTGGCTGATGGCCACGCGAATCCGGTCGTGAAACAGCCGCCGGTTGGGCAGTTGGGTCAGCGGATCGTAGTTGGCCAGGCGCGACATTTCCGCCGCGACCTGCGAACGCTCGGTGATGTCCGTGGCCACGCAGCAGCACAGGATGTTGTCCCGGTCGTCGCCAAATACCGTGACCGACAGGAGCACGGTGATCCTGGAGCCGTCCTTGCGGATGTACGTCCATTCGCGTTCGTCGACCTGGCCGGTGACCCAGGCCTTGACGACCAGCGCGGGAAACGCCGGAGTCACCGGAATCCCCAGGTTGGCGGTCAGTTCTTCCGCGCGCCTGCGTATTTCCTCGGGATCGTGAAAGAGCATCGGAGTCTGCTTCCCGATGATCTCTCCGGCGGAATAGCCCAGCATTTTTTCCGCTCCCTGGCTGAACAGGCTGATATTGCCCCGTCCGTCGGAAACGATGACGGCCTGGTGCAATACCTTCAGGATGGAAGCGGAAAACCGCTCCTGCCGGCGCAGTTTGCGCTCGCTCCTGTCGCGCGCCTCCATGCTCTCCTCGAGCAGTTGCAGGGCGAAACTGATCTGCATGCATTCGTCGCCCTGCGGGATCGGGCGTCTTTTCCGCATGTTGCGGAAGTATTTTTCCAGAAGCCCGTCGAGACGCCGCAGGATGACGCGCAGGGTGCCGAGACGGATCAGGAATACGACCGAGGCCGCTATCGCCAGGACCAGCGTCAGACCGACGGCCAGGAGCGTATAACGGTCCGCGGCGTCCGTCTTGTCGAGCCGGCTGGCGAGAGTCAGGGCGATGACCACCATCGCGCTTGTGGTAAATATCACAAGAACGCGCAGCGACAACCCGGACAGAACGGTTTTTTTCAACGGAAGCCTCGGCGGAATTGGAAAACCGGTTCCGGGATTATTTCATTGTTTGTGGGGAAAATGTGATACGCAGGATGCCACTTCGGGGCGATCGCCCGGAAATCCCCCGGGGCGAGTCGCTGAGCGTTGGAACGGAACCAGGCCGACGGGACGCCCGCGTTCGACACGGAGGCTTCCCGTCGACAAGCGGTCTGCTTTCGCACGGACGTTTGCTTTCCCCTCCCCCGCCGAGCGGGGCATAGGTATCTACACACCCCGGCAGCGGCGCTTCGCGCCGGGCAGAACGAACTGGATTGCCACGGCGCATGGCCCGAGCAATGACGAGTTCCCCCCCTGGATTCCCCTCGCCCCCTGCAGGGGGGAGGGCGCCACCGCGTCAACCGAGGAATTACCAAAATACCCTCGCCCCCCGCAGGGGGGAGAGGGCCAGGGAGAGGGGGGTCAAGCATGCGGAGCGCAGCGACGCGGTTTTCTCGGCGGTGAAAAGTGGATGAGCGTTCGTTCATTCCCCCTCTTTTTAATCAGCGGCGCTTTCGCGCCGGAGGGAACGACGCCCTCTCCCGGCCCTGCGGGCCACCCTCCCCCGCCGAGCGGGGGAGGGGAAGGCAGGCGGCGGCGCGAAGGGAAGACGGAAGCAGGGGCGGATGGACGCGGTAAAATCACGCGCCCTGCTGACAAGGGTAATCCGCCGCGAACGGGACGATGGCCATCGTCCCCTACTGTCCGTGTCGCTTCGCTCCTCGCAATGACGAGGAGGAGTGGCGAGCGTAGCCTGGACA
>JAITIQ010000109.1 GCA_031279425.1 Accumulibacter sp.
TGCTGAACCGGCAGATCGGCGAGATCGACCAGGACATCGACCCGCACCTGAAACAGCACTTTGCTGAACAGCAAAAGCTCCTGGAAGGCGTCCAGGGCGTCGGCGTCGGGACGCAAGCCGTCCTGTTGGCGGCGTTGTCGGAACTGGGCACGCTCCATCATCGGGAAATCGCCAAGCGGGTGGGGGTCGCTCCCCTGAATCACGACAGCGGCAAGATGCGCGGCAGGCGTTCCCCCTGGGGCGGACACGCCCCGGTGCGCCGGGCGCTCTACATGGCGACCCTGTCGGCGGTGCGCTACAACCGCGTGCTCAAAGCCTTCTACCTGCGCCTGCTCGACCAAGGCAAGGCCAAGAAGGTCGCCCTTGGTCGCCTGTATGCACAAGCTCCCTTCCATCCTGAACGCCATCTGCAAATCCGGACAAGCCTGGCAGGAGAATTTCTTTCATCCTTGCCGTCCGCCTCCCTTGCCGTCCGCATCTTTGGATGCGAAAAACACTTGTCTTTGAACACAGTTGCGGTCCTCCGCCTTCTGACCCCGGTCTTGCGCGAGCAGTACGACGGAATGCTCCGGAACGGCGCAGATACCCTCGCGTGTCCGCCTGTGGAAAGGCTCGCCGGCGCCGCTGTCGCAGACCTGCCGCCAGGCGCCCGGAGGAAGGCGGAAGGCGACGGCTGCGGCGGCGCGGTTGAAAAGCGCGAGCAGCGCCGCCGGCTCGGGGTCGTCCAACGCGGGCGAAAGCAACATGCCCAGCGTCCCTCCCGGCGGGCCGTTCCAGTCCGGCTCCCGCATCTGGCGCCCGTCGGGATGCCACCACAGGACGTCGCGCGCGCCGTCCGCGCTCTCGGCGCCGGTCAGCCAATCCGCGCGGCGAAACTGCCCGAAGCGTTTGCGCAGCGCGCTCAGGCCGGCGGCGAACTCGATCAGCGACTGGTCGGCGTTCGGCCAGTCCAGCCAGGTCAGCGCGTTGTCCTGGCAATAGGCGTTGTTGTTGCCGGCCTGCGTGCGTCCCAGTTCGTCCCCGCCCTGCAGCATCGGCACGCCCTGCGCGGCGAACAGCGTGGCCAGCAGCGCGCGCTGCAGGCCGCGCCTGCGTCCGACGATGCGCGGATCGTCCGATTCGCCCTCCACGCCGCAGTTGCAGGAGAAGTTGCGGTCGTTGCCGTCGCGGTTCCGTTCGCCGTTCGCCTCGTTGTGTTTTTCGCGGTAGCTGACGAGGTCGCGCAGGGTAAAGCCGTCGTGCGCGGTGACGAAATTGACGCCGGCGCTGGGCGCACGCCCGTCGTGGCGGAACACTTCGCTCGAACCCGCGAGACGCTGCGCGAGCTGTCCGGCGCCGGCATCACCGGTCAGCCAGAAGGCGCGGACGTCGTCGCGGAAGCGATCGTTCCATTCGCTCCAGCCGGGCGGGAAAGACCCGAGGCGATAGCCGTCGGGCCCGAGATCCCAGGGTTCGGCGATCCGCTTGACGCGCGCGAGCACGGGGTCCTGCGCGAGTGCCGCGAGGAAGGCGGAATCGCGGGTCAGCGCCGTGGCGAGATCGAAGCGGAAGCCGTCGACGCGCATCTCTCCCGCCCAGTGGCGCAGGGAATCCATCACCAGTTGCAATACGCGCGGATGCCCGAGATGGAAGGTGTTGCCGCAGCCGCTGAAATTCTCGTAGCGATCGGGGTTGTCCGGAGCGAGCCGGTAGTAGCTCGCGTTGTCGATGCCGCGAAAGGAGATCGTCGGGCCGAATTCGTCGGTCTCCGCCGTATGGTTGTAGACCACGTCGAGGATGACTTCGATGCCCGCGGTATGCAGCGAGCGCACCATCGAACGGAATTCGTCCAGCACCGGCTGCCCGCCGACGCGCGCCGCGTAACGCGGCTCCGGGGCGAAGAAAGCCAGAGTGTTGTAACCCCAGTAGTTGGCAAGGCCCATCCGAAAGAGGCGCTGCTCGTCCAGGAAGGCCTGAACCGGCAAAAGATTCACCGCGGTGACGCCGAGCCGCCGGAAATGTTCGAGCATGGGTGGGGCGGCGAGGCCGGCGTAAGTGCCGCGCAGGGCTTCGGGAACGCCGGGGTGCAGGCGCGTCGCGCCCTTGACGTGAACCTCGTAGAACACCGAATCCTTGAGCGGGGTGCCGGGAGGCGCGTCGTCTCCCCAGTCGAAGGCCGGATCGACGACGCGGGCGCGCAATCCCCGCGCGGACGAATGGGCCTGGCCGTGGAAAAAATCACCGGCCAGTTCCCTGGCATACGGGTCGACCAGCAGGCACGCGGGATCGAAGCGATGTCCCGGACCGACGGGACCATGCACGCGAAAGGCATAGGCGAGGCCGGGCCCGGCGCCGGGCAGGTAGCCGTGCCAGACCTGATCCGTGCAGGCGGGCAAGGCCGTGGCGCGCAACGCCTCTCCTGCCCACAGACAAAGCTCGACGCGATCGGCATGTGCCGAGAACAGCGCGAAATTCACGCCTTCGCCGTCCCAATGCGCGCCCAGCGGCCAAGGGCGCCCGGCCAGCAATACCGGCAATGTCATATGCAAAAGGCGCCGACGACAGAGGACGGGAAAGCAAGCGGCTGCGCCGGAGGGGACGGCGTCCTCTCCCGCCCCCTGTCGAAGCGCCCTCCCCCGATGACACTTCGCCTGTCCAGGCCGCGCGTTCCGCGTCGAATGGCGCTCAATGTTCCCATTCCAGATAGAGCGCAGCAAGCGGCGGGAGGGTCAGGGAGAGCGACCACTCGCGGCCGTGCGACGGTATCCGCTCCGCGCAGGATATGCCGAATTCATTGCCCGTGTTGCTCCCGCCGTAGTAGCGCGAATCGGTGTTCAGGAGTTCGCGGTAGGTGCCCGGGCCGGGCGCGCCGACGCGGTAGCCGTGGCGCACGACGGGCGTGAAATTGCACACGCAGAGCGTGGCGCGCGAGGGGTCCCGGCCGCGGCGCAGGAAGGCGATGACCGAGTTGTCCGAATCGTTGGGCGAAATCCACTCGAAACCGCCCGGCTCGAAGTCGATCTCATGGAGCGCCGGGGTTTCGCGGTAGACCCGGTTCAGGTCGCGGATGAGCGCCTGCACGCCGGCGTGCGAGGGGTAGTCGAGCAGGTTCCAGTCGAGCGAGCCGGCGTCGTTCCATTCGTTCCACTGCGCGAACTCGCCGCCCATGAACAGGAGCTTCTTGCCCGGATGCGCCCACATGAAACCGTACAGGGCGCGCAGGTTGGCGAATTTCTGCCAGTAGTCGCCGGGCATCCTGTCGATCAGCGAACCCTTGCCGTGCACGACTTCGTCGTGCGAGAGCGGCAGCACGAAGTTCTCGGAAAAAGCGTAGAGCAGGCCGAAGGTCAGCTGGTTGTGGTGGTAGCGGCGATGCACCGGATCGTGCCGCAGGTAGTCGAGCACGTCGTGCATCCAACCCATGTTCCACTTGAAGTGAAAGCCCAGGCCGCCCATCGACGGCGGCCGGGTGACCGCCGGCCAGGCCGTGGATTCCTCGGCGTAGGTCGCCGCGCCGGAACACTCCTGGCCGAGGATTTCGTTGACCCGGCGCAGGAAATGCACGGCTTCGAGGTTTTCGCGGCCGCCGAAGATATTGGGGACCCATTCGCCCTGCCGGCGGCTGTAGTCGCGATAGAGCATCGAGGCGACGGCATCGACGCGCAGGCCGTCGACGCCGTACTGTTCGATCCAGAACAGGGCGTTGCCGACGAGGTAGTTGAACACCTCGCGCCGGCCGAAGTTGTAGATCAGCGTGCCCCAGTCCTGGTGCTTCCCCTCGCGCGGGTCGGCGTGCTCGTACAGGCAGTCGCCGTCGAAGCGGGCGAGGCCGTGCTCATCGGTCGGAAAATGCGCGGGAACCCAGTCGATGATGACTTCGAGTCCGGCACGGTGGCAGGCCACGACGAAGTTGCGGAAGCCTTCCGGCGGACCGAAGCGCGCGGTCGGCGCGTACAGGCCGAGCGGCTGGTAGCCCCAGGAGCCGTCGAACGGATGTTCCGAGACCGGCAGCAGTTCCAGGTGCGTAAAGCCGAGATCCCTGGCGTAGGGAATCAACGTCCCGGCGAGGAGTTCCCAGTCGAGGAAAGCGCCGTCGCCGCCGCGCCGCCAGGAACCGAGATGAACTTCGTAGATGGACACCGGTGCGTCCAGCCGGCTGCCTGCGGAACGGCTGGACGGGCGTTTCCTCTGCTCGGGCAGGGTGTGCACGAGCGAAGCGGTCGAGGGGCGCAATTCGGCGGCAAAGCCGTAGGGGTCGGCCTTGTGCGGCAGGACGCGGCCATCCCTGGCGCGAATCTCGTATTTGTAGCGCTCGCCATCGCCGACTCCGGGAAGGAACAGTTCCCAGACGCCGCATTCGCGGCGCAGGCGCATCGGATGGCGGCGGCCGTCCCAGCTGTTGAAGTCGCCGACGACGGAGACGCGCTGCGCATCCGGCGCCCAGACGGCGAAGCTCGTGCCGCGCACGCCGTCGATCCTGCCGGGATGGGCGCCCAGATGTTCGAACGGCCGCAGGTGCGAACCCTCCGCCAGCAGCCAGATGTCCAGATCGGAGAGGATCGTCGGGAAACTGTAGGGATCGGCGGTCTCCTGCGTGCCGCCGGGCCAGATGATCTTCAGCCGGTACTTGAACGGCCGGGTGCCCGCGGGCAGGGCCGCTTCAAAGAACCCGCACGACCCGCCGAGCGCGTCGATCCGGCGTTCGGCGAGCTGGATGACCTCGGCGCCGCTTGCCGCGTCGATCACCAACACGGCATTGGCGCCCGGCTGCAGGGTCCGCAGCCACAGGCGCTCCTTGTCGTCGCCATGCATACCGAGCACGGCGAAGGGGTCGCCGTGCTCGCCCCGGCACAGCGCCACGACTTCCGTTCTTTTCAGCATGTCAGACCTTCTTCAGCGAGGCGCCGAGGTTCCAGGTGTCGATGGCGTACTCCCGGATGGTCCGGTCGGACGAGAACGGCCCCATGCCGGCCACGTTGAGAATGGCCTTGCGCCGCCATTCGGCGGGCGTCTGGTAGAGGCCGTCGACCTGTTTCTGCGTGGCCACGTATTCGGCATAGTCGGCGAGCAGCAGATAGTGATCTCCATAGTTGACCAGGCTGTTGAACAGATCGTGGTAGCGGCGGCGCTCCTGCGGTGAAAAGAAGCCGCCGTCGATCTTGTTCAGCGCCTCGTTGAGCTGCGGATTGCTCTGGTAGATCGCGCGCGGGTCGTAGCCGGAACGCCGCAGGATTTCCACCTGCTGGGCGTTGTTGCCGAAGATGAAGATGTTCTCGGAGCCGACGTTGTCGCGGATTTCGATGTTGGCACCGTCTTCCGTGCCGATGGTCAGCGCGCCGTTCAGGGCGAACTTCATGTTGCCGGTGCCCGAGGCTTCCGTCCCGGCGGTCGAAATCTGTTCGGAGAGATCCGCCGCGGGGATGATCAATTCGGCGATCGATACGCTGTAATTGGGCACGAACACCACCTTCAACCGGTCCTTCACGCGCGGATCGTGGTTGATGATCGCGGCGATGTCGTTGATCAGGCGGATGATCTGCTTGGCCATCTGGTACGACGAGGCCGCCTTGCCGGCAAAGAGCACGCAGCGCGGCACGGCATGGTCGGCCAGCCCGTGCAGGATGGCGTTGTAGCGGGTAATCACATGCAGGACGTTGAGCAGTTGCCGCTTGTACTCGTGGATGCGCTTGACCTGCACGTCGAACAGGCTGTTCGGGTCGAGCATGACGCCGGTTTCGCGCTGGATGTAATCGGCGAGCCGGACCTTGTTGACACGCTTGGCCGCGGCGAAATCGGCCTGGAAGTCCGCGTCGTCGGCCAGCGGCCGCAATTTGCGCAGGCGTTCGAGGTCGAGGCGCCAGTCCCTGCCGATGGTCCGGTCGAGCAGGGATGACAGATCCGGGTTGGCCTGCGCGAGCCAGCGGCGCGGCGTGACGCCGTTCGTCTTGTTGTGGAAGCGCTCCGGATACAGCCGGGCGAAACCGGCGAAGATCGTCCGCATCATGAGATCGGAGTGCAGTTGCGAGACGCCGTTGACGTGGTGGCTGCCGACGATGGAAAGATACGCCATGCGCACGCGCTTGTTCTCCTCCTGTCCGTTGCCCTCGTCGATCAGCGACACGCTGCGGATCAGATCCATGTCTCCGGGGAAGCGCCGCTCGACCTCGGCCAGGAATTCCTGGTTGATGCGGTAGATGATCAGCATGTGGCGCGGCAAAAGATGCTGGATCAGGCTGACCGGCCAGGTTTCCAGCGCCTCCGGCATCAGCGTGTGGTTGGTATACGAGAAGATGCGCCGGCACTGGCTCCAGGCCGTCGTCCAGAGCATGCCGTATTCGTCGCAGAGCAGGCGCATCAGTTCGGCCACGGCGATGGCCGGGTGCGTGTCGTTCAGATGAATGGCGATCTGGTCGGCCAGGTTGTTGAGATGGCCGTGCTCTTCCAGATGATGGAAGATGATGTCCTGCAGCGAGGCGGAAACGAAAAAGTACTCCTGCCGCAGGCGCAGCTCCCGACCGGCCGGCGTGCTGTCGTTCGGGTACAGCACCCACGAGATGTTCTCGAAGCGGTTCTTGAATTCCGCCGCCCGCGCGTAGTCGCCGGAGTTGAAGGCGTTGAGGTCGATCTGCGCCGGAGCGTCGGCCTTCCACAGGCGCAGCGTGCTGACCCGCTCGGTGCCGTGGCCGGGAATGACGTAATCGTAGGCGCGCGCCTCGACGGCCTCGGCGGCGTTCCATTCGGCCCATTCGCCATGATGCTCGGCGTTGCCGCCGAAGCGTACCGGAAAGACCGTGCCCGGACGCTGGAACTCCCAGACCGTGCCGTCGACGAGCCAGGAATCGGGGTGCTCGACCTGGATGCCGTTGATGATCGACTGGGCGAACATGCCGTACTCGTAACGCATGCCGTAGCCCCAGGACGGCAATTCCAGCGTGGCCATCGAATCGAGGAAACACGCCGCCAGACGGCCCAGGCCGCCGTTGCCGAGGCCAGCGTCCGGTTCGCATTCGATGATCTCGCCAAGGCTCGGGCCGCCGGCGCCGGCGAACGCGGCGGCGGCCTTCTCGCGCAGCTCGAGCGCGGACAAGGCGTTGTCCAGCGTGCGCCCGATCAGAAATTCCATCGACATGTAGTAGACGCGGCGCGCCCTTTTTCTGCGGTCCTCGACCTGCGTATTTACCCAGCGTTTCGCCAACTGCCTGCGCGCGACGAAGGACAGGGCCTTGTAGATTTCCTTGGTGTTCGCGGTCGCCGGCTCGGCGGCGACGGCATGGAGCAGGATTTCGTCGACCGCGGCGCGGAATTCGCTGCCGGCGACTTCATTCTTGTTCGATTCAGCCATGGGTATTTCTCCTGTAGTCTGGCGCTACTGTCTGGACAAGGCGGGGATCATAGCGCCATCACGGCGCGGCAAGCATAAAAAAGGATGAGTGGTTTGAACCGATTATAAAGCGGCTTCGCGCGGCAAGGCGAGCCGTCGAAGGCCCGGGGCGTCATACCGAATCCGCGCGGTCCCCATGTGGCGTGACAGCAGGCTATCCGTCCTCGCCTTCCCTTTCGCTGAATTGCATGGCGTGCAGGCGCGCGTAGTGGCCGCCGCGCGCCAACAGTTCGGCGTGCGAACCGCGCTCGACGATGCGTCCCTCGTTCATGACCAGGATCGTGTCGGCTTTCTCGATCGTCGTCAGGCGATGGGCGATGACCAGCGTGGTGCGGTTTTTCATCACCCGGTCCAGCGCCTTCTGGATGTGCCGTTCCGACTCGGTGTCGAGGGCCGAGGTCGCCTCGTCGAGGATCAGGATCGGCGCGTCCTTGAGGATGGCGCGCGCGATCGCCAACCGCTGGCGCTGGCCACCCGACAGCAGGACGCCGTTTTCGCCGACCAGCGTGTCGTAGCCGCGCGGCAGCCTTTCGATGAACTCCGCCGCATGGGCCGCCTTGGCGGCTTCCTCGATGGCCTGGCGCGGGGCGCCGGCGAGGTCGCCGTAGGCGATGTTGTTGGCCACGGTGTCGTTGAACAGCGAAGTCTGCTGGGTAACCAGCGCGATGTGGCGGCGCAGGTTGCGCAGGGTAAACTCGCGCACATCGATGCCGTCGATCAGAATCTCGCCGTTCCGGCCATGGTAGAAGCGCGGAATCAGTCCGGCCAGCGTAGACTTGCCGCTGCCGGAGCGGCCGACCAGCGCGATCATTCGCCCCGGTTCGACGAGCATGTCGATGCCGTCCAGCACGCGCCGTCCGCCGTCGTAGGCAAACGACAGCCCGCGGATCTCGATCCTTCCCGAAACGCTTTCCCGTTCCACCGTGCCCGCATCGATTTCCGGCGGCTCGTCGAGTTGCGCGAAGATGCTTTCCGCGCCGGCCAGACCCTTCTGCACGGTGGCGGAAACTTCCGACAACTGGCGAATCGGCTTGGGGATCATTCCAGCGGCCGTGACGTAGGCGACGAGATCACCGGCCGAGGCGTCGCCACGCAACAGGAGCACCAGGAAAAGCAACACCGACATGGAGGCGAAGGTGGCGAGCTGCAGCGCCGGGGTAAACAAGGCGCCGGTCCGGGCCATGCGCAATTGCCTTGCCGTGTTGCCCTCGCTCGACGCGCGAAAACGCCGGGCTTCGTACTCCTCGCCGCCAAAGCTGCGCACCACCCGGTAGCCCTGGATCATTTCGGAAGCGACATGCGTCAGGTCGCCCATCGCCTCCTGAATGCGGGTGCTCTGCCTGCGGAATTTGCGATTGGCCTTGCCGACCATGATGCCGATGACCGGAACGATGGCGACTATGACCAGCGTCAGCTTCCAGTTCATCCGCAGGAGGTAGCCAAAAAGAAAGACGATGGTCAGCCCTTCCCGGATGATCACCTTGATGGCGTCGGTCGCGGCGCCGGTGACC
Source organism: Accumulibacter sp. (assembly GCA_031279425.1). Taxonomy (GTDB): domain Bacteria; phylum Pseudomonadota; class Gammaproteobacteria; order Burkholderiales; family Rhodocyclaceae; genus Propionivibrio. Next base: position 8,872 of record JAITIQ010000109.1, read on the forward strand.
ATGGTCACGTTGTAAGTGATGCGCGAGATGAGGTGCCCGGAATTGTTCTGGTCGAAGTAGGCATTGGGCAGCCGCAGCAGATTGTCGAAAAGCGCGACGCGCAGGTCGTGGATGAGGCCGAGCGAGACGCGCGCCAGGAAGTAGTTGCCAAGGTAGGAACCGAGTCCCTGCCAGAAGATGATCGCCACCAGCAGCAAGGGCACGCCGTACGTCAGGTCGAGCCGCCCGAGCCACGGCAGGCCGTGGAAGGTCGAGGTCGCGGGATCGGTCAGGCCATCGACGAAGAACTTCAGGATGCTGGCCAGCATCGGCTGCGTCGAGGCGAAAACGACGAATCCCAGCAGACTGAGGGCGAACCAGCCAAGGAACGGACGCAGATAGCCAAGAAGCCGGAAATAGATTTTCAGGGATGAAATGGGCGGCTTGTCCTGAGAACGTGTCATTTGACCACCATGGGTTTTGGGCCGACAGTATCTGGTATACGTGATTTTTTCACAGTCTTTTCCGTTTCTCTCCGCCCGGAACACCGTATCGGTAAAAAAGACGCCTGCCCGGATACCGCCTGTGGCACCATACGGAATTGTGGAAATCGGCTGCCAAATCCCTCGTGTTAGAGTAACATGTCTGATTTGCCGAAAGCGGGCGGGAGTCACAAGAAAGTAATTCGATATGCGATTCTGGAACGGCCTCTCGGTCAAGGTTCGTCTGATCCTGTTGTTCATTCTCATCAAGGTCCTGCCCTTGATCGTGCTGGTATGGATCGCCTGGGGCCAGACCCAGGAAACGGCCGCCCGACTGGGCGAGCAATTCGACGAACTGGTCGAGACCGCCAATGAATCCATCCGCAAGGTCGGCGACATGGCGGTCGATGACGCGGTCAACGCGCTCGACGCCCGCGCCCGCGAAGAAATCGAGCGACTGACCACCGACACCGCGCGCCAAGTGGCCGATTTTCTTTACGGACGCGACTCCGACATCCTCTACGTCGCGTCGCTCCCACCCGACGAGACCGCCTATCGCAATTTCATCGAACGCAAGCGGCGCGAGCTGATCGTCCACGAAACATGGCGCCTGAACGCGGAGATGAGCGACTGGGAGCCGGTATCCGTCCCGTCCCCGGACGAATACGCCGCAGTGCCGGGCAGCCGCGACAACGAGACGAGTTTCCATTACCGGCCGCCG
>JAITIQ010000056.1 GCA_031279425.1 Accumulibacter sp.
GACGGTGACTTCGGGGAGGGTGGTTTCTTCTTCGTTCGCGGCTTGCGGCGCGGGATCGGCGATGCTGCCGGAGGGGGTTTGCGGGAGGGGTTCTTGGGTACTTTGCGCCTGGGCTGCCCCGCTACCAAAAATGCCCAGGAGGGCGATCAGAACGGCCGCTATCGAGCGTTTATGGGGGGGGTGAAAAGGCCCGCGGCGGACGCCGCGTCGACACGCCTCTCCGGCGCGGCCGGGCCGGCCATCCGCCGGGCCGGGGGAAGCGGAGGACTTAGCTTTCGGGAAACTTTCATGGGAGATCTCCTTGGCTGGCCGTGAGGGATGATGAACGATTCTCAATATCGCAGCCGCGCAGTCTCTCTCTCTCTCCCCTCCCTCCCCCCCCAAAAAAACCTTCGGGGTGAAATATTTTCGCAGTCCGGAGGACAGAGGACAGAAGACAGTCAGTTTGCGGCTGCGCCGAAGAAAGGCATGGATTGCCACGCCGCGCAGCCCGAGCCATGACGAGCGCGATGTATCATGCGCATTGGTTCGTTCATCCGCTCCAATATGGGACACTTCAAGTTAATCTGCCACAAGGAAAGGTTGATCATGGCCATGAAGACCGCCGCAGCGACGAAACCCGCCGCCAAATCCACCCCCGCGAAGAAACCCGCCGCGCCACAGTCTGCCGCGCCGTCGGCGGCAAGCATCCGCCGCGGCCGCAAGCCGAATCCGGGCGGAAACTGGCCGTTCCCGACCGGAAATCGTCCGCAATAGGCCGGGTTCAACTGCGGCCTTCGGCCTTTTCCAGGCCGCCAGTCCTGGCCGCGCCCGATCGGTTTCCACCTTTCACCCACGCCAATGATCCAGATGCTGCTCAACGCCCTCTTGCTCGCGCTGCGCGCGATCCGGCGCAATCTGATGCGCTCTTTCCTGACCGTGCTCGGAGTGGTCATCGGCGTCGCCGCGGTGATCACCATGGTCACGCTCGGCAATGGCGCGACGCGCATGGTCTCCGACCAGATTTCCAGCCTCGGCAGCAATCTCCTGATCCTGCGTCCCGGCCAGCAGCTTGGCCCGCGCGATGCCGCTGGCGCGCCGAACTTCAAGCTGTCCGACGTCGAGGCGCTGGAAACCCAGATCCCGTCCCTGAAGGCCGTCGCGCCGATGGTCAGCTCCAGGGTCATGCTGGTCGCCGGCAACCAGAACTGGCAGTCGCAGGTCATCGGCAGCAGCAACGCCTATCTCACTGCCGGCAACTGGAACATCGCTTCCGGGCGCGAGTTCGACGAGAGCGAGGAAACCGCCGGCAAGTCCTCGTGCATCATCGGCGAGACGGTGAGAAAGCAGTTGTTCCCGCGCGGCTCGCCGCTTGGCGACGGGCTGCGCGTGAAGAATTTTTCCTGCGAGATCATCGGCGTCCTCAAGGCCAAGGGGCAGGGCGCGCTGGGCCAGGATCAGGACGACGTGGTGCTGATGCCGATCCGCACCGCGCAGCGGCGCCTCACCGGCAACCTCACCGACGTGCCGACGCTGATGCTCTCGATGCGCGACGGACTCGCCGCCGAGCCGGTGATGGAGCAGATCCGCCGGCTGATGCGCGAGCGGCGCAAACTGCCGGACGGCGCCGACGACGATTTCAACGTGATGGACACCCGGCAGATCGCCGAAACGCTCTCCGGCACCATCCGCACATTGACCGGCCTGCTCGGCGCGGTGGCGGCGGTGAGTCTGCTGGTTGGCGGCATCGGCATCATGAACATCATGCTGGTCTCGGTCACCGAGCGCACGCGCGAGATCGGCATCCGCCTGGCCATCGGCGCGCTCGAGCACGAGGTGCTGCTGCAATTCCTGATCGAGGCGGTGGTGCTCTCGGCGCTCGGCGGCCTCGTCGGCGTCGTGCTGGCGTTCTTCGTCTGCCTGGCGCTCACCGCGCTGATGGCCATGCCATTTCTGTTCAATCCGGGGATCAATCTGCTGGCATTCGTCTTTTCCGGCGCCATCGGAATCGTCTTCGGCTACATGCCGGCGCGGCGCGCGGCGGGGCTCGATCCGATCGTGGCGCTGCGCTTCGAGTAAATGGGAGCGCGCCCTCCCTCGCAGAAGTGAAGAAGGCTCTTCATCGGGAGGGCTGCCGGCGCAGCCGGCCAGGAAGCGCGAAAGAAAGACATGGACGCGCCTGGCGTCCCCGCCCGCCCCGTGGTTTTCCCACTGGAACCCGATCCGCCGCGACGACGGGCAACGGAGCCCGCGGAGACCACGGACGGGATCAGCGCACCCGCCGCACGTTCGCGCCCAGGCGACTCAGCTTTTCCTCGATGCGCTCGTAGCCGCGGTCGAGATGGTAGATGCGCTCGATCAGGGTCTCGCCCCGCGCCACCAGGCCGGCGATGACCAGGCTGGCGGAAGCGCGCAGGTCGGTGGCCATGACCGTGGCGCCGTTCAGCGCCGGCACGCCGGTGACCACGGCGTTGGAAGCGTCGATGCGGATGTCCGCGCCCAGGCGGATCAACTCCACGGCGTGCATGAAACGGTTCTCGAAAATCGTCTCGCGGATCACCGCCGAGCCTTCGGCGACGCTGTCGATGGCCATGAACTGCGCCTGCATGTCGGTCGGAAAGGCCGGGTAGGGCGCGGTGCGCACGTCCACCGCCCTGAGCCGGGGCGGCGCTTTCAGGGCGATCGAGCCGGCATCGCAGTCGATCGCGCAACCCGCTTCGCGCAGCTTGTCGATGACGGCGTCGAGCAGCGCGGCGGAGGTGTGCGTCAGCACGATCTCGCCGCCCGTCGCCGCCGCGGCGCAAAGATAGGTGCCGGTCTCGATGCGGTCGGGCATCACCGCATGTTCGGCGCCGCGCAGTCTTTCCACGCCTTCGATGACGACGCGGTCGGTACCGGCGCCGGCAATGCGGGCGCCCATCGCCGTCAGACAGTGGGCCAGGTCGACGACCTCGGGCTCGCGCGCGGCGTTTTCGATGATCGTCTCCCCCTCGGCCAGCGTCGCGGCCATCATCAGGTTCTCCGTGCCGGTCACCGTCACCATGTCGGTGACGATGCGCGCGCCCTTGAGTCGCCGCGCCCTGGCCAGCACGTAGCCGCCCTCGACGCGGATGTTCGCGCCCATCGCCTGCAATCCCTTGATGTGCTGGTCGACAGGCCGCGCGCCGATGGCGCAGCCGCCCGGCATCGATACCTTGGCTTCGCCGCAGCGCGAAAGGAGCGGCCCGAGCACCAGGATCGACGCGCGCATGGTCTTGACCAGCTCGTAGGGGGCGACGGGATGGTCGAGCGCGCGGGCGTCGAGCGTCACCGCGTCGCCGTCGTTCGTCACCGCCACGCCCATCTGCCCGATCAGCCG
>JAITIQ010000039.1 GCA_031279425.1 Accumulibacter sp.
AACGCATACGACCAGCCGGTTTCGCTCGTCACGATCGCTTTCCAGATCGCCTTGCCCTCGGGCGTAGCCAACAAGAAACCATGATCCTGCAACAGATCGAAGAGCGCCGTATTGCTCGCCGGAATGCCCGCGATCCCCTGCGACAAGAGATGCGCCTGTAATTTATCTAAAACCGTCTTGCTCACCAGCCACAAGGCGTCCTGTATCAGCCAGCCATCCCGCTCGGATAGGCATGGTGATGGTTCTCGGAAGCGGGAAACATTTGCACCAGTTCCGCGTAGCGTTCCAGGGGATGCTGGTACAGCGGCGAGAACTGGCGCGGAAAAGCGAAGTGCGCTGCCAGATCGCTTCCAGCAGCTTCCGGCGGTGGGAAACGGCCAGGAGCGCGGCGGCGGACTCGGAGCGCGTCAGCCCTGGGGCTGGTTCAGGCGCATCAGGGGTGGGAGCTTCTGTTTGTCCAGGAATTGCCGTCAGCAGGGGGGTTCGTCGGAAGAGCGAGAACATGGTTTCCTTTCGGGGAATCCGATATGGGAGAAAAGACAAAAAAGCCTTTTACAGGTAGCCTTTTCCTTTCTTTTCGACCTTTTGAGCTTCAAACTTTTGATGCGAGGCCAGTGGTGCGAGGCTAGCGGTTGTCATCAAACCTTGCGGCGTGTTATCTTTGTTGCGTCAAGTTCGGGTGCCCCAGGCGTAATCGCGCCTGGGGTGAAACGGGAAGTCCGGTGACGCGGGGGAGCGCATCTCCTGCCAGTCCGGCGCAGTCCCCGCTGCTGTAAGTCCGACGGATACGCTTCGCACGCCACTGGGCATCACCCTGGGAAGGCCGCGCATCCGGTGGAAGACGAGCCAGAAGACCGGCCCGGAACTGACGAAAGTTGATGCCCCGGGGAATGGGTCTGGACTGGTTTCGCTCCCGCCGCTCACGCCCGAGCCTTCCATCCCGCATACCGCTTTTCACCGAAAACGCGAGCCATGCGCCGTCTCCGGATTTTCCTGGCTCTGAACGAACAACGCCGAAGGGATCGGATGAACGAAGAACGCCTGGCGCGCCACGCGGCGCGAATGCAACGCACAAAAACCGTCGTCGACGCCGCCATCGCGCGCGCCGACAAGGAACGCGGCGTGGTGATCGTCGTCACCGGCAACGGCAAGGGCAAGACAACCTCGGCCCTGGGTACCCTGTTCCGCGCCCTCGGGCACGGACAATGCGTGGGACTGGTGCAGTTCATCAAGGGCACCAAGGCAGCCGGTGAAATCACCTTTCTCGAACAGTTCGGCCAGAACGTGCACTATCACGCCATGGCGACCGGCTTTACCTGGGAATCGCAAAACCACGAAGCCGACCGCCTCGCCGCCGAAGCCGCGTGGGCAGAGGCACGCAAGATGCTGCGCGACGACAGATTCGATCTCGTGGTACTCGACGAGCTGACTTACATGCTCAAATACCGCTATCTCGACGCCAGCGAAGTGACCGCCACCATCGCCGCCCGCCCAAAAACGCAAAGCGTGGTGGCCACCGGCCGCGGCGCGCCGCCGGCTCTCCTGGAGATCGCTGACACAATCAGCGAAATCCGCGACGTCCGCCACGCTTTCCACGCCGGAATCAAGGCGCGCGCGGGAGTCGATTTCTGAACGCCCCCACCGCAATGAAATGCGCGCCCCGTCTCGCCGCCTGGTGCGGCAGCCTCGTCATCGCCATGGCGGCACAAGCCGCCGATACGGTCTTGCCCAGCGTGGTTTCGACCAACGTCTGCGCCGATGCGTTGGCGCTGTCGCTGGCCGACGACGCGCAGTTGCTCTCGGTCTCCGCGCAGGCCCGCGATCCGCGTCTGTCGCCGCTCGCCGGCCGGGCGGCGCGTTTTCCCATCAACCACGGCCACGGCGCACTGGAGGAAATCCTGGAGCAAAAACCCGACGTCGTGCTCATTTCCAGCGCCTGGCGAGGACGGCGCCAGGCGGCACTGCTCCAAAGCCAGGGCATCGCGCTGAAGGTCGTGCCGTTTCCACTCTCCTGGGAGGCGATTTTCGCCGACACCCGGCGCGTCGGCGGTTGGCTGGGACGGGAAGACGCGGCCGAAGCGCGGGTGGCGGACGTGCAACGGCGGTTGCAGCGCCTCAAGGAGACGCCGCGTCCGTTCAAGGCACTGCACGTGCGCCCCAACGGACGCTGCGCCGGCAAGGGTACCCAGATCGACAGGGTGTTCGAGGCCGCGGGCGTGACGAATCACGCCGATGCGCTCGGTTGCACGGGCTGGGGACAGCTATCGCTGGAAAAACTGCTCGCCGATCCCCCCGACTTCTTCGTCGTCGTCGACGGCATACGGCGGGAAACCGCCCACGCCCGCTCGTTCCCTGCCCGCCACCCGCTGATGCGGCAACTGATGGAGCGCCGTTCCGTGATCCAGGTTTCCGGTACCCACTGGGGATGCAGCAACTGGCTGCTGATCGAGGCCGCCGAGGAAATCGCCGCGGAGATCGACCGCCTGACGGCATCCCCCTCTCCGCTCACGGCGGATGGATCATGAAATCCACGACACTCAACGCCGCCTTGCTTGGCGCCCTGCTCGCGCTTGCCTTCCTCTCGCTCTCGGTCGGGCCGGTGGCGCTCTCGCCCGGCGAGATCCTCCTGAGCCTGTTGCCACCCTGGCCGGACACCGCCGCCTTGCTCGACGAGATCGCCCGCGTCCGGGTCATCGTCACCCACGTCCGCCTGCCGCGCGTCGCGCTGGCCATTCTGGTGGGCGCTTCGCTCGGCATGTCCGGCGCGGCCTTGCAGGGATTGCTGCGCAATCCGCTCGCCGACCCCGGCATCCTCGGCGTGAGCGCCAGCGCCAGCCTGGGCGCGGTACTGTGCCTCTATTTCGGCGGCGGCGCGCTCTCCGTCTGGGCGACGCCTCTCGCCGGCATGGCCTGTGCCGCGCTGGCGACGCTGGTGTTGTGGCAGGTCCTGCGCGGCGGCGCCAGCGATCTCACACTGATGCTCGCCGGCGTGGCCCTCTCCTCGCTCGCAGCGGCGCTCACCTCGCTCTCGCTCAACCTCGCGCCCAACCCGTCCGACGCCGAGGACATCATGCTCTGGCTCCTGGGTTCGGTGTCCGACCGCAGTTTCGACGACCTTCGCCTGTGCCTGCCCTTCGTACTCGTCGGCCTCCTCCTGCTCGCCACCTCCGGCCTCGGGCTGGAAGCCCTCACCGCGGGCGAAGACGAGGCGAGAAGCCTGGGGATCGACCTCTCCCGCCTGCGCGCCACGGTGATCGTCGGCGCGGCCTCGTGCGTCGGGGCGAGCGTGGCGGTCACCGGCGCGATCGGTTTCGTCGGGCTGGTGGTGCCGCACATGCTGCGCCGTTTCGTCGGTTTTCATCCGGCCCGCCTCCTCGTTTCCAGCGCCCTGGGAGGCGCTACGCTGCTGCTCGCCGCCGATCTCGCGCTGCGCCTCTTTTCCGGCAACCGCGAATTGATGCTCGGCGTGGTCACGGCCCTGATCGGCGCGCCATTTTTCCTCGCGCTGGTGCTGCGCGAAAAGAGAATGGTGGCATGAGCCGGATCGAAGCCGAAAACCTCGTGCTCGTCCGTGGCGGCCAGCGCGTGCTGGACGGCGTGTCGCTGCACGTCGACGGCGGCGAGCTGCTCGGCCTCGTCGGCCCCAACGGCGCGGGCAAGACGAGCCTCCTGAAATGTCTCGCCTGTCTTCTGCCCTGCGCGGGCGACGTCCGTCTCGACGGCGTGTCGCTCGCCGCGCTGTCCCCGCGCGAACGCGCCACACGCCTCGCCTACCTCGGTCAGGACGGACGCCTCGGTTGGGCCTTGACGCTCGTCGATTTCGTCGCCCTCGGACGCTTGCCGCACCGTCCGCGCTGGGGCGCGTGGCGGCTGTGCGGGGAGGACGAGGCCGCCATCGACGCGGCCATCGCCGTGATGCGCATCGACCCCCTGCGCTTTCGCCGCGTCGATCACCTGTCCGGCGGCGAATGCGCCCGGGCGCGGCTGGCGCGCGCGCTGGCGGTGGGCGCCACGGTCCTGCTCGCCGACGAGCCGGTGGCCGCGCTCGACCCGTATCATCAACTCAACGTCATGGAATTGCTGGCCCGGCAGTGCGCGGCGGGCGCCACCGTCATCACTGCCCTGCACGACCTCACCCTGGCCAGCCGCTTCTGCCATCGCGTGCTGCTGCTCGACCGCGGCCGCGCGGTGGCGCACGGCGAACCGCGCCACGTCCTCACACCGCGCAATCTGCAACGGGTCTATCACATCAGCGCCATGACCGGCGAACACCACAACGAGCGCTACGTCATGCCCTGGCGCTGCCAACCCAACCCCGATTGAGTCACAGGAGAAATCCTATGCCGGAACAGGCAAAAATCCCCGCCACCGTCGTCACCGGTTTTCTCGGCAGCGGCAAGACCACGCTCTTGCGCCACATTCTCACCCACGCCGGCGGACGCCGCATCGCCGTCATCGTCAACGAGTTCGGCGAACTGGGCATCGACGGCGAACTGCTGCGCGGTTGCGAAGAAGACGGCTGCGCCTGCGGCGAAGTCTACGAACTCGCCAACGGTTGCGTGTGTTGCACGGTGCAGGCGGAGTTCTACCCGGTCATGAAGACGCTGCTCGCGCGCCGCGCCGACATCGACCACATCCTGATCGAAACGTCCGGCCTGGCCCTGCCAAAACCGCTGGTGCAGGCGTTCCACTGGCCGGAAATAAAAAACGCCTGCACGGTCGACGCGGTGATCGCGGTGGTCGACACACCCGCCGTCGCGGAAGGGCGTTTCGCGGAGAACCCGGATGCCGTGGATGCGCAGCGCCGCCTCGATCCGAATCTCGAACACGAATCGCCTTTGCACGAATTGTTCGAAGACCAGTTGCTCGCCGCCGATCTCGTCATCCTCGGCAAGACCGACCTGGTGAACGAGGCCGCCCGTGCCCGCGCGGAGGCCCTGGTCCGGCAGGAACTACCGCCCGAAGTCAAGGTCGTCGCCGCCACGCACGGCCGGATCGACCCGGCCCTGCTGCTGGGGTTGCACAGCGCCGCCGAGGAAGTCATTCATCTGCGCCCTGGCCACCACGCGCACGGCGAAGGCGAGGAACACGACCATGAAGCCTTCGATTCCCTCGTCATGCGCCTGCCACCGCTCGACCGCGAACGGCTGTTCGCCTGCCTGCGCGCCCTGGTGAGCGAGTACGCGATTTTCCGCGTCAAGGGCTTCGCCGCGCTGCCGGGCAAACCCATGCGACTCGTCGTGCAAGGCGTCGGGACACGCTTCGACGGCTATTTCGACCGCCGCTGGCGCGCGCACGAGACGCCCCGAACCGAACTCGTGCTGATCGGGCAGGACTTGCCCGCAGACGCCATCCGCCGCGCGCTGGAAGCCGCCGTACCAGAGGACCTCTCTCTGTCCCCTGACCTCTGACATGCACCTCCTCTCCGTCCAGCCCGGCGGCTTCGTCGACGACGAAAGCGTCGTCGCGCGCATCGCGCAAGACGCCGCCGACATCGTCCTCCTGAGCGCCGCCGACACCACACTGGCGCTGCTCGCCCAGACCTGCCCCGTCCACGAGGATGGCGGCGCCTTTCCCACGGTGCGCCTCGCCAACCTCTTGCACCTGCGCCAGCCGGCTTCCATCGACCTCTACGCCGACGAAGTGCTCCAGCACGCGCGGCTGATCGTCATCGACCATCTCGGCGGCGAGAGCTACTGGCCCTACGGTACCGAGCGCGTCGGCGAACTGTGCCGGAGCCGCGGCATCGCGCTGGCGATGTTCTCGGGCGACCTCGCCGAAGACCCCAATCTGCTGCAAAAAAGCACCGTGGATCGAGAAAGCTGCCGTACCCTGTGGCGCTACCTGCGCGAAGGCGGCGCAGCCAACGCGCGCGAGTTCTATCGCTATCTCGGCGCGACCTTCTTCGGCCTCGATCTCTCCCCGCGCCCGCCGCGCCCACTGCCCGCCGTCGCGGTCTTTCATCCCGCGCACGACGTCGGCTCGGTTGACTTCTGGCGGTCGGATTGGATTCCCGACGCGCCCTGCGTGGCGATCCTGTTGTACTGCGCCCACGTGCAGGCGGGCAACACCGCCGTTTTCCGCCATCTCTGCGACGCCTTGCTCAAAGCCGGCATGAATCCGCTGCCCATCGCGCTCCTCTCGCTCAAGGACCCACTGTGCCTGGAAACCGTGCGCGCACTGTGCCGCGCCGAAAAAGCGGAGATCGTCCTCAACACCACCGCCTTCGCGCGTTCCGCGACCGGCAAGGACGACGACGACATCGCGCTGGCCGGCGACGCGCCGGTGCTGCAACTGGTGCTCTCCGGCAGCAACGAGGAGGTCTGGCGCGACAACCCGCACGGCCTCACGCCGCGCGACATCGCCATGCACGTGGCGTTGCCGGAAATCGACGGACGCATCCTGACGCGCGCCGTCAGCTTCAAGGGGCTGGATTATCGCTGCGAACGGACCCAGAGCGACGTGGTGCAATACCGCGTCCAGCCCGAACGCATGGCCTTCGTGGTCGAACTCGCCCGTCGCTGGCTGCGCCTGCGCCGCCTGCCGAACGCCGAAAAGCGCCTGGCACTGGTGCTCGCCAATTATCCACCGCGCGACGACCGTCTCGCCAACGGCGTCGGACTGGACACGCCCGCCTCGGTCGTCGCCATCCTCGAGGCGCTGCGCCGGGAAGGTTACGCGCTCGGTGAACTTCCCGCCGACGGTGACGCCCTGATCGTCCTCCTGAAGAGCGGCGTCACCAACGACGCCCGTCACCGGTCGTTGCGCCCGGCGCGGCAAAGCCTGGCGCTGGCGGAGTACGAGGAATGGTTCGCCGGCATTCCCGAAGTCTGCCGGCAGGCCGTGCGCGAACGCTGGGGCGAGCCGCAAAACGACCCGATGCTGCGGCGAGGCCGCTTCATGATCGCCGGTCTGCGCTGCGGGCGCGTGTTCGTTGGACTCCAGCCGGCACGGGGACGGCTCGACAGGCCAATGAATTATCACGACCCGGACCTGCCGCCGCCACACCATTACCTCGCCTTCTACCTGTGGCTGCGCAAGGTCTGGCAGAGCGACGCCATCGTGCACGTCGGCAAGCACGGCAATCTGGAATGGCTGCCGGGCAAGAGCGTGGCGCTCTCGGACGCCTGCTGGCCGGACCTCGTTTTCGGCCCGCTGCCGCATCTTTACCCGTTCATCGTCAACGATCCCGGCGAAGGCACGCAGGCCAAGCGCCGCGCCCAGGCGGTCATCGTCGACCACCTGATGCCACCGCTCACCCGCGCCGAAAGTCACGGCCCGGCCCGCGATCTGGAACGGCAGGTCGACGAATACTACGAGGCGCTGATGCTCGACCCGCCGCGCGCCGCCGTGCTGCGCCGGCAGATTCTCGAACACATCGTCCAGCACGACCTGCACCGCGACCTGGGCCTCGCCGCGCCGCGCGACGCGGAAGAAGAGCAGCGCCTCTTGAACCGCGCCGACGCCTATCTCTGCGAACTGAAGGAAGCGCAAATCCGCGACGGCCTGCACATTTTCGGTTCCTCGCCGCGGGGACGGCAGGAGCGCGATACCCTGCTGGCGCTCGCCCGCCATCCAGTCGGCGATGGGCGGGAGGACAAGAACAGCCTCCTCCGCGCACTCGCCGCCGATCTTCACCTCGACAACTTCGACCCGCTCGACGCGGATTGGGCCGCGTCCTGGCAAGGTCCGCGCCCGGCGGCGCTGGCGCGGATGAGCGCCGAATCCTGGCGGCACGCGGGCGATACGCGCGAACGGATCGAATGGCTGGCGCTGGATTTTCTCGAACACGGGCTGCCCGCGGCAGACCCGGCCGGAGACGCCTGGCCGGCGGCGCGCGCCGTCTTCGACCGCATCGAAAGCGATCTGCGCCCGAAGCTCGCCGCCTGCGGCGAACAGGAAACGCGCCAACTCCTGCGCGGATTGAGCGGCCGGTTCGTGCCGCCCGGCCCGAGCGGCGCGCCGACGCGCGGACGACCCGATACGCTGCCCACCGGGCGCAATTTCTATTCCCTCGACCTGCGCGCCGTGCCGACCCGGACGAGTTGGACGTTGGGCGTGAAATCGGCGGCGCGCCTGATCGAGCGCTACACCCAGGAACACGGCGACTATCCGCGCGCCATCGGCCTGTCGGTGTGGGGCACCGCCACCATGCGCACCGGCGGCGACGACATCGCGCAAGCCTTCGCCCTGATCGGCGCGCGTCCGAAGTGGGACGACGGCAGCGGACGCGTGAGCGACTTCGAGATCCTGCCGACCTCGCTGTTCGACCGACCGCGCGTGGATGTCACCCTGCGCGTTTCCGGTTTTTTCCGCGATGCCTTCCTCAACGTCATCCGCCTGTTCGACGCCGCCGTGCAGAAAGTGGCCGAACAGGACGAACCAGAGGAAGTGAATCCGATCCGCGCGCGCATCCGGCGCGAGACGGACAGCCTGATCCGGCAGGGGGTGGACGCCGGCGCCGCGCGCGAGCAGGCGGGCTACCGCGTCTTCAGCGAGAAGCCGGGCGCCTACGGCACGGGTTTGCAGGAACTCATCGATTCGCGCGCCTGGAATGACGACGCCGATCTCGCGAAAGCCTATCTCGACGGCGGCGGCTACGCCTACGGTCGGCATGCCGACGGCGCGCCCGCGCGGAACGCGCTCACGCGGCGCATGGCGGGCATCGAACTCGTCCTGCACAATCAGGACAACCGCGAGCACGACCTGCTCGACTCCGACGACTATTATCAATTCCAGGGCGGCATGGCGGTGGCGGCGCGGCACTGCGGCGGTCGAGCGCCGGCAATTTACTTCGGCGACCACAGCGACCCGGAGACCCCGCGCATCCGCACGCTGGAAGAAGAAATCAGCCGCGTCGTGCGCGCCCGCGTCACCAATCCCAAATGGATCGAAGGCGTCAAGCGCCATGGCTACAAGGGTGCCTTCGAGATGGCGGCGACCGTCGACTACCTGTTCGCCTTTGATGCCACCGCCCGCGTGGTGCGCGACGACCAGTACGCGCGCGTCGCCGACGCCTTCATCGACGATCCCAACACCCGCGCCTTTCTCGAACGCCACAACCCCGACGCTCTGCACGAGATGTGCGAACGCCTGCTCGAAGCCATCGGCCGCGGCCTGTGGCAAAACCCCGGCGACTACCACCAGCGGCTCGAAAACCGTCTGCTGGAGGTCGAACAGAGGTTGGAGGACGGGGAGTGATGAACTGGTCTGGGAGATGAAAGCCCACATTGCCTGGACTTTCCAAACGGATTGTGAGGACTTGATGAGTAGTATCGTATTTGGTACTGTCCAAGCATGAGCACGGCCGTGAAATTACTTGCCGCCATGCGTAACAACCCGCGCGATTGGCGCATCGAACAACTCATTACCATCGGGAGGCGGCTGAGGATCGAAGTGCGCAGTGATGGTGGGAGCCATCATGTGTTTTCACACCCGGACGTTGCGGTTCCTGTATGCGCTCCGGCGCATCGTCCGACCAAGCCGATTCATGTCAGAGCCTTTGTCGCGCTTTGCGCGCAGGCCATGGAGGCCAATGGCGCCAAAGCGCTCAAGGAGGAGGAAGAAAAGCATGAAGACTGAAATCAAGCGTATCGCCAGAGCTGCGCCACTCTGGCCTTTCGAGGCTTACACCCATGTCATCCGTCCGCTGGCGGCGGACGAAGGCGGCGGATTCCTGCTGACGCTTCCGGACATCCCGGGCTGCATGTCGGACGGCGAAACGGAGGCCGAAGCACTCGAAAACGGGCGGGATGCCTTTATCGCCGTGGTTTCCGCCTTGCAGGACATGGGACGCGAAATCCCCGCGCCTGCGTTTCGCGCGGACGGCGTGGACGAAAAATTCTCCGGCAAGTTCGTTACCCGCCTGCCCAGAACGCTGCATGCCCGCCTTGCCGCTCGCGCGAAAGCCGAGGGGGTGTCGCTCAATACGCTGGTATTGTCCTTCATCGCCTCGGGAATGGGAGGCCGGCAAGACGGTTTGCGATGAAGCACTGACGATTCATGCCCACTCTTCTTCCGACCTTCCCCTTTTCCGCCCTGCAAGGCCAACCGCGCCTGCAAACGGCGCTGCTCCTGGCCGCCATCGACCCGGCCATCGGCGGCGTGCTCGTCGAAGGAGCGCGCGGCACCGCCAAATCCACGGCGGCGCGCGCGCTCGCCGATCTCCTGCCGCAGGGCCGCTTCGTCAACCTGCCGCTCGGCGCGAGCGAGGAACAACTGCTCGGCAGCCTCGACATCGACCACGTCCTGCAACGCGGCGAAGCCGTCTTCAAACCCGGCTTGCTCGCGCGCGCGCACGAAGGCGTGCTTTATGTCGACGAAATCAACCTGCTTCCCGACGCCCTCGTTGACCTCCTGCTCGACGTCACGGCAAGCGGCGTCAACCACGTCGAGCGCGACGGCATCTCGCACCGGCACGCAGCGCGCATCGTCCTCATCGGTACCATGAACCCGGAAGAAGGCGAACTGCGCCCGCAACTGCTCGACCGCTTCGGCCTCTTCGTACACGTCGGCGACCTTGCCGACGCCATGACGCGCCAGCGCGTCGTGCGCAACCGGCTGGAATTCGATGCCGACCCCGTCGCCTTCGCCGCCCGCCACGCCGATGCGCAGCGTGAACTCGCCGCGCGTCTGGCAAACGCCCGCGCCGCCCTCCCCACCCTGCCGCTGACCGACGCCGTGATCGAGCGGGTGAGCGAGCTTTGTCAGGCCGCCGCCGTCGAAGGCGTGCGCGCCGATCTCGCCATGCTGCGCGCCGCGCGCGCCCACGCCGCCCTGCACGGACGAAGCGCCATCGCCGCCGCCGACATCGACGCCGTGGCCGAACTGGCGCTCGCGCACCGCCGCCCTCCCCGCCAGGACACCTCCGCCGTCCCGCCGCCGAACGACGACGGCGCGCCTGGCAACGGCACGGGCATGGACAAAATCCCCGGCGGGGGTGCGCCGGACGACGGCGCATCCGGTAGCGGCGCGCCCGGCGCCGGGCCGCGCCCGTCGTCTTCTGCTCTTTTCGCCGCGGGTGATGCCCCGGATGACTGGGGCGCCTTGCCGCCCGATTCCGTGCCGCCGCCGATCCGGCACATCCAATCCACCCGTCCCCTGCCCGCCATCCCGGCGCGACAAGGCGCTCCGACGCTTGGCGCCGCCAACGCGCCCACACCCAGCGCCGACACGCCGCGCGGTCCGTTGCGGCGCGGCACGCAGTCCACCCGTCGCATCCACTGGCCGCGCACCCTGTTCGCCAAGGCCGATCGGCCACTCGCGCGCGAACACTTGCGCTACCGCTCGGGACACGCGGCGGGCAAGCTGCTGCATTGCCTCGTGCTCGACTGTTCGGCCTCGATGCTGCAAGGCGAGGCCCTGTCGCTCGCCAAGGGTCTGCTGCTCGCCTGGACGGCGCGCATCTACCGGCAGCGCGCCGAGCTGGCCGTGGTCGCCTTCTCCGGCGGCACGGCGTATCTGGTGCGACCGCCCGCCAAGGCCACCGCCGATAACGAAGGCTGGATCCGGGATCTCGCGGGCGGCGGCGGCACCCCGGTAACGCGGGGTCTGCGGCTCGCCGACGAAGTCCTGCGCCGCATCCGGCAACGCGCGCCGGAAAGGCGCATTGGCCTGTGGCTATTGACCGACGGCCGCTTCGCCGAAACCCCGCCCCGTCCCACTCACGCCGACTTCTGCGTCGTGGTGGATTTCGAAAGCGCCGCCGTGCCGCTCCAGCGCGCCTCGCGCCTGGCTGCGGCCTGGCAATCCCCCTGGATACCGGCCTACGCCTGGGCGGCGATATCGTAGCTGGGACAAGCGAGGCGCAGTCCAACGATCATAAACTCGCGGCGCGCAGCGCCGGATGCTGAATCCCCGGACTGCGCTTCGCTTGTCCAGGCTGCGCTGGCTTCGTTGCCGGACGTGGAGATGTATTATTGACTTGGAATATAAACGGAAGTGACTCTAACCCCAATGGCGCTACGTTAAGAGAAATTTCATACAGATCAAAGAGATAGAGTTGGGCTGAGCACCTTTTGGCGTTATGATGCAAGTATCCAAACCAGTATCAAACGTTGGAGGGTCAGCCCGGATGAATGTTATCAAGAAAGTGGGGATGACGGAGCAGGTACGGCGGTTTCGAGCACGCTTTGTCCAGGGAGGGGGGACGCTGTTGGGTTCTGTGCTGACGGGGCGCCTGCTTCAGGAAGTGGTCTATGAGGAAACGGGGCGCTGGCGGGAGCGGATTTACGGCCCGCTGACGACCTTGGTGCTGTTTCTTGAGCAAGTACTGGGTGGAGACCGCAGTTGTCATGACGCGGTGGCAAGGGGGTTGAGTCTGCGAGTCTCTCAAGGGCAAGCACCGTGTGGTTTGAACACGGGGGCGTACTGCCAGGCGCGGGCACGTTTATCGGCGGGGCTGGTGGAACGGTTGGGGCGCGTGGTGGCGGCGCGGTTGTGCGCGGCGCAACCGAAGCAGTGGTTATGGCATGGGCGGGAAGTCAAGTTGGTGGATGGCACAACGGTATCGATGCCCGACACGAAAGCCAATCAGGGAGCCTTCCCGCAGAACCATGAGCAGAAGCCGGGCTTGGGATTTCCGCTGGCGCGCTTATTGGGGATCCTCTCGCGGTCGTGTGGAGCAATCGTGGAATGGGCCGTGGGGCCGTGCGAAGGCAAGCAGACGGGTGAAACAGCGGTACTGTGGCGATTGATGGATCGATTGCTTCCGGGCGACGTGGTAGTGGCGGATCGCTATTTTGCGGGGTACTTTGGTATAGCTCGCCTGTACCAACTGGGGATGGATGTCGTGATTCGCCAACATCCGCTTCGGCGCACGGATTTTCGCCGGGGAGAGCGGCTGGGCCGGCGGGATCACAAAGTCCAATGGGCGCGTCCGCCCCGTCCGGTCTGGCTGGATCCTGCGACCTACCTCCAGATGCCCGAATTCCTCGTCATGCGCGAGGTGCGCTCCGGCGATTTGACTCTGGTGACCACGCTGCTGGACGCCAAGGAAGTTGGCAAACAGGAACTGATCGACCTCTATGCTCAGCGTTGGCAGATTGAACTTGACTTTCGCGCCATCAAGTCGGTGATGCAGATGGATATTCTGCGCTGCAAGACCCCGGACATGATCCAAAAGGAAATCGCCGTCCATTTCCTGGCCTGCAACCTGATCCGCACGGTCATGGCGCAGGCAGCCTGTCTCGCCTGCTTGTTGCCGCGACAACTGAGCTTCAAAGCCTCGCTGCAAATACTCAATGCCTTTGAAGAAAATCTTCGCCATGCCCCGCGCGGAAGGCTTCCCGCCTGCCAGGACATCGTGCTGGGTTCCATCGCTG